>PLSY01000389.1:3456-4885 GCA_003164275.1 Acidimicrobiaceae bacterium | reverse complement strand
CCGCCAGCTCGGCGACCGACCGCATGGTCAACTCGGCTTCGGTCCGAGCCAGCACGGCCAGGACACGCCCCTGCACTCCTGGAATCACCGCCTCCACCGGGTTCCCGTACTCCATGGGATCTATTATCGCACTTTTTCGCACATATGTGCGGTTTAGTGCGATATCCCAGACATTGGGTGGAAATGAGTAGAGAGACCGCCAGTTGTTCATAACGTAACATACTTGTTACGCTTGGGTGAGGAGGGAATGGCGGTGAGAACACCAACCGGGGCAGAGCGGTACTTCGCTGACCGCCTCGAAGAACCCGATGTCGCAGACGCATACAAGGTCGCTCGCCGCCGCATCGACGACGTCGACCGTGTCGTTCACACGATCGAGGACCGGCGTATTGAACTCGGATTGAGCAAGGCAGAACTTGCCCGCCGTATCGGTGTCCGCCCGGAGGCCATCCGCCGCCTGCTCTCTGGAAACCATGCCAATCCGACGCTCTCCACCGTGGTTTCCCTCGCCTCGGCACTCGACTTGGCCATCATGGCCGTGCCGGCGAGAACCGGAGGTAGTAGCGCCCTACCGGTAGCCTGTGAGCGCGTAGAGCGGGGAGGTGACCGTGACGAGCAGAAACTACGAGTTGCGCCTTGAGGGAATCAGCAGTCCCAGTGGAGAGATCTCACTCCGCGACCTGACAGACATTGGTAGCGCCCTGCAACTGACTGCCACACGGATCGCACGGCAGGTGGCAGGGGCCGAGGGTCCTGGTCGATCCCCCAGCCACGTNNACGGTGCTCAAGCTTCGGCTGGGTGATGATTCCACTCTTCCCCTGCTGGATAGCGACGATGACATTGTTGCCCGACGCCTCGAGGAGACATTCTTCGCCATCGCCACGAACGACCCGCCGGGGTGGGCCAGCCCACTCGTGAAGGAGTCAATCGGGAAGTTCGTCTCCCACCTGACAACTGCCGGCGCCACTCGGATGACCGCATCGTGGGGCAATGACAACGTGGTCGCGAGCCAGGTCATCGCCGTCACCGAACTCGACGACTCGGTGTGGAATGTCGACAACAGACGCCAGACGGAGACGGCTTCCGTCACTGGACGCCTCGACAAGGTCGATCTCCGGGCGCGGCGATTTCGAGTCCGCGACGATGTCGGACATGACATCAACCTGGAAGATGTAGTTGACGTAGATGCAGCAGCTCTCCTTATCGGGCAAAGGGTGGTGGCGACCGGAGCGGCCGAACATGATGACACCCGTCTGGTCAGGATCGTCGAGCCCACGCTGTCACCTGAGGAGGTGCCAGCCAGCTGGTCGACAGAACTACCGCTCGAGGTGTCGGCCTCCGGCCCGATGCCGAGTGGCGGGATACCTGGAATCGGACCTGCGGAAGTCGAGGAGTTCCTGGCGGAGATTCGCGGTTGACACTGTTGCC
>PLSY01000389.1:0-3383 GCA_003164275.1 Acidimicrobiaceae bacterium | reverse complement strand
CGCGGATCCAAGTAGCCGACGCGGTACAGCGGGAGTACGTCGACCTCACGGCATGGGCCAAGCACAACGGCCACGCTATTCACCAGAAGGTCCATACTGCCGACCGATGGGTTGCGGCGACGGCACTGGCGTATGGCCTCGAACTGGCTGCCATCGACGGGATCTACCACGACGTAGAAGGTCTGTCGCTCCTCAAGATCCCACATTGAGATGGTCGTTCCGACTGTTTACCAGGATCGTTGGCACAAATTTCTGAGATGGTCATGAGGACCAGTTCACGGATGGATGAATGCCAACGACGGAAGCCGCGAGAGCTGTTTCTGTCGGCGGAGGCGCTCGCCCTTGCCAAGACCATCCCATCCAGTGATGAGAGCATGGGCAGCATATCGAGGGTGTGCCGGATCGGGAACGTCTATCGGCCACGGATCGTCGCGAACGTCCAGCGGGGCGATTGAGCGAACCTCGGCGATCGAAAGAGCGACAACAAGGTTCTGCGGCGACACGGCCACGTCGGCAGCCGTCATCTGTGCTTCATCGAGAACTGCCTCCCGGAACACGGATAGGCCGTCCTCGTCTGGCTTGAAAGCACCGCTCGACGGACGTCGATCGCCGGTGAGTACGTCGACCGCGATCATGTTGGGGCCGCTGTCCGAAAGGCGACGGAGGACACGGTCGTGATCTGGGATCGCTGGCTTGCCCATCTGCTCGGCCTCGCCAGCTACCGGATTTGCTCCGGTGGACACCAATCATCGACCCCTGACGACGCGAAGAGAAAGCTGCCGGACGGCATCTCGTAGCGGTGCCAGCGTCACCAAATCGGGCAAGTCGAGATCCTGATCAATTAGTGCAGACCCGACACTGTCGGTCGCAAGCGCGTGAGCGCCCCCCATCGAGTCCACCTCGATCTCCACTGACGCGCCGGCTACGTGCCATTCGATCTGGACTCCTCCATCCGGAAGTGGGAAGAACTGAGGCGGAAGTGAGATTTCGTCGCACAGGCTGAAGACGATGGAGATAGAGGATCCGGCAGCCTCATCTGTGACGGGCCGGGCCCGGTGGCCGTCCCACCTCTTGTCGAGGGAGAGCAGCCTATTGATTTCGCTTTGGACATAGTCAGCGAGCCACCGCAAGTTGCCGTCCTGGGGGAGCAGCTGGACGAAAAGGCGTCGCTCCGAGAGGGCTGGGACAGTCCGCAGATAGAACTCCTCCTCCTCTTGCGCCTCGGGCCATCCCGCACGCGCAGACGGAAAAATCGTCGAGCCTGTGGCGATCGGGCGGTCAAGAAGATGGGTCAACGCGTCCTCCTCCAAGTCTCGTGCATTTCGGGCGGGGTAAGTTCGGCGAAACTGTTGACCACGTGAACGTGGGCCCCATCCATAAATTCTAGCGTTGCCCCCAGGTCGCCAGCCGTCGGAGCTCCACGAACAGTAAGCGTCAGGAAGGCGAACGGCTCGCGACCGATCTGACGTGCGGGATCGACACCTACGTACATCCGAACCGGTGGCCTTCCCATGTCGGTCACTGGGAACACGAGGGCAATCCGAGCCTCCTCCGGTACCCCCAGGTGATGCCCCTCCGGAGGGGCCCAATGCCGAAGGACGGCATCGAGATGCCCCAGTCGATCACCCCCCAACTCGATCGCGTTCGTGTAGTTGACCTCCACCTGGGTCACGTCGATATTCCCGATCTCCCTGTCGGTCAGGAAGGCTGCTAGGTCAGCAAACCGATCCTCGAAGAGCTGTCGCACGGCCGGATAGCGGGGGTATGGCGAATCCCCGATTTTCCGCCAGTTGGCTGTGAGGCGATCATGCTGGACTTGAATCAACATCGACTCGTCTGCGCCGAGGAACCACAGTCGGGTTTGCAGGGCCGGTCCGAAGACCAACTGTACAGAGCTTGGTCCGGAAGTCGGCTGCTCGATAGCAGGGGGAACCGGTGGCTGATCGGTGACGATGGGAAACTCGTTGCGCCACTGCTCACGTAGGCCAGCGAGTTCTACCGGTCGAAGGGCGGGTATTGGGCGAAATTGGACTCCGAGCGCCACCTCAACCACCGGCGGATCCTCAAAATCCGGTAACGGCGCCAGACCGGCTGGAGGGATCTGTTCAGCCATGCCAAGCCCCAACACCCAACTCGGGTCGCAGGCAAAACTGAACTGGTCCAGGCAAGGCCATCTGGCGGAACTTTAGCCTCGTGGGCTGATCGAACGAAGGATCACCGCCGACCCAGTGGGTTGGGTCATGCGGGCGGATCTCGATTGGAGACCCCACTGAACGAGTCACTGCACGATGGTTGCCTTCGAGACAGGGGTCAGCGGTCGATCGACGTGCATTAGGGCATGGGACGCTCACTGGCGCTGCCACGAGCTGCGCCGCTTGAACAGCGCCTTGCGGGCCGACTTCGACACCACCTTAACTGAGTGCACCTCGGAGATCCCCATCAGGACCAGGTCGGTGACGGGCGACGGGGCGTTCCACATCTGGTTGATTACCTCGACCTGGTGCCCGTGGTCCCCGACCAGCGCCAGGGTGGCAACCAAACTGTCCGGTCCCCCGGTGACCATGCGTCGACCGAGGATGTCGACGAACCCGTGCACGTCGGCCGGATCGAACAGCTCACCCTCGTCGGCCAGGCCCTCGTCGACCAGCCAGCACAGCGCGAATCCCCGAAGACCGGGTTCCGACACCAACGCTCGGACGTACGGTTCGGCCACGTCCACACCGATCTCGCCCATGATGGCCAGGCCCAGATTGGTCAGCGCCGGGTCGTCGAGGTTCCGCACCGCGTCGGCCATCTCGGCGGCGGCCTGCTCGGGTTGGCGGGCAGCCCTCCACGCCATCACCTCGCCGTAGACGGCGGGGAAGTCGTCCCCGTCGGTGCCCAGGAGGAGTTCCAAGGCGCTGGCGTCGGCGAATCGGCCGGCCGTGGGGGTCTCGTAGCCGGCCTCGGACAGCAGCCGACGAACGCAGACAACACCGGCCGGAGTGAGCACCACCAATCCTCCCGACCTCCGTCCGATGTCGCCCGGATCGGTGGTGTCGATCCGGCGGATGACGCCGGCCAGTTCGAAGGCGTCCATGATGTCGCTGACATCGCCGGCCACCCGCTGGGCCACCCGGTCGTCGTCCATCTGGAAGCTGAACGCGTCGAGCANNGGGGCGATGAGGAGGTGGGCGCTCAGATGGTCGAGCACGCGGTCGACCTCTGGCCAGCCGAACCAGTTGTCCGGGAAGCGCTGGGAGCTGAGCGGGCCGATGGCCATCAGGGCATCCACCGCACGGTCGAACGATCCGGCGAGTCCGTCGGCCAGGCCAAGTCCCTGTTTGGTGGAGACGACCTTGCCGTGGACCACCCGGAGGACGCCCGCCTTCTTGGCCCAGGCG
>PLSY01000148.1 GCA_003164275.1 Acidimicrobiaceae bacterium | reverse complement strand
TCGCGAGAATCCGATGGCAAGGGCGACGCTGTCTCACGCCCAGGGCTCGAGGTGCTCCTCCATCAACACCTCCTCCCGGATGGATCGGCGAAATGGTCGCAGCCGCGATCACGGGTCTCCTCTCAGTGATAGTCGACCAACGCGTCGTCTTCGGCGCCAGAGTCGAGCCGATCGAAGCTGATCCGCCCCTGCTGGTTGACCGGGATACTGCACGAGCTGGACCGGTCGCCAATTTTCGAGTCAGTCAATCCGGCACGGCGGCATCAGAGGTGACGATCGCCGTGACGGCCTTGCGACCGAGGCCCGAGACGTCGGCGAGTTGACGGATCGACACTCCGGCCCGATGGGCAACCCGAATCATGTCGTCACGAAACTCTGATTCTTTGGCAGCTCGGGCTGAACAGAGGCCCACCACAACAAGAGCGGCACCGGCTTCGCCAGATTCTCCGCCTCGGTACTTGTCCATCGCGGCAGTAGCCGCAGAAACCTCGACATCGCTATAGCTCACAGTTCCTCCCTCAGCCCGAGAGCAAGCTTGTCCCGGATTGTCATTGGCTTCGGCACTCTGGGCGACGTCTCGGCCTTGGTTTCGGCATCGTTGAGATGAGCCAAGGTCATCCCAAGAAGCTCAAGTGCCTCGATGCGTTCAAGCTCGACTCTGATCATCGGTCCGATTGAAGCCGCTAGTGGTCCCAATGGGGCCAACTAGCTTCAGGCGTTCCACCAAACCCATTCTTGCTACTGGTTTTGCTCCTGAACTCCAGGATTCTGGGGATTACTGAAGAGAACTCAGTGGACGCAAAGACCGACTGAACAGGACGTTAGAAATTCACCAGCATCCCTAAACGGCCGTTACTNNGGATGGCCTCGTTGGCGTGGTCCTGAAAGGACGGGTTAGCCAAGTCCGGGAAGATCTCCGCTTGGTCGACCATGGGACCCTTCAACTTGCCGGCCGCACTGGCGTAAAACACGCCACTCGAAAGCTTCGGGTCGGTGACTCCGTCGACGAGCCGCTTCGAGCCGACGTCAAGTTCGTGGGAAATACCGAGACGGGGCATGATGTGTTTGGCCGCAAAGCGTAGCGGTGGCGCCGCGCCGGCGGCGGCTTCGGTGCCCGTGGTGTTGCCGGGGCTCACAGTGATAAAGCGGAGGTCGGAGTATTGGCGCGCCAAGTGGGCCATCCACAAAGCCCCGATGTACTTGACCTGACCGAAGGCGAGGTTCTGATCGTATTTTCTGTCAGCGAAATAGCTTCCGTCGATGACGGTAGTGAGTTCATCGGTAGAGGTTGAGACGAAGGTTGGCCGTTTGAACCCCAACTTCGGAATTCCCCTGGCTGCTTCACTTGCAGCGAACACCGCTACCTCGCTGAGTCGGTTCTGGGACAGGAGCCCTTCGAGGAGAACGGCATGCCCGAGAACATTCGTTGCGAACAGTGTGGTGGCCCCGTCAGTGGTCAATTCCATCAAGGTCTCGTTGCCGATTACACCAGCGTTCATGACCAACGCGTCGAGGGATCCGTCGATGGCTGCTAGGCCAGCGCGGACCGAACCGAGATCGGCGACGTCCATGAGAATGATGTCGAAGACGCGTCGGCCGGTGACGGCTTCGAGATCGGCCTTTGCCGTTGACGCTCGATCTTGGTTCCGACACGCCAGATAGATGCGGCCGATCTCAGGACGTAACGCCAGCTGCCGGGCCACATCCTTGCCGATCCCGACATTGGCGCCCGTGATGAGCACCGTCTTGCCTGAAGGTGTGCTCACGCTGATTCCCTCTCACCCTCTGTGGACGTAGGGAGGCCGTCGAGCAAGCTGAAACGAACATCCATCGCGATACCTCGGACTTCGATCAGCTGCTGATACTCAGGCGAGCTGTACCACTTGAGGGCCGTCTCACGGTCAGTAAACCGCACGAGTGCTCCCGAAGTGAGCGAGCCATGGCCGTCCAGGACTTCCCAGGTACCGGCGGCGATCACCTCACCTCCGTGCTCTTTGGCTGTTTGCCCTGCAACTGGGGCGTACGTCTCACGGTAAACATCTGGGTCCTTGACCGTGAACTCGACAATTACGTATGCGCTCATGTTGATATTCCTTCGTAGTATTTGTGATCTGTGTTCTAGGACTTCACTCGTAAACGTCGACGCCCACAGGCGTTACGTCGCTACTCGGCCTCCGTCGACTGCCAGAGTGACGCCGAGGACGAAGCTGGCATCATCGCTGGCGAGAAAGACGATCGCCGCAGCCAGTTCCTCGGGCTCAGCCACGCGACCTGCTGGTGCTAGTGCCGCGAGCTGGTTCACCATCTCTTCGGGGACTGCTTCCATCATCCGGGTGTGCGTTGGGCCGGGGGAGACGGCGTTGACCCGAACACCACTCGAGCCGTATTCGGCGGCCCAGGCCTTGGTCAAGAGCTCGAGAGCTGCTCGGCTGGCGCCGTACATGGCCATGCCGGCCTGTCCGAAGCTGGCCACCATCGTGGAGATGTTGACGATCGAACCCCATCCACGTTCGGCCATAGCTGGCGCCAGTGAGGCAACGAGGAAGAACGGAATCTTGACGTTCAGTGCAAAGGTCTCGTCGAACTCCGCCTCGGTGGCTGCGCTGCTTGGTCCGAGCAAGGCGACGCCAGCATTGTTGATGAGAATGTCGACGTGAC
>PLSY01000404.1 GCA_003164275.1 Acidimicrobiaceae bacterium | reverse complement strand
CACCGGGGTGCGGCAGAAGTGCCGGAGTGTGGCAGCTCGCGTCCAGCAAGCACCCGGACCTTGATCATGCGCCCAAAGCCGGTGATAGGGGGCAAGGCGCTCAGGTGAGCGTCGGGCCTTGCCGGGATCCAGTAACTCGCATACAGATGCTTGCTATTCCGAATGCAACGGCAAATGCATAGGGAATCCAGTTTGTGTGGTGCCGGATTGAATCCACTACTGCAATGACCAGCCACCCGAGTGCGATCACTGTCAGTGCGAGGGCAAAACGTTTCAATCGACGGGATGATGACTTCGATCGGCCCTCCGCTCGGGCCTCATCCATGTGAGGAACCTACTCCTCGGCGTGGCCTTTCACACGCCCCGTTGTCCCGTTAGCGGGCATGCACGTCCTTTGTGCCATATCTCGGGATGCTGGCTCTGAAAGTGTGCGCCACCTAACCGGTGTTCGGGACAGGCCGCTATTTCGCTTCCCTTCGGATGCGGCTTCTCTGGATAAGGGAAACCACCACGATAAACAGGCCAGCGATACCTATTGCCATCCAGACCCAACGGAAGGAGTGGTGGTGACTTGCTACTCCGGCGACAGCGGCCACCATCAATGCAGCGCCCGTCAACAACGAAAGTGAATTCGTCAGTCGAGCATCAACGGCTCGTGTCGGCACAGATGGAAGGTACCACCTGAGACTTGTCCACACGCCCGGAAGTGTTGTTCCGGGCGCCGCAACAGGAGCAAACACGGAGGCCGCCTGCCCCAACTGCAAAGCATGCAGAACCGCGCTCGGTGGCCGGTGTCGTGACGCCGCTGACCACACCCGCTCGGGCGCCGAACGTCGCGCCAGAACGACGGCCGTCGCCATCGTGGCCGCAGCGCAGAACGGCACCTCCGCGTCCGCTCCCGGATTGAAAGCATGCTCGGCGTTGAGCGGACTTACCCTCGCCGCGAACCGGAGATCAAGGTTGCCACCTCGGGGTGGGCGCCGTACCTAAAGTTAGTTGCCGCTCCTCGCCCTCAATCATGGCAACGGCGTCCTTGATCGGCTCACTGGAAGCTCTCGATGATCTGGATGACTTCATCGGGCCGGTAGCCCTGCCGCTGGGCAAACGCCACCAGCTCTCGTGCCCGGGTGATCAGTAGGCCCTTGGTCGGAGCCTCCCCGGCCACCGTGATCCCTCGGCCACGGCGAAACTCCAAGAGCCCTTCATCCCGGAGCGCCCGAAGGGCACGCAGCACCGTATTGGAGTTGACGCCGAGAACGGCAGCCAGGTCCCGGGCCGGAGGAAGGCGCTCGCCTGGACCTACCTCGCCCTCGGCGATGGCCCGCCGCATGAGGCCTGCTACCTGCTCGTTGAGGGGGACGGAGCTACTGGCATCAACCTGGACATTCAACATAGTGATAGTTAGAGTATCACCATGATGCAGTCTGGGGGACCCAGCCTGGTCGAGGAACGGCCATCGGGCAGTACGTCAGTTGAACCCGCCCAGGCGCTCATCGAGGAGGCTCGACGACGCCACCGGAGACGACGGATCTGGACGGCGATCGTCATGGCCGTGTTGTTAGTGGTCGGACTGCTTCTCACCTGGTTGGCCGGAGGGTTTGGCGGCAATGCAGCTCGGAGCCTCCGCTCTCCTTCCGGCAACGCTGGAGCGCCGAGCGCACCGCCCCCCAATGTGTCGGCCTCCGCTGGGACACCAGTGGCGATTGGGAAAGGTCCGACTGATATCAATTTCGTCGACGCCAACCACGGTTGGATCGCCACCGGGTGCATTGGCTACTGCTACGAGTCGAATCCCCACATTGTCCGAACGGTCGACGGTGGCCGCACCTGGAGCAATGTGTCTCCCCCGAACATGGCGGCCGCCCTCGTCCCCGGTGCAGCGGTGTGGTTCCAGTACGGCGGGGTGGTCAAGGTGCGCTTCACCAGTGCGACCCGAGGCTGGTACCTGCAGGCCGGTGAGCTGTGGAGTACCAACGACGGCGGCAAGAGATGGTCGCAGGCTCACCTTGGTGGTGTCGTCACCACCCTGGCATCGTCGGGGAATCGAGTGTGGGCACTGGTGGATTCCTGTGGTGGATTTCCCTGTGCTTCATTTCACCTGTTCTACCGATCAGCCTTCGACACGACCTGGCGGCGTTCCGCTCAGACCCTGTCGTCTGGATCGGGCCAAGGTTCCGGATCTCGTCTGGATGCCTTTGATCACACCGCCTACATCGCCACACCGGGCCACACCTACAGCACCACCACCGCAGGACCGTTCCGCGGCGTTGAGTCCTCGTGCAATCCTGTCGGATCATTGACTCCCGGAGTGCTCGTTGGATTGTGCTTCGGAGGTGACACCGCCGCCGACAACCGATTCGCCATCTCGACGGATGACGGTCAGCGTTGGCGCCCGCTCGTTGCTGGTCCACCATCCGCTGGTTGGTCGGGTGCCATCCGAACAAACGGTCACGGTGTCCTCTTCTACATCACTGGCGGATCACAGCTATGGCGCTGGGATACGACGAACCGGACCTGGGCGGAGGTACTCCACACGACGCCCGGTTCGACAGACGACATGTACCCGATCTACTTCGCCGATGCAGTGACCGGATTCGTCGGCGAGGATGGAAGCACAGGTGTCCATTTGCTGGAAACGCACGATGCTGGGTTGACCTGGACTCAGGGGAAGGTCCAGTAGCAAGTGGAGGCAGCTCGCATCTGGCCACGGACAGCATCTCAGGTAGCTACTGTGCCTGGGCGCTTCAACAGGAGCAAGCACGGTGACCTGCCCGTCCAAACCGCAAGGTCCACAGTGCCGCACCTGGCAGCTCATGCCGTAGGTGCAGCAGAACACTCCCACTCGCGCAGAACGTCGCGACAGAACGACGGTCATCGCCATCCAACCAGCAGCGCAGAACGGCACCTATGCATGCGCTGACGGTCCGCAAGCACCCTCAGAGTGGGGCGGTCGGCATCTCTCCAGCCACCCTTGACCCCAGATTCGGCCGGAATATATAGCCTGGCCCGAGAAACCGGGTGGCGGAACCTTCAGCCTGCCACTAGCGAACAGGTGACACACCCCGGAGCTAGGTTGCTTGGGTTGCCAGTACGGCGGAGAGGGCGGTGAGGAATGAGGGTTAGACGCGGGGCGATCGCGGTAACGGTGCTGGCAAGCATGGTTTTGGCCGCCTGCTCGTCAACCGGCTCGAGCCAACCGGCAGTTACGACTACGACCTCCACGGTTCCCCGGTCGACAACGTCGACCACGATCTCCTCTGCTGCGGCTGGTGCCGCCTACCTAGCGGCAGTAGCACTCGCGAATGCTGCTCTGACGACATTCTCGAATACGGCCAACAGTTGGACGAGCAGCACCACGAACGCTGAGGCTGAGGCTGACGCTCAGCCAGCTATCACTGCACTGCAGACCCTCAACACAACGCTCACGAACGACCAGTGGCCTGCCGACGCCGTTGCGGACGTTCATACTCTCATCGGTGATACCAGCGCCGTCAGTGGAGATCTCCAGGGCCTCTCGTCGGTGAATCTGCTCGATGCCTCAGGCTGGACTGCCACACTGCAGCGCGACCTCGCGTCAACCAAGTCTGCGGTCGCTCTTGTCAGGCATGACCTCGGGCTCCCGGCAGCAACCCCGGACTGACCCGGCGCACGTTCGTCCCTGTGCCCCGCAAACGGTCGGGGTCGGGGTTAGGTGCCGGCGTTGCGCAGCGTCATCCGATCACCCGGTGACTGTTGACCACTCTCGGGGTGATCCACTCTCGGTTCTCCGGGTGACCGTGACGCAGACGTTGGGCATGGTCGTTCCGATGCCGGGAACATACTGGAGGCGGTCGATTTGCACGCCGAGCTCATCGCCGTTGGCCATGATGGCACGGTGCGCACGAACGGTGTTTTCGTACCACCGGACAATCAGCGTGACGTCGCGGGCCTGGTCCACTCCAACGTGCGAAACCGTTACGTCGCGGTCCTCGACCTCGGCCACCAAGGTGACATCGTGGCGCTCGGTGGCCCGCTTCTCGGCGCGCTTGCCCTGACGGTAGGTGGCGATGCTTGCTGCCGCTGCAACTGCGGCCACACCGAGGGTGGCGAAGGTTGCGATAGATTGCCCGCTCACGGACCTGCACGGTACTTGACCGGAGTTGGCCGAGGCGTAGGTGCCGGGCCAGAAGCGCTGGGTGGCAGTACCACCGCTCGACGGGCGCGCCAGTCTCCTGGCGGGAGGAGACTGGCTGTGCAGCTTCGGATCTTGGCGGGTGGCGGACCCACTCCCCGAAGCGACAATCCCAACCTAGCTGTTACTGCGTTCTAAGGGCGAGGGGGTTCCCAGCGGCGACTCCCAACAGCTGAACCCGTCACGTTTGCCCCTGTGCCCCGCAATCGATCGGAGTGGGGGGGTTAGGTCCTGAGCGGCCCGCCCGCCTCGATGAACGCCAGGTGCTCGAAGATGACTTCGAACTCGGCCCGCTCCTCTGCGGTCATCGACTCCGCGTCGGCGGTCAGCTTCTCAAGCTCGATGGTGACACCGTGGCGCTCGATCATCATCCGTGCCCACGCCGCCGGGTCCTCCGCTTCAGTCATGCCAGCAAGGGGTCGGACGAATGATCGAAGTTAGGCGTTCTACGCACGTCACTCGTCGACAGGAGGCTGGTCAAAAAGGGGCAGACGTTGCCGGTCGAGGCACTAGCTTCGTGACCCATTTGAGATGCCGGGCGAACCCTTTAACCAGCGTGCTTGAGCGTTGAGCGCTCGATCTGCTGCGCCCGCTGGTAACTGACCCCTGCCAGCGTTGCCGAATCCCGCAGGGTAAGGCCTTCACTCCGGAGGGCGAGTACTGCGTTGCGCACCGCATCGCTCGCCGCAGTGCCGATCTCCTCGGCTTGCCGCCGCAATGCGACGGCTTCGCGGGCCGCTGCACCTGCAGCGCCGGGGTAGACCGTCTCGATCTCAATCGCGTACGTGCCAGGCTTCTCCCCTGTCATCAGTTCGACCACTTCGGCGACGTCACCTGACACCTGATCCAGCCGTCGCGCCTGGCTAACCGCCCCAGGCAGTTCGGGCACCGTCACCACCCACCAGCCGGTGGAGTCCCATTCGCATCGCACCGTGTAGGTCTTCATCGTCCCTCCTCTATCCATTTCTCACCGAACTCCGGAGCCAGACTCGCCTGGATTGTCCGCACGGTGCCGGGAGCCTGCTGCTTGACGCCCGCTTTGATCGTGCACGTGTGTCCCTTTGGCCCCCGCCACTTCTCGTGGGAGCCGACCACCGCCACCTTCTCGCAGCCCATCGATTGAAGCAGGGTGCGCAAGGCCTTGGTGCTGATCGGTTTCACCATAATAGTCTATCGGGTAGCCTCTGCAAAGGCAATCGCCTAGACTTATCTGAACCCCTTCTCCTTCCTCCGCGAACAACCTCTCGACCGTACAAGCTGCCGACCTCAGGTCGCCCAGGCGAGCGATCCTCCGGTGGAGGCTCGCGGAGCCGTTGTCTCACCTGTCCTGGTGAAACCGGGGGGGGCTGGGGGGCAACTGCCCCCCAGGGATGCCGTCTTCGCCTATTCAATCCTGACGCCGAGGCCGGTCCGGCGAAGTCGGCGTTGATACCACCCAATGGTCGGCTTTCGTCCTTCACAAAGCATCACTGCCCGCTCATCCGCCATGGCCTGGTAGTCGATGTAGCGAGCCCGATCGCGTTCCTCGCGTAGAGCAGCGAGGTGGCGCAGGGTGCTGGCGGAGAGCGAGTCAAGGTCGACGTAGTTCGCCATAGCCCTGTGCTAAGTCGTCGATGCCGGGAAAGATCAGCTGGACTCCCGAGGGCCTCGTGAGGAGGGCGATCACCGGGTCGGACTCCCAGTCGTATGCCCACTCGCCCACACGGCCTGATGCGCCTTCCTTGCCGCCCCGGGCGGCGTGCAACAAGACACTGACCGCGTCCTCATAGTCCGTTGGTGATTCGCTTCCCTCAAGCAGGACGATCACCGCCCGGCCGATCCGTCCTGGGTGGCCCCGTAGCGGCAACAGTGCATCCTTCGCCGAGCGAAGAAGGTCTTTCGAGGGTGCCGCCCCGAGCGCCTCTCCGAAGAGGTAGTCGGCCTTCGGCCGACACGCTTGGGTAGTGGCATCGATCCGGGTGACGGTCGTCCGTCCGGCGCGTGTGTGTTTCCGAGGAAGGCTCATAGAAAGAACTGGGCCATAGGCCACGGTTCTGGAAACACCTCGCAAGACTTTCCAGATTTCTCGTCACAAGTGTCGTTCCCCGGCCCAGTTCTTCGTGTGAGGAAATCTCGAAGGGCCGGGTCGTGGCGACGACCACGATGACGGTGATCGGCGGAGCGCTCTGCGCTCTCGTCTTCGGGGTCGTGGGGCTGGTGGCTGTAGCGGCCAACGGTGCCAGCAACTCATCGTCCGCCGCCGTCCTCGCCACTTCGGTTGTGCCGATCCCCGCCCTAATCCCGGTCCTCGATGAGGCCGGCTCCCTGTGCCCCGGAATCTCTGCCCCGCTTCTGGCCGCTCAGATCGAGGCGGAATCCGGTTGGAACCCATCTACGGTCTCCCCTGCGGGGGCAGAGGGCATAGCCCAGTTCCTGCCAGCCACGTTCGCCACCTATGCGCGCAATGACGACGGCACGGGGAACGTGTCGCCCTTCAACCCAGTCGACGCAGTGATAGCCATGGGCCGCTACGACTGCGCGCTCTTGGCCGACGCCTCCGGGCTCACCGGCCAAACACCTGTGTCGCTCATGCTCGCCGCCTACAACGCCGGGGTCGGCGCGGTTCTGGCGTTCCAAGGAATCCCGCCGTATCCGGAGACCGAGGCCTACGTGGGCCAAGTGGAGTCACTCGTTCCGATCTACACAGCCTCCCTCGGCTCGAGTTCCCCTTCCTCCTCGTTTGGACAGATGGTCGTGGCTGCCGCCACCGGCGAGCTCGGTGTTCCGTATTCATGGGGTGGCGGGAACGCGTCCGGTCCGACCATTGGGATCACATCAGGTGCGAACACGATCGGCTTCGACTGCTCTGGCCTCGTCCTCTTTGCAGTCGCCCAAGCGTCCAGCGGCCAGATCTTGCTCCCGCACTCCTCGGAACTGCAGGCAACGATGGGCACGCTGGTCGCACCAGCCGATATCCAGCCGGGTGACGTAATCGCCTTTGCCCTCGGCGCCGATCCGACCGACTTCGACCACATCGGCATCTACATCGGCAACGACGAGATGATCGACGCCCCCGACACGGGCGCTGTCGTTCGGGTGGACACGCTCAACTCCTACTGGCAGGGCGTGCCTTCGGTGATCCGGAGCTTCGGATGAAGCGGTCTGTGGCCGTGGCTCTCTGTGCCCTAGCCGTAAGAGGAACTGCGTGTTCCACGGCGCTGACGCCTCTGCCCACACCCAACGACCACCGGACGACTCCGATCACGTCGACCGACTCTCATCCGTCGGCAGCGACGGCGCCTATCCCCTCTCCTGTGGCGGACGTCAATCTCCACTCAGCCAGCGCGGTGGCGATTGCGGAGGTACAGGCGACCTGGACCGTCGACACCACAGCCGATGCCGGGTGGTACGCGGGTGAGCTGGCCGCCAGTGCCTACATGACATCGAGCTATGCGGCCTCGATCCGACGTCACCCGCCGACTGGTGCTCCTGGGGCGATGTGGGAAGTCTGGGCAGCGCACCAAGCGACAACGACGGTGTCAGCAAGCATCGAGGCCGATCCCGGTGGCCCGATGGACACCCCATTCACTGCCTACCGCAAGGTAGTGGCCACGGTCACACCCCACGGCACAGTGTCACCGAACAGCACAGTGTCACTGAACAACACAGCGTCAGCGAGCAGCGCGGCATCGCTGGACGGCGGTGCGGCACCACACGGCGCGGTCACACGTGACGGCGCGGACCTGTGGGTGGGGCAGGCGGAGGTCTGGGTGACCTATCTCGTGGTCTCGCGCACCTCCCTCGCTGCCCCCTGGCAGGTGAAGATGACGGAGACCACCCAGTGAGCACTCTGACCGCGGGTTCCGGCTCTCAGCAACTGCCGCACCGTGCCCTGGCACGAGATGCGGGGACGTTGACGACATCCCCGTCCCCTATGCCCCGACCCGCTGTGCCGCTGATCTCGGGGTTCGCCCTCGGCCAGAGTCCAAAGTGGGCATGGCGGGGGGCACATTCTGGAGCTGGCGTTACCACGCTTGCTAGGGAGCTCGGCGGAGCCGATCTCGGGACGACGAGCAGGACGGGTTTGCCAACCCTCGTGGTCTGTCGATCCTCGGCCGACGGCCTCATTGCCGCCCAGCGGCTTGCCGCAGGCGAGCTTTGCGGAGCCCCGACCTGGACCTGCCTCGGGCTCGTAGTGGTGGCCGACCGCCCCGGTTCTTTGGTCAAACCGCTGGTCGAGCTGACTGCCCTCATCCTCGGCGGCTACCCCAACCACTGGCCCATCCCGTGGATGGAGTCCTGGCGGACACATCCGTCGAGTCCCTGGCCCACCGTTCCCCACCGACCAAACCGCCTTGCCCGTCTTCTTCGATCGTCCATCCGTCCGACCATCCAACCAAAACAGGAGCACCTATGACTACGGCAGCCCTTCTCATCACCAAGACCGCCCTGCTCGCAGTGGTCGACCCGGGCACCGGGATCCAGCCCCCCGGGACCCAAGGCATCGTCACGGCCATGGGCTACGTGTCCTGGGTGGTCTGTGCACTCTGCGTCACCGGCGTGTTGCTGGTAGCCGGGCGCATGGCGCTCCACCATCGCCAGGGCATCGGCGGTGAACACATGAGCGGCCTCGCCTGGGTACTCGCTGCCTGCATTCTGGTGGCGGCTGGTTCCGGGGTCGTCGGGGCACTGATTTGAGACTGCACCCGATCCGACAAGGTGGTATCTCCGACGAGGTCAATAGCGCCCGTCCGCGCTGGCTGGTGCCCGTCATCGCTACGGGCTTCCTTGCCGCGCTGGCGGTCTGGGTAGTCGCTTCTCCGGGACAATCCCTCCGCGCTGGGTCTCACCATCACCCGGTGACCAAGCAGGCCGCATCGTCGCCGAGCATTCCCTCCCCGTCTGCCACCGCATCACCGTCTTCCCTCGACCAGAGCGTGCCCGATTCGCCACCCCCAGGTGTCACCTGGCAGATCATCGACACCGTGGCCCTTCCCTTCTCGGCCGGCGCCGGCCCAGTCAGCGTTGCAGACGGGATCCCCTCGGGATTCGCCCACACGCCAACTGGCGCCTTGGTGGCGATGGTCCAGATCGACTTTCGTCACCTGATCGAACCGAACTTCGTGGCCGTCACCCAAGCCGATGTGGCGAACACGCCCGGGAGGGCACAATTCTTCGCCTTGGTGGAAGCCGACGGGCTCACCAATCCAACGAATCCGGAACCCGGGACCTATCTGCAACTGACCGGATTCCAGTTCGTGAGCTACACCACCTCGACGGCAGTGATCCAACTGCTCACAGCGCGCCCGGACGGTTCGTACCAAGTCAGCACACTGAGCGTCGCCTGGGATGGCAACGATTGGCAACTGGTGCTCCAAGCCGACGGCACCGACTCTCCCAACCAACAGATCGTGTCCTCTCCGGTCGGCTTTGTCCTGTGGGGAGGTGTGTGATGTCCGCGCTCTCGACCGTGTGTGTCGTCGCCGGCCCGATCTGTTCGGTGGGCCAAGGCGCAGCGAGTGCAGCCGCCGGGGCCGTCAGCGGCGGCATTCTGAACTCGATCGCGAGCGACTTCTCCTCGGCGGAAGGCGAGATGCTGAAGTTGCTCCTCTCAGCATGGGTCAATGTGCCATCCCCGAGTCTTTCATCGACCTCAGGGACGGTCGGTTTTCTCCAGAGCAGCCTCAGTTGGTACGTGGCCGCCGCCGCGGTCCTCGGGTTGCTGGTCGCGGCTGGTCGCTTGGCTATCGAGCGCAAGCCCGATGCGGCCAAAGATGCGGCCACCGGAATGCTTACGACGTTGTTGACCATCGGAGCGGGAGTGGCCACCATCTCGCTCCTCTCCGCGGCAGGCGATGCGTTCTCGACCTGGATACTGGATCAGGCAGCCGGAAGCGCCACCCCCTCCCAGGCACTGACCCAGCTCGGAAGCTTCGCCGGTCTTGTGGCCACCGCCGGCCCAGGTCTGATCATCCTCTTGTCGGTCCTCGCCATCATCGGCATGGTCGTACAGCTGGCCATGGTGCTCATCCGCTCGGTGCTGCTGGTGGTGCTGGTCGGTGTGTGGCCTCTGGCGGCAGCGTCTTCGATGACCGAGATGGGCCGCCAGTGGTACAAGAAGATCACCGGTTGGATGATCGCCTTTCTCTTGTTCAAGCCGGCCGCCGCCATCGTCTACGCCGCGGCGATCAAGATGACGCTCACCGCCGACAGCGAACTTTCGAGCATCGAGGGGATCATCCTCATCATCCTCGCCTCCCTCACCCTCCCGGCCCTCATGAAGTTCATCGTGCCAGCGGTCTCCTCGGTCGGCTCCATGGGAGCAGGCGAGGTCCTCGGGGCCGGCATCGCCGCTGCGACCGGGGCGGCGATGGTCGTCGGCACCGCGGGCGTCGGTGCCGCGGCGGCCGGAGCTGGCGCGATGGCCGGCTCTGCCGCTGGCGGTGCGGCTGGTGGAGCTGCCGGCGGAGGGGCTGGTGCCGCTGTCTCCGGTGAAGGTATGTCACCTGGCGGTGGATCGAGTGGCGCTGGCTCGCCAGACAGTGGATCAAGTGGCGGCGGCCCAGCAGGCGGTGGCCCAGTGGGCGGCGTTTCGACAGGCGGCGGCGCTGCACCTGGAGGAGTGCCGTCCGGAGCTGGGTCCGCCCAGGCGTCACCTTCATCCTCACCAGGTCCATCGGGATCCGGCGTCTCCGGTGGGGTCGGCCTCTCCCATCTGGTCGGGACGATGCGGGGCGGCGGCGGCGCCAGCCAGGTCATCGAGGGTGAGCCCGCGGCTGGGGCGGCACCGTCATGACCATCACCTCCGCATCAAGCACCGAGCCGCGCACCTATGGCAACTGGCGCCGCCCGACTTCACCAGGGATCGGGAGCCTCGGTCTGCTCGCCACGATGATCCTGTTGGGAGGAACGGTGGCGGCGGTGATCTCGTCCATGGTCTTCTGGCCGTTGGCGCTCGTGGTGGTCCTTCTCACCTTCATCACGCTCGTGCCGCTGGCGATCCACGACCGGCACGGCCGAAACGGATTTCAAGTGTTGCTCCCACGCCTGGCTTCGGCCCGTGCCGCCCGCGCTGGAAGCGATCTCTACCGGTCGGGACCACTGAGCCGGGTGCCCCAGGGGCACTGCCGCCTACCAGGGGTCGCTGCAGAAATCGACGCGCTCGACGCACTGGACGCGTGGGGCCGACCGTTCGCAGTGCTCTCCCACCCACATCTTGGTCAGGTCACAGCGGTAATCGCCGCGGCGTCTGACGGGGCAGCCCTGGTCGACGCCTCCGAAGTCGATAACCGGGTGGCCCATTGGGGGGCGTGGCTGGCCGACCTCGGACATGAACCCGGTCTGGTGGCCGCTTCGGTGACCATCGAGGCGGCTCCGGACACGGGTACTCGCCTGCGCCACGAAGTGGAGCACAACATCGACCCGGGTTCTCCCGCCCTCGCCCAAGAGGTGCTCGCCTCGATCACCAATACCTACCCGACGGGATCTGCCGCCATGGCCTGTTACATCACGCTCACCTGGTCAACAGCTCCTCGGGTAGGAGCGGGCAAGCGCCGCAGTGTCGCGGAGATGGCGGTCCATATCGGCCATCGACTGCCCGGATTTACTCGAACGCTTGGGGCAACCGGCGCAGGTGCCGCCCGGCCGATGACCACAGATCAGCTGGCCGCATGCTGTCGCGTTGCCTATGACCCCGCCTCCGACGGNNTGGGCAGACGCCGGACCCGTAGCGGCACAGGAGAGTTGGGACCGCTATCGCCACGACTCGGGCATCTCAGCCAGCTGGTTCATGGCCAAGGCCCCGGCCGGCCACGTGTTCTCGAACACCCTCGCCCGGCTGCTTGCTCCCCACCCTGACATCGCCCGCAAGCGGGTGACGCTCGTCTATCGACCTCACGATCCGGCCTCGGCAGCAAAAACCGTAGAGCGGGACCGACTGGACGCGCAGTTTGCGGCCTCGGGAAAGAAGTTCGGCCGAGCACGAGACGCCATCTCCAAGACCGCGGCCGACAAGAGCGCAGAAGAGGAGGCTCAAGGGGCCGGACTCGTACGGTTCGGACTGATCGCCACCGCCACCGTCCTGGCCGTCACCGACCTCGATCTCGCCGGTGTTGCCATGGAGAACATGGGGAATGCGTCGCGGATCACGCTACGGCCCGCCTACGGGTGCCAGGCATCGGCATTCGCGGCCACACTCCCTCTCGGCATCAACCTGCCCAGCCACCTCCGCGTGCCCCAGGTCATACGGGAGATGTTGTGATCGGGAAACTACCGGCACCGAACATCTCGTTGCCCACGTCTGACGCTTCCCCCAACAGCGATGCCGCGACCCTGCGAGTACCGAGTCGGGGCCTTCCCGGCAGAGGTGGGGGCAGAGCGTCCTACGTGGAGGCCGCACCGGAGTGGCGGGCGACCACCCGCCAGGTCTGTGGGCTGTGGCCCTTCATCGCCGGTTCCGGCACCCCGATGGTCGGCGTACCGATAGGCCGCGACCTGCGATCCCACGCCACCGTCTGTTGTGATCCGATCAGCTGGTTCGCTCGGGCTGGTCTGATCGCCAATCCGTCCATGTTCGTGCTCGGGAAGCCGGGCCTCGGCAAGTCGAGCCTGATCCGCCGCATGGCCATCGGCCTCTGTGGCTTTGGCGTCCAACCGCTCATCTTCGGGGACCTGAAGCCCGACTACGTCGACCTCATCGGTGCCCTCGGCGGCAATGTGGTGGCTCTCGGCCGTGGTCAGGGCGCCCTCAACGTGCTCGATCCCGGGGCGGCCACGGCAGCAGCTCTGCGGCTCACCGGTGCCGCCCGCCAGAAGCTGACCCAGGACGCGTTGGGTCGTCGACTCACCATGGTGGCAGCCCTGGTCGGGCTGAACCGACGGTCCCAAGTCACCGACGTCGAAGAGTCCATCATCGCCAGCGCCCTCGGTGTGCTCGACGATAACCATCGACCGGGAGAGGCGACCCTGGTGGAGCTGATCGCTGTCCTCGAAGAGGGACCCGAGGAGCTGCGGCGGGTGACCTTGGCCCGTGACAACCACGAGCGATACCGGGAGGCAACTGACGGCCTCCAGGCATCGCTCGTCGCCCTGGTCGATGGTGCACTTGGCTCTACATTCGCCACGCGCACCTCGGTTCCGGTGACGCTTGCTGCCCCACTCTGCATCGACATCTCCGGTATTGCCGAGACCGACGAGAAACTTCAAGCCGCCGTGCTCCTCGCTTGTTGGGGCGAGGGGTTCGGCGCGATAGCTGCGGCCCAGGCCCTGGCCGATGCCGGCATCGAACCACAGCGAAACTTCTTCATCGTGCTCGACGAGCTCTGGCGGGTACTGCGGGCAGGCGAGGGCCTGGTCGACCGGGTGGACGCCCTCACCCGGCTCAACCGCCAAAAGGGTGTGGGGATGGCGCTCATCACCCACACCATGGCCGACCTGCTCGCCCTGCCGAACGAAGCGGACCGCATGAAGGCACAGGGTTTCGCCGAGCGGGCCGGCTTCATCGCCACGGCAGGCCTGGCCGCCGATCAGCTCCCGGCCCTCGAACGGGTGGTCGCACTCTCCCAACCCGAACGCGACCTCATCACCTCGTGGTCATCTCCCCCCAGCTGGGACGTAGTCGCAGAACAAGAGGCGCCTCCACCAGGGCGAGGCAAGTTCCTCATCAAGGTCGGCGGCCGACCGGGCATCCCGGTCGAGGTGGTTCTGACTGAAGCGGAGCGTGCCGTGAACGACACCAACAAGCAGTGGCGACAGCGATGACCAGACCCCGCAATCGCATCTCCCAGAACACGATGACCGAAGAGCTGTACGCCACCATTGCCATCGGAGTCCTCATCGCTCTGCTCGTGATGGTCTGGACATCGGTCCATCTCGGCGCATCGATCGACCACCTGGTCGCGCCACCAAGGAGCCCGGTGGTACTGATCCTCGACCTTGTCCGGAAGAAGACACCATGGCCAGCAGCAACCACGTTCGTGCTCGCCGGAGAACTGGTCACATCGGGCGTCATTGCCCTTGCCGTCTCAATGGTCATCTCCCGCTACCGCTCCCGGCGAGAGGTCGTCGATGTGTTGGCCAGGCGGCTCCCCCGCAACGCCAAGGCCCTGCGTCGCTATACCGATCCACGCCATGCCCCGATAGCCGCAGAGGTGGGCCCCGGGCTTGCCCTCGGACGTGACGTGGTCAGCGGACAGATGATCCGCCAGAGCTGGGAGGACGTGGCCGCCATGATCGCAGGCGCTCGGACCGGCAAGACCACCACTCAGGTAGCCCCGGCCATCCTCGCCGCACCTGGGGCGGTGTATACGTGTTCGAACAAGCGCGACGTCGTGGACCTCACCTCTGGGCCTCGTGGCAAGAGTGCCGCGGTGTGGATCTTCGATCCCCAGGGAATCGCTGGCGGGCAACCCACCTGGTGGTGGAACCCGCTCGACATGGCCGGTGACCTGGCCGGTGCCCGGACGTTGGCAGGACTGTTCGCCGCCGCCAGCACGCCACCCGGTGCACAGCGGGACTCGTACTTCGATCCCGAAGGCGAAGAGTTGCTGTCGATCCTGCTGCTGGCCGCTCGCCTGAGCGACCAGCCCCTCACTGCGGTGTACCAGTGGCTCTCGACAGGCAGAAACGAGGGGATCGTCGATCAGCTGGAAAGCGCTGGCCACCAACTGGCTGCCCAGGCACTGCTTGACGTCATGAACCAGCCCGACAAACAGCGGGCCGGTGTGTTCGGGACCGCTCGAAAGAATGTGTCGTTCCTCGCTGACCCCGACCTCGGCGACTGGATCACCGATCGCCACGACGATCGACCCCGCTTGGACACCGACGTGTTTGCCGCGTCGAGCGAAACGCTCTACTCGCTGTCCAAGGAAGGACCCGGATCCGCTGGACCGCTGACCGCCGCGCTCACCGCTGCGGTGGTGCAGTCCGCCGAGCGGCTGGCCGCCCGCTCAGTGGGTGGCCGCCTCGAAGTCCCGATGGTCTGTCCCCTCGACGAGGTGGCAAACGTCTGTCGCTGGCGGGAACTCCCCGACCTCTACAGCCACTACGGCTCTCGGGGGATCATCTTGATGTCGTACCTCCAGTCGTGGTCCCAAGGGGTCGACGTCTGGGGCGAGCAGGGTATGAGAAAGCTCTGGGGAGCAGCCAACATCCGTCTCTACGGCGGCGGCTCCAACGAACAGAACTTCTTGGACGACATCTCGTCGGTGTGTGGAGAGATGGACACCCGCCAGCTGACCACGTCCTACAACGGCGGCCGCCAAGGCCAGAGCCGGTCGTATTCGACCCGCAGGGAGCCCATCTTCGACGTGGCGACCTTGGCCGCCCTCCCCCGGGGGCGAGCAGTGCTCATGGCCTCGGGCATCGATCCGGTACTGATCCGTACCGAAAGCGTGCTCGATGGCCCCTACGGCCAAGCCGTCCGGGACTCACTGGTCGCTGCATCACTGAGCATCCGGGAAACCCACGCAGAAGAAATGGAGTCCAGACATGAGTATCGCTGAGGACGAAAAGCTGGCTGGACCGGTTTCGAGTCCCACCGTCAGCCGCGCCTGTCCCAAGGAGGGGGATGCCTCCCCGCCGATCGGCTGGCCGGACGGGACGGCGCCCCTCTATCCCGACGCGGCGTCCTGGGTCGACCGGTGGCTCTGCCCGAACATGGAACGGCAGATCACCCGGACCGTGGAGTGGTGCCCGATGTGGTGGGACCATCCCGAGGCCGTAGAGCGCCTGGAGGCGCTCTGGGAGGCCTGGGAGTTGGGTCGTATCGGCGGTGGTACGTGGAAGAGCGCATGGTGGGTAACCCACGCCGATCGCCACCTCCCACGGCTGTGCCATCCCGACACCGGCCCCTTCGGACACTGCCACACCAAACACCGCCGGGACACGAAGGCCTGGAGATCCGAACCCATACCTGCGGACTGGACATTTCGCCGGCCCGCAGCGGCCAGTCAAGCCTCAACATCGGACCCGGCAATGAGAGAAGAGGGACACGCCAATGGCTGAAGAAGAGAACATCACCCAGGAGCTGCACGGACATCTGACCCAGATGTTGCGCACCACGCTGTCCGGTGGGCTCCAGATGACCGAACAGCGGGCACGCCGTCGCCAGAACGAAGCGGAAGCCGAACGGCGCATGGCGGCCGAAGCAGCCCGCCAGCTCGAGGAGCGCAAACGGGCCGAACGCGAGGCCAATGCGCTTCTGGCACAACAACGCATCACTCGCCAGGGCGAAGAGCGGGCGTCAGAAGCGCGCAAGGCCGTCGACCCCGAGGTCGGACTCCCCTCGCCAGGGTCAGAAGAGCAGATCACTGGGTCATGCGAGAGGGCCGAGATGGGTAGCTCAGCCCTGGACCTCGACATGGATATGGACCTGGACCTGGACCTGGACCTCGACCTCGACTTGGCCATGACCAGGTCGTTCTCGACGACCGACCTCGGGCGCTAGGCCGCCCGCCATGGCTCGTGCCTCGCGACCCTTCCGGGCCGCCTCCGCCCCGGCGCTTCCCGGTCACTGCCTACCAGGGCGGTCACCGGGAATGCTCCGCGTCACACCATCGAATTATGCTGGCGGAGGGCGATCGTGAGACGCCGAGGTCTCCGACGGAAGAGCAACGAGAATCAGCTCGATTTCGACCAGCTATTGAAAGGTGGCAACGATGAACCCCTACGGTCTGAAGGCGAAGAATTACATGTTCGAGTACTGCCCGCACCGGTTCCGGACCATCGAGGACAAAGAGGCGTACTTCACCCAGATCGGGGAGGAAGCCGAACGCCAAGTCTCTTCGATCTACTCGAAGCTCTCGAGACCGGAGCTCGGGGAGAAGGACCTGGCCACCAGGCAGATGGCCGAGGAGACGATCCAGGATCTGCTCTATCCCCCGCCCGAGAAGGGTTACGAGGAGGGCATGGAAGTGGAACTGGTGGACGACATCTAGAGGCGAGCGCCTTTCGCCCGGCGGGACAGCTCGACCTGGCCCCGCCCGGGCAAGTGGCAAAGGTCAACGCCAACCTGGCTGCGCTGCATCTATTGCGCGAACTCCAGGCCGAGTCCCGATCGCCTGCCGCTTTCGAGCAGACCACCCTCGCCCGATGGGCGAGCTGGGGAGCGATTCCCGAGGTGTTCGACGAGGCGAACCCCCGGTTCGGCCCGACCCGGGCCGAGCTACACACACTGCTCTCCGAGAAGGAGTGGGCGGCGGCACGTCGGACCACGATCAACGCCCACTACACCTCAGCCGAAGTGGTCCAGGCGGTCTGGTCCGTTGTCGCGGACCTGGGCTTTGTGGGCGGGCGGGTGCTGGAGCCCGGGTGCGGCTCTGGCAACTTCATCGGCTTCGCACCCGTTGGTTGTGCGATTACCGGGGTCGAACTCGACCCGGTGACAGCCGACATTGCCGCCGCGCTCTACCCGTCTGCGACCATCCGGGCAGAAAGCTTCGCGGACACTGCGCTGCCTGACGGTGACATGGACCTGGTCATCGGGAATGTCCCGTTCGGCAAGATCACACTGCACGACCCGGCCCACAACACCGGACGACATTCGATCCATAACCACTTCATTCTGAAAGGCCTCGACCTCACCCGGCCCGGGGGGCTAGTGGCCGTGGTCACCAGTCGGTTCACCTTGGATGCGCAGGCTGACGCAGCCCGCCGGGAGATGGCCGACCGGGCGGACCTGCTCGGAGCTATCCGGCTCCCGGCCGGCACCTTCCGAGCGGCGTCGGGAACCGACGTGGTGACCGATGTGGTCATCCTGCGGAAGCGGTCCCCTGGTGATGCGCGAGCCGGCGAGCAATGGCTGACCCTCAGCCCGGTGACGACTGTCGACGGCGAGGTTGTCATCAACGAGTACTTCGCCACCCACCCCGAGATGATCATCGGAGAGCTGCGTCGGGTCAACGGCCAGTACGGGGCCACCGATCTAGACGTGATCGCCGACCCAGATCGAACGATCGCCCCGGCCATGGCGGCAATCGTTTCTGTGGCCAAGGCCACCGGTCTCACCTACCAGCCAAGGTCTGCGCCCGTCCAAGCTGCTGCGGGCCCGGCAATCAGCTCTCGCGAGCTGGTCCCCGACCAGTTCCCGGTACGCAAAGAGGGCTCCATAGTGGCGACAGGTATGGCGACCTTCGCCCGGGTGCGAAACGGCGAGCTGGAGCCGTTTCAGGCGACACCGAAGAGTCACGCCCAAGAGCTGCGTGCGCTGTGTGGATTGCGTGACACCTTGGCCGAGGTGCTCGCCCTCCAAGCCGGAAACACCGAGGACGGTGCATTTCGGGACGCACAGGAGCGCCTGAATCGCCGCTATGACGAGTACGTCGCCCGCCACCAGCCGATCAGCCGGTTCACCAGTTATGAGACCGGAAGAAGCGACCCCGACACCGGTGAGGCGATCATCGGTCGGCGGAACCCGAAGCTCGGAGGGTTTCGCTCCGATCCGGACTTCCCGTCCCTGCTCGCGCTCGAGGTCTTCGACTCCGATACCCAGACAGCGGACAAGGCGGCGATCTTCTCGGAACGGGTGGTCGGACCCCGCGAGGTGCGAGGACGGGCCGACAGTCCCGAAGAGGCCGTCACGATCTGCCTCGACGAACACGGAGCCGTCACCCTTGCTCGGGTGGCCACTCTCCTCGATATCGATCCCACCGACGCCCGGGATCGCCTCGGCACTCTGGTATTCGACGATCCGGTGAGCGGAGAACTCATCCCGGCTGCCCGCTACCTGTCGGGCAACGTGCGAGCAAAGCTACGTGTTGGTGAGGCGGCAGCCCTTGACGATCCTTCGCTGGCCACCAATGTGTCCGCTCTCCAGGCGGTCCTCCCCGACGACCTGTTGCCCGAACAGATCGACGGCCGGCCCGGGGCCACCTGGATCGAATCGACTGATGTGTCCGCATTCGTCCGTGAAGTGCTCGGGGCTACCCAAGTGGCCGTGGAACATATAGAGGTCACGGCCACCTGGACAGTTGCCGTCCCGACCTGGCAGAAACAGAGCCTGGCCATGACGTCCACCTGGGGAACGGACCGGCTCGATGCGGTCAACCTGCTCAACAAGTCGCTCAATCAGAGCTCTGCTTCCGTCTACGACTCCGATGGGGATGGCGGCCGGGTGTTCAATCCAGAAGCCACGCTGCTGGCGAAGGAGAAGCAGCAGGTCCTCTCCGACCGTTTCGCCACGTGGATCTGGGAGGACGAAAGACGATCCGAGCGACTGGCGACCCGTTACAACGAGCTGTTCAACTCCGTCGTTCTGCCCTCCTGGGACGGCACGCACCAGTCCCTGCCAGGACTCTCGTCGGCGTTCCAACCGCACCGCCATCAGCTGGACGCCACCTGGCGGTCCGTGCAGGAGCCGGCAGTCCTGCTCGGCCACGCGGTCGGTGCCGGCAAGACAGCAACCATGGTGATGGCCGGGATGGAGATGAAGCGCCTCGGCCTCGTCTCCAAGCCGGCCTATGTGGTCCCGAACCACATGCTCGAACAGTTCAGCGCCGAGTTTCTCCAGGCCTATCCGTTGGCGAACATCCTGGTGGCGACCAGAGAGGCCACCGCGGCCACTGCGCGCAAAGAGTTCGTGGCCAGGTGTGCCACCGGGGACTGGGACGCGGTCGTCATTACCCACGACGCCTTCGTCCGGATCCCGGTCTCAGCAGAGTCCGAGGCCACCTACCTCGAGTCCCAGGTCAGGGCCTACCGGGCCGCCCAGGTGCAATCGAAAGAGGAGCACGGCCTGAGCGTGAAGAAGCTGGAGGCCGACATCATCCGGATGGAGGAGCGGATCAAGGCGACCAGGGAGGACGGCCGCCGCCTCGATGGGGTGACCTTCGAGGAAACAGGGGTCGACTACATCTTTTTGGATGAGGCTCACTTGGCGAAGAACCTCGCCTTCCCCACCCGGATACAGGGGGTGGGCGGTGCGGGATCGAAACGCGCGATGGACATCGAATTGAAACTGCGGGTACTACGCGAGCGCCATGGCAGCCGAGTCGCCACCTTCGCCACCGCCACGTTCGTGGCCAACTCCATCTCCGAGCTCTACGTCATGCAGCGCTTCCTCCAGCCTGACGCTCTGGAGGCCGCCGGTATCGCCACCTTCGACGCCTGGGCGGCGAACTTCGGGCGCACAGTCACCGCCCTCGAGCTCGCCCCGGACGGCGGCAGTTACCGGATGAAGGACCGCTTCGCTCGCTTCGCCAATGTCCCCGACCTGCTCTCGATGTTCTCCGAGGTTGCCGACGTGAGGACAGCCGAGCAACTCAATCTGGCCACCCCGAACCTCATCGGCGGCCGGCCCGAAGTGGTGGTGGTCCCCCCGTCTCCAGGCCTGAGGACCTACGTGGAGAGCCTGGTGGCCCGGGCTGAGGCCGTGTCTCGGGGGTCGGTCCGGCCCGAAGAGGACAACATGTTGAAGCTGACCGGGGATGGGCGCAAGGCCGCTCTCGACCTCCGGTTGGTCGGACTGCGCCCGGACCCCGATGGCGGAAAGATCAGCGCCGCGGCGGATCGCATCGCACGGATCTGGGCTGACACGTCGGATAAGCGCTTCCCGGCGGAGGGAGCGCGCCCCGGCGCACTGCAGCTGGTGTTCTGCGACATCGGAACGCCTCGACGGGAGTGGAACGTCTACGACGAGCTGAAGGCGCAACTCACCGAGCGAGGGGTACCCAGAGAGGCGGTGCGTTTCATGCACGATGCCAAGAACGATCGGGAGAAGGCCGAGCTGTTCGCACAGTGCCGATCCGGTGCAGTGGCCGTGCTCGTTGGCTCGACCGAGAAAATGGGGGTCGGTACGAACATCCAGGCCCGAGCGGTGGCACTCCATCATCTCGACTGTCCCTGGAGGCCAGCCGACATCGAACAGCGAGAGGGCAGGATTCTCCGCCAGGGGAACTTGAACCGTGACGTCGCGGTGCTCCGCTACGTCACCGAATCTAGCTTCGATGTCTTCATGTGGGGAACGGTCGAACGGAAGGCCGCGTTCATCGCCCAGGTGACCCGGGGTGACAAGGAGCTTGCTCGCCAGGTAGACGACGTCAGCGAACAGTCCCTCAGCTACGGCGAGGTGAAGGCCCTCGCCACCGGGAACCCGTTGATCATGGAAAAGGCTGGCGTGGACTCCGAGGTGGCGAAGCTCGAACGCATCGCCCACGCACACGCCACAGAACAGCGCCGACTCGCCAAGACGATCACGTCTGCGCCCTCGGCCATCGAGCGCCTGGAGCGCGACATCTCCAGAATCGAGCACACTCTGGAGCTCCGAACAGACATCGCTGGCGATGCGTTCAAAGCCACCATCACAGGCGTGACCTGTGAGAAGCGTGCAGATGCCGGTGAGCGGATCAAGCAGGCACTCGTAGACGCCCGTCACCGGTTCGGAGAGACCATCGAGGTCGGGTACCTCGCCGGTCTGGACCTGGTGATCGCGGTGAAAGGCGAGCTTGCAGAGACCGAGCTGCATCTCCAGTTCCCCGACGCCCCGGTGCGCCCTATCGTGATCGCCACCACGGACATCGACCACGAACACCCTGTCGGATTGGTAAGCAGGCTCACCAATCGCCTTGGGGACCTCGAAGAGCGCTTGAGCAACGATGTCCGGGAGTTGGAAGTCATCGTCGCTAACGTTGACCAAGCCCAACAGATGATGGGCAAGGCCTTCGACCAGGCAGGGCGACTCGCCAATCTCCGGGCCCGCCAGGCCGAGATCACCGAGGCCCTGATGCCCGACGCGGAGACAGAGGCGGCGCCGGAAGCAACGAAGGCGCCCGCTCCCGAAATCGAGATCCGAACGGAACGACCCGTCGGCGTCGAAGACGAGGTGGTCAACCTTGCCCCCACTGCATTCCCCTCGGGAACCCCCGAGATCCACACCAGCACAGAGAACACCCTCGCGGTATCCCCGTACGCGTCGTCCTTGGATCTGGACTTAGAGCTGGAGTTAGAAATGGACAGCGAGCTGGCTGACGAATTGTCGATGTCCGATATCGATCGCTAGAGAGACTTCGGATATCCGGCGATCCGGACCTCGTCTGGTCGCCCGTCTGCCCGACTGCAATCAGTCCCGTTGATTGAGCGCATGGGTTGAGTCCCATGATCTGCCTGGTCAACCGGGAGGCTCAACGGGCGAGTCACAATCGGTCGAATCTGACAGTCTGGGTGCAAAGCCCTACTCCTCGTATGCAGCGTTGCTCAGTGGATAGCTCGGCACCGCGTTGAAGATGACGGCAGTCACCGGGATCGGAAAGTCGAAGAGTGCCGGACAGGTGTAGACCGACCACGGGATCGTATTGTCGCCCAGCCCAACTTCTGCGCTCCCGTAGCTCGATACGGCACCGTAGAGCGATGAGAAGTCACTCGGGATCACTCCTCCGAGCAGACCCAGCAGGTCGATGCTCGGTGCTGGGTAGCCGGTTGAGCCGAACCAATCCGTGCTTGCATCGATAACGGAGAGGTATGGGGGAACGCAATCGAGAGCGCCAAGGACGGGGTCATCGTCCGCGGTGGTCTGCACAGTGATGGCTGCGATGTTGTGCGAAAAGACCGAATAGGTGACAGGCAGAACGTCCAGGAGTGCCACCTGGATGGCAGCGGACGCGTACTCGAACACGGCGTACGAGAACTCAGAGGAAGCTTGTCCCGTACCTAGCTCGATCCCACCCCAATCACCGGCAGCCGGGCTTCCGCTCCCTGTCGCTCCGCCGATCGAGTCGTCGTTGATGGATGTGAACACGACGGGGTCGGTCGCCGTCCCGACAGCATCGAGCGTGCCCTCGACGGTGATGTCCGAGCCTCCAGCTTTCACCACGGTGCCCGGCGCAACGGTCAAGGTGGTCCCTTCTGGAATGTCCAGGGAGTTGGCAATGACCAATCCAAGTGGGCCGGGATTCCACGTCGACGAAGCCACGTCTCCATCGACTGCGAACACCGCTCCCCCTGATGCGGCGTTTCCACTCACCTCATCAAGATTCAGACGGTCGCCGCGAATGTAGTACCCGCAATTGGGTCCGAACCCATAGCCCAATCCCACGGCATTGGTGACTGAGTTGTCTTCGATGACCGGCACCGAGCTGAGCGAGTTCTCGTTTAGCCAGACGCTGCAGCCCATCGTGTTGTCGAAGGACGTGTCGGTGATGGACACGCTGCCCGTGTTGAAACCGTAGGGGTTGGCGGAGATGCCACCCGATGAGTAACTGACTTGTGCGTACTTAAGGTCCACTGAGCCAGGATCGACAGGGTTGCCTGCAACGATGAAGTACGGCGTTGTGATCCCACCCCAATCACCGGCAGCCGGGCTTCCGCTCCCTGTCGCTCCGCCGATCGAGTCGTCGTTGATGGATGTGAACACGACGGGGTCGGTCGCCGTCCCGACAGCATCGAGCGTGCCCTCGACGGTGATCTGGGCACCGAGACCGAATTTCACAACTGCTCCCGGATCGATAGCGAGTGTGAAGCCTGTCGGAACGTCAAGCGAGCAATTGGTGTAATCCCCGGACGCAAGCTCGCTATCCGAGCTGATCGTCCCGGTGCAGGTCGTGATCACGCTGGTGTATGCGAACTGATCAGAAGGTGAAGTTGCAGAAATCCCATTTGAGGTCGCAACCGTGACGTCGACGGTCCCCACGGACTCGGCAGGGCTGGTCGCAGTGATCGAGGTGGGCGTGTCGACGGTGACCGTCGCCGACTTAGTCCCGAATCTGACGCTTGTCGCCCCCAGGAGATTGGTTCCGCTGATGGTCACGGAGGTACCGCCAGCGTGAGGCCCCCACCCTGGGCTGATGCTCCTCACGATGGGTGAGGGGACGTAGGTGAAGGTGGCTTTGGTGCTCACCGGCGAAGTCCCACCTGGGGTCGTGACCGTGAGATTGACCTTCCCGGTGCCCGCTGGAACAGTCGCCGTCACGATGGTCGCCGAAGATGCAACGACGTTTGGGCCTGGGGTCGCACCGAAGGCGACGGCTGTGGCTCCAGTGAGATTCTTACCCTTGATGGTCACCAGGGTGCCTCCATCTTGGGAGCCGGACGACGGACTAACTGAGGTGACCGTCGGCTTGGCAGTAGCGGCACTCTCAGTGAGTTTGAGGGCCTTTGCCTTGACGGTCTTGGTACCCACCACGGACAGTCCGAACTTGTACTTGGCAGCCTTGGTGGTCGCATTGGCTGGAACTGTGATGTTGTGGCTCACCGTTCCTGAGGTGCACGGCACCGTCGCTGGGAGTCCGGCGACGGTCGGGACAGAGGAGAAGACACAGGAGGAGGCGCTGCTCACCTGGGCCGAAAGCAACACCGGCCCTCCGGCGGAGCCAAGTGAGGTCGGAGTGGCCGCGAAGCCAGCCACCGTGGGTGCCGTGGAGGTCGCCTTGGCAGCGGGGGCTGCTATTGCCCCCGCTGATGCCACCGGGGCAGCTAGCAAACCCGCCATCAGCACCAAGCCACAGCCGACCGGCACTGCCACGCACTTCCGTCGATCAAACCCGCTCAAAGTCATCGTTACCCCGCCCCACCTGTGATGGCTCGCCAGTCAGTGAAGAATCCTGGAAGTCTTGCACGAAGAGCCGATTTCAGCCATCGTGGCCACCAACGGTGACGGAATGGGTCGATTCTGGCTCGGAAGACGGAGTGCTTTACTCCTCGTACGCGAAGTTTGTCAGCGGGTAACTAGGCACGGCATTGAAGATCACGGCAGTTACCGGGATCGGGTAGTCGAACAAGGCCGGACAGGTGTAGATCGCCCATGGCACTGTGTTGTCGCTCAGTCCGACCTCGGCGCTCCCATAGCTCGACATCCCTCCGCAGAGCGATGAGAAGTCACCACGCCCCCACAGGCTAATTGGGTCAATGCTGGGAACCGGATAGCCAGTTGACCCGAACCAGTCAGTTGAAGTGCGAACTGCCGGTGCAAAGCCGACCCGCCCCAGCTGCAGCGTCCCTACATCGTCTGGACGCGCAAGGTGGAAGGCAAGACCGTGACCCGGGTGCTCACGCCTGACCAGCTTGAGGACTACCAGCCCCTACTCGAGAATGCCAAGCGCCTGAGAGAACTCGTTGTTCAGCTGCAGGACCTCACCCTCGAAGTGCTCGACGCCAACGATCGCTGGTTCACCCGCTGAAGGCGTCAGGACCCGCAGCCAACGTCTCCCAGGATGCCGGGAAAGTGCGAAAGTCCACGTTCGGGCATCGACGCCTCAAGGCTCAAACCCCACATCGTGGTCCAGGTCCAGGTCCAGGTCCAGGTCCAGGTCCAGGTCCAGGTCCAGGTCCAGGTCCAGGTCCAGGTCGAGATCGAGATCGAGATCGAGATCGAGATCGTCCTCGATGTCCAAGGTAATGCCCGCGCCGTCGGGCCACCACTCTGCGACACGCTCCTCGAAAGTCTGTTCTTCTGGAACCAGCTCCCCGATCGAGCTCGTCTCGAACTGGTCGTGCAGTGTCTCGAGCTCCACGGAGAGACTCCCAACAAGCGCCCTGGCCATCTCTGTTTCCCCTCGGGTGGCATGGGCATCACTGATCGCTCGAAGTGTTCGCCCTAACTGGTCGAGCAACATGGCCCAAGCCATCGGCGAATCGTTGTTCAGTTCGGACTGTGCAACAACCGCCGCTATCCCCCGGAAGTCGCGCACCGCTGTCCGGCACGGAGCGGGCTCACCCGATCGGTACTGCGCCGATCGAGCCAACGCGTCTGCACTATCTGCCAGTGGCCCGGGATTGTCCCCCTCGCAGCGTCTCGACCATGCCGCGAACACTCCGGAAGTCTCCCGTGCGGCCCCCCGCCACGCGGCGAGGTCGGATACCGGGATTACCCTGAGCTTCTCGACGGCCCTCTCGACGCTTGCCGCTGCCCGTTGCCAGTCATCCGGCATACCGAGCATGGCTTCTCTGCCCGGGACATTCGAGTTTGTGGCGATCCATTCGGCGACTGCCGCCTTCTGATCCGCTGCTGAGAGTTCCCAAAACTGCCGCAGGTTCGGCAACGTCAGGTCCCTTGCCAGCTTCCCACCACCGAACCAAATCGGGGTGGCGCCTTCCCCTGTCCTGAGTGCAACCGAGTAGCCCACTACTGCCTCTCTCCCCCCGGTCTCGAACCGTGGTCGGGCGAGGGCCCCACTCTCCCGTAGACGGCGGACGAACTCTGCCTCGTCTATCGACGCGACCGATGCCTCACGAACGATGCGGGCGAGGGTGATCCGTGGGGGTTCTGTTTGCTGCTCCCGAGCCGTGCGCTCCAGTTCGGCTCTGGTCAACCCAGGCATCCCTCTTCCCTCGCGGCCCTCGATGACGCCCAGGCCGTACGTGAGCTCGATCTCGTGGCACACCCGTGAGAGGGTTCTGCGATCCTGCCAGATCTTGACCACACTCCCATCGTTGCGAACAATCGATCCAGCGATGTGAATGTGCTGATTTCCTTGAGCGCTCACGCCATGACCAATCGCCACCCAAGCGGTGCGCTCCAGTCCCTCCCTGTCGAAACCCATTGCGCTCATCACCATCTGAGCGATCTCTGCCCACTGCCGATCGGTCATCACGCGCTCACCGGCGGCGAGGGACAAGGACACGTGCCAGATATGTCCCCCCGAAGGGTTCTTCCCGTAGGCATCATTGGAGGAATCCAGGGACGCTCCTAGGTCAGCAATTTCACGAGCGGTCAGCATTCGACCCTCCTCGGCCCAAAGCGATACCCCTGAGGCGATCACCCGTTGGTCCGTGTGCTCGTTGGCCTTCCCCGGCCCGAACAGATAGCGGACGAGGCCGCGTCCCGAGGCCCCTTTGGAGATCTTCCCAATCACTGAGACGCCTCGAAGGTAGCGGCGAGCTGCTCCACGCGCTCCGACACTGCCAAAGTCGCTGTGACCACCTTGGCCAGAATCGGATCAAGTTGAGATGGCAGCGCGTGGTTGGCGTTTGCCCACTTGGCCAACTGGTTGAGGTTGTTCCCCGCCGCCCGGAGCACGCCCCTTGTGGCGATCAACTCCCGCTCGGCCCGTCGCCGGGCGGCCCCGTCCCCAGCAGCACCGGACAGACCCGCCTCGACGAGATACCGCTGCACCGAGACGCCGGCGTCGGCCGCACGCCGTTGCAGGGCAGCATGTTCATCGGCAGTGATTCGCACGATCACCTGACGGGTTCGACCGCCGGGAACCCGGCGAAGGCGATTCTGTTGGACCGGCACGGTCCTCGTCTCGGGCCCCACTGCTCCGACTTGTGCCCCCATGTCTTCTGCCGTTCGGCGCAGCGCAGCGACCCCGAGCTCGTCTCGGGGACCCAGATCGGGGGGAACAGCGCCAGCGGCAACGAGATCAGTAATACTGATCTCCTATCTTGCTCTCCGCGTCATGAACCCCAAGAGCGAGTGTCATGAGAGGTTCATGGTTCGAGCGAAGGGCAATTGGAGAGTGAGCCCGATGGGCTCGCCGCAATGCCTCTGTTTTCGCCCTTGGGGGCGACGCTGTAATGACACATCCGTGGCGTAGACAGCGGGAACCGGCGTTGGCGATGCCATCGGCTCTCTGGCGCTGTGGGCAGGCCATATGCCTTCCCCACCAGGTGGGTGAGGGTGAGTGTCCGGCAGTCCCGCGTCTGTTCAGACACGGAACTGTTGGACACTCTGGCCGCCATTCGGCGGCAGTCGGATCGGAAGGGGTTCTTCGCACCCGAGGAGATAGGGAGCGGTTCGACGGAAACGTTGCGTTTCGGTTCATCGGAGTCAGCCAAGCGATGGCCAAAGCCTTTCGTTCATCATGAACCCCGGTCGGTTCAACCATGAACCCTCTGGGCTGGGGCTTTACCGTTCCTACGGCCCTGACCAACGCACAAGCGTGAGCCAGGGCGGGCAACCCTGTGCCGCCATCATGAACCTCGCCGGCTTCATCATGAATCCTCTGGACTGGTGTTTTGTCCGCAGGCCACAATGGCTCGGCGGTTGTCCGGTTGTGATGGGCTTCAAGAGGGAATCCAGAACCCTCCCCTTCGTCGCGGCGGCCACGGGCTGGCCCGGGATCTTGCGACCCTGAACGGAATGGCAGACCATTGGAGCTGCTCCCCCGTCGAGAGCTCCAGGTCACCGCCTGGCTGATCGTGGGCCAGTAGTTGTCCGTCTCCGGTGGCAACGTCGGCGCGCCATCCCACAACTGGTGGCCTGACCGTCGCCAACGCGAGTCCGTCGTGAACAGTGGAGAAAGAGGGGGACCCCGAAGGGTCCCCCTCTCCCGGTCAGGCATCCTCGGCCGGAGCCTCGGACTCGCTGGTGTCGCTGGACTTGTCCAGGAACCGGAACTGGTAGGGGCCCGTGACCAAGTAGTGCTTCGAGCGCTGGCTCCCTTCGGTGTCGGTCCACTGGTCGAGCGCCAGGCGGGCGGTGGCCTCGAAGAGGCGGCCCTTGGTGCCGTAGCTGGCGATGAACTCTGCCGTCTTCTCCCAGGACTGGAGGTCGATGAAGACCCCCTTGTCCCGACCTTGCTCATTGATGGCCACCCTCACGGTGGTGACGGCCTTGCCTGCTCCAGTGGTGAACTTGAGCTCCGGATCGGCGGTGAAGCGGCCAGTGATGGTTACGGTGTTCATGGTGATTCCTCTCTTGTGGGTTGCTGTTGGAAAGAGCAGGCTCCGAGGGAAACGTCGGAGTGTCAGGGGTGCCCGCAGGGCCGAGGGGAAGTTCTGGCGGGACCGGTCATGGTCAGTGAGCGCAGCGAACGCCGCCAGGGGTTGTCCGCAGCCTTGACGCCCGACGGATCGGTGCATCATCTTGAAAGCAGCCAGCCACATCCGAGAGAGGGACATCGGACACCTCGCACTTCCGCTGGCCAACTGAGCTGGCTCACCAGCTGTCCCCCGCCGGCACGTCGGCACCGTCGACCTCGATCCGTGGACAGGTGGCCATGGGCAGGGGCGAGACTGGGCGCCGGCGACTCGTCTGGGATGCAGTTGGTGTCGTTGTGCCCAGGAAAAAGAAGAATCGCTCCGGCAACCGAAGACTTGGCGCCGAACCGCTGGCGCCGAGCGGAGCACTCCCTTGCACCATCGACGCACCTGGTTGGTCCCGCTGTCCGCCACGAGGCGGACGGCCGGCGCCGAGCAAGGCTGATCCGTTGGGAGGAGGTCAACAGCTGGCCTCGTCGCCTACGGCCAGCGACCTCGTGTCGTGCGCATCGGCGGCACCCCGCCCGCGGTGCTCGGCCAGAGCGACCCGGACGGGGTGCCGGTCGGAGTCTCACCAAAAGAACTGGGGCGCGAAGCGCCACCGCGGACATTCGTATTGCAAGAAATGTTGCGATGAGGCCAGCGGCCCAGTACCGGCGGGGTCGGGAAACCCGACCCCGCCGGGCCGATCATGCGGGGTTGGTCTCGCCGGCGAGCTCGTCGGCAGTGCTGCAGCGCTGGACCCTGTGGACGTCCAGGGTGGCAAATCGGAGGCTGGCATCGATCTCCTCGGCCACCAGCTCGACCTTGGATCGGGTCTCCCCGTCCTCGGTCTCCCACCGGTGCTCCTCCAGACGGCCAGTGACCACGACCCGGGTGCCCTTGGTCAGGCTCAGCGCGACGTTCTCGGCCAGGTCACGCCAGCAGACGATGTCGAAGAACGAGGTGGACTCCTCCCACTCCTGGGTCTGACGG
>PLSY01000388.1 GCA_003164275.1 Acidimicrobiaceae bacterium | reverse complement strand
CTGCCGTGCCGGCCGTTGGAGGCCACGGGCTCTGCGTGCTCGCTCAATGCTTGGTGAAGATGTCGACGGCCATGAGCACGAAGAGGAGCGTGAGGTAGGTGATGGAGTAGCTGAACAGGGTCATGGCCGCCTTCGGGGTGGCCCGCCTCCACAGCTGGAGGGCCAGTACGAGGAAGACGGCACCGAGCACGGCGGCCGAGACCACGTAGATGGCCCCGAGCTTGGCCGGTACGGCGAGCAGGAGGGAGACGGCGACGAGGACGACCGAGTAGCAGAGGATCTCCCTCGCCGTGCGCTTGAAGGTGGCGACGGCGGGCAGCATCGGGACGTCGGCTGCCTGGTAGTCGTCTTTGTACTTGACGGCCAGGGCCCAAAAGTGGGGCGGGGTCCACACGAAGATGATGGCGAACATGACGACCGGGGTCCACGACAGCGAGTCGGTGACCGCCGCCCAGCCGACCAGGACGGGGACGGCACCGGCCGCCCCGCCGATGACGATGTTCTGGCTGGAGGTGCGCTTCAGCCACAAGGTGTAGACGAAGACGTAGAACAAGGTGGCCGTGACGGCGAGGACGGCGGAGAGCAGGTTGACCCAGGCCCACAGCTCGAAGAAGGCCATGACCTCCAAGGAGAGGGCGAACACCAGGGCGTTCCTCGGGCTCACGGCCCCGGTCACGAGGGGCCGCTTGGCCGTCCTGGCCATCAGCTTGTCGATGTCCCGGTCGATGAACATGTTGATGGCGTTGGCCCCGCCGGCGGCCAGGGTCCCCCCGATGAGCGTGGCCACCATCAGCCACACCGAGGGCAGGCCACGCTCCGCTACCACCATGGTGGGCAGGGTGGTGATGAGCAGCAGCTCGATGATGCGCGGCTTGGTCAGGGCGACGTAGGCACCGAGCCGCGATCCCACCGTGCGCGGGCGGGGCAGGGCCACCGCGAGAAGAGCCATTGCCCGAACACTAGTGGCCCCTCCCCCGGAGGGACACTTCGCGCCGGGACGAGAGGCGCCGGGGGCGGTCCGGCCGGTACCATGGCCCAACGGTGTCCTCCCTGCGTATCAGCCCTCGCCCGTTCCTGTTCCTCTGCCGGTTGACCCTGGCGACAACCGTCCTCAACGTGGCGACGGGGGCGGCGGTGCGGCTCTCCGACTCCGGGCTCGGCTGTCCGGATTGGCCGACGTGTTCCGAGCACCACCTGACACCGCCCCTCAGCCTTCATCCCCTGGTCGAATTCGGGAACCGGGTGGTGGTATTCATCCTGGTCATAGCGTGTGCGGCCACGTTCATCGCCGCCTTTTTCCGTGCGCCGGGCCGTCGTGATCTCCGCTGGCTGTCCGGTGGGCTGATCCTCGGAGTGATCGGGGAGGCCGTGCTCGGCGGGTTCGTCGTCTACTCGAAGCTCAACGCCTACGTGGTCCTCAGCCACTTCATGGTGGGAATGGCCCTGTTGGCCGTAGCCGTCGTGCTCACCCTGCGAGCGGGGCACGCCGCCGGACGGGGCACCGTCGTTGTCTCCCGGAGTGCCCTGTGGCTGACCAGGGCACTCGTTGCGGCCACCGTTGTGGTGCTGGCCGCCGGTGCAGCGACGACGGGGACCGGGCCACACGCCGGAGGCAAGGGCGCCAAGCGCATCCCGCTCGGGCTGGAGGACATGACGAGGATCCACGCCGAGATCGTCCTTGCCACCGGCGTTCTGCTCCTGGTCATCCTCTATGTGCTGTGGAAGACCAATGCCCCGGCCAGGAACCAGGACGGGGCAAAGACCCTCCTCATCGTCCTGGTCATCCAGGGGATGATCGGCTATACCCAGTTCTTCACCCACCTCCCGGCCGTGCTGGTGGCCATCCACGTGGTCGGGGCATCGGTGGTCTGGTCCACCGTCCTGTGGTTCCACCACGGCCTCTCGGATCACGACCCCGAAGAGACTTTGGGAACCGGCGCCGACGCTGACCCCTGTGCCGGCCTGGCCGTCGAGCCCATGGACTCGGGCAGTGGCGCCCTCCGGGAGCCAGTGTGACCGCCAGGCTGGCCGGCACCATTGTCTCGAAGACGGATGTCGCCCCAGTCGAGGTCGAGTCCACCGACGTCGACGAGTCCGAGGATAGCGACCGACCCTGGCTGGTCATCGTCTGGAACGACCCGATCAATCTGATGTCCTTCGTCACCTTCGTCTTCCAGAAGCTGTTCGGCTACTCAAAGGAGAAGGCCACCTCCCTCATGTTGGACGTGCACCACAAAGGACGGGCCGTCGTCTCCTCTGGGACGAGGGAGCGGTCCGAGCTCGACGTCTACCGGCTCCACGAGCATGGCCTGTGGGCCACGATGGAGCAGTCGGGTTGAGCGCTCCCATCAAGCGTCGCCGGGACGGCCGGTTCGCCGTGAAGTTGGATCCGAGTATTCGGACGCTCCTGGTCACCCTGTCCGAACAGGTGACACCGGTCATCGCACCGGACGAGCCGATGACCAAGCGCCTCTTCCCACCGGCCTACCCGGGCGACACCGATGAGCAGGCCGAGGCCGAGTACCGCCACTTGGTCGACACGGCCCTCGCCAACCACCACCGCCAAGCACTCGCCGTCATGGTCAAGACGGCACACGCCGACACCCTCTCGGAGGCGGAGCTCAGCTCATGGCTGTCAGCTGTCGGATCCCTCCGACTCATCATCGGCACCCGGCTGGATGTCAGCGAGGACATGGAGCGCCCGGGGCCCGAAGACGAGACGGCATCCGAATATGCCCTCTATGAGCTGTTGAGCCAGCTCCAGTACCTGATGATCGAGGTTCTGGCCGCTGATTTGCCTGATGAGGGGCGGCCGGCCGGAGCACTGTAGATCCCTCTGCTAATCTCCAAAAGCCCTGATCGGGTTGGAGCCCCCATCGTCTAGCGGCCTAGGACGCCGCCCTTTCAAGGCGGTAACACGGGTTCGAATCCCGTTGGGGGTGCGTTACGCCCCAGCGCCATGCTGGTTGGGGACCTGTGGTGCANNGGATCGACGCCGGTCCCGACCACCATGAACGTCCTGGTCAGGACGGTCCGCTCCATCGGGCGGGGGCAGGGCGGTGGCCGAGGCACTGAGCCGGTCGACACCCCCGGGCGGCTCGGTCAACCGGTATCAGCCGAGCCCGGCCTGCCCGCGCACAAGGGCCAGAATCTCGGCGTCGCCGATGCTCATCTCGCTCATCCGCTCGAAGAACTCCCTGACCTCGGCCGTCGCCGCCTCCCGCTCGGCCGACGGGGCCACAGCCACGAAGGTGCCCGCCCGGCCCCGGGTCTCGACCAGGCCGGCCAGTTCGAGCTCACGATACGCCCGCGCCACCGTGTTGGCGGCCAGACCGAGACGGTTGGCCAGCGCCCGGACCGTGGGCAGTCGAACCGCCGGCAACAACTCTCCCCCATCGCGGGCCGCGGCGATCCGGGCCCGGACCTGCTCGAAGGGCGGGAGTGACGACTCGGGATCCAGGGTCACGATGTCCACCGGGCCTGTGTAGCAGCCCTCACGCCGCTCCGCCGTCAGTGTCCGAGTGACCGGCGAGTCCGGACGAGGAACTCCCGCTCGGCGACACGGCGCTGAGCCGTTCGGGCCGGTCCGCCTCAGGGCCTTCCCGTGTCGGGCCTCTCGCCCGTGTCGACCAGGTTCTGGGCGATGTCCCGCAGCTTGACGTTCAAGTGATGAGAAGCGCGCCGGAGGATGTCGAGGGCCTGGTCTGAAGAGACCCGCTCTCGCTCCATGAGGATCCCTTGGGCCTGTCCAATGACCTCCCGGGACCGCAAAGCGGTGTGGAGGTTGCTCGTTCTGCGCTCTTCGTCCTCATGTGACTGCGCCGCCGTGAAGGCCAAGCCGGCTATGGCCGCGAGCAGCAGCCCGCGTCCCCGATCGATGACCCCGAAGGCGTCGGGATAGACGGCATAGAGATTAAGGGCCCCAGGTGCCCCGTTGACCAGCAGGGGAACGGCGAACAGGCTGCGAACACCCTTGGCCGCCGCCACCGGTCCGAACACGGGCCAACGGGCGTCCTGGTCCAGGTGGGCGGCGTAGAAGGCCACGTTCTGCTCCAGCGCATCGAGGCACGGTCCCTGCCCGGTACTGCGCTGCAGCCCGTCGACCACCGCCACGATCGGGTCGGTGCAAAAGGGCGTGAACACCTCGCCTTCGGGTGCCATGAAGATCCCCGCGTAGTCACAGCCCTCGATGGTCGAGACGGCCAGATGGAGCAGTTGGTCGAGAGCGTCGGCCACGCTGCAGGCCGAGAAGAGCGTGCCCACAATCTCGGTGACGGATGCCACCAGGTCCGCATTGGATACTGCCTCAGAATCGGGCACATCGCTCATTGTCAAGGTCCCGTCGCCGCCATTGCCCTCGGGCACAGCGTCCCACCTTTTAGCGGAATCATCAATGCCCGGCCGCGAAGGCTTCCTGGTACCGTTGGCATGCCTTCGGTAGTGAGGGCTCGCCTCCTCTGGAGATCAGACCCCGTGTCGAACCTTGTCAGGTCATTCGGCAGTCGCCAGGCCGCTCAACCCTCGGTCACCGTGCCACCCGCATCGGAGGCGACGTGACCCGGGAGCCCGGAGCCGCAGAGGCGCCCGAAGGCTTCGCCGTCGAAGTCGACTTCGCCCCGGGCCGGGCGCTTGTCTCGTTGCGAGGTGGGATCGACCAGCGCAACGCCCCTGACCTCGGGTCGATCCTCGACGCCCTGGTCGAGCGCAACCGGCACACCATCACCTTGGACCTGGCCGGCGTCGATGTCCTCGACACCGCTGGCCTCCGTGTCATCACCGAGACCGCCGGGCGGCTTCAGGTTCTCGGTGGCCGGCTCTCCGTCCGGTCGGCGACTCCCGGGGTCCAGCTCACGCTCGAGGTCGCCGACTTGCCGGACGCTTCGCCCGGCGACATGGAGCCAGCCACTCTCGCCCGCCGGCCGCACCTGACGGCCGGGCCGGGCGCGATCCCGACCTCGACGCAGCTGGACTCACCGGAGTCACTGGCCAACCAGGTTCTCGGGTTGCCCACAGTGGACGATTCCGTCGACGCCACTCTTCGCCTGGTGGTGACCGTGGCCCGGGCCACGCTGGCCCACGCCGACGGCGTCAGCATCTCCCTGCGACGGCACGGCCACCTGTCCACGGTGGCGGCCAGCAACCAGACCGTGTTGGACATGGATGCCAACCAGTACGCCGCCGAGGAAGGTCCGTGCGTGGATGCCTCCCTCGAGGGGCGCTGGTTCCACACCGACTCCCTGGACGAGGAGTCAAGGTGGCCGACATTTGTCCCCAAGGCCAAAGCTCTCGGCATCAACGCCATCCTGTCTGCGCCCCTCATGTCCAGAGACCGACCGGTCGGCGCCCTCAACATCTACTCGACCACCGCCGACGCCTTCACTCCTGAGGATCAGGAACTGGCCTCGGTGCTCGCCACCGAGGCATCCATCATCCTCACCGATGCCTCGCTGTCGGCCAACGAGGCCGAGCGCTCGAAGCGCTACCAGCAGGCCCTGCACGGCCGGGAGGTAATCGCCCAAGCCCAGGGCGTGCTGATAGAGCGGGGCGGCGCCACCGAAGAGGGCGCGTTCGGCGAACTCCGCTCCCACTCTGAGCGGACGAACCAACCTCTGCGGGCCCGGGCCGAAGAGGTGGTGGCCTCCACGCGTCGGACCCGACCCGGCGACGGAGACGGAGACGGAGACGGAATCGGACCGAGGGGTGGACGGCTTGGGTGATCCCGAGCCGGACAACACTCGAGGCCTACCGCACGATTTGCCGATCTGAGCAGGGCGGAGTCCTGGTTGCGCCACTTCTGACTGGGCGGGATGAGCCCCCGCCTTCGGACTGACTGGAGGCGTTCCTCTTCGGGCCGCTCGAGCCGATCCTCCACGACCATGACCTCATCGCCCAGGCCCTGAACGGACGATTCGTCGAACTCGGGGAACCATCCCGCCCCCCACCTGCCGAGACCACGGCCTCTCGAGCAACGCGCCTTCAGGCAACCCGGAGTCCGAGGAGGCGTCGGCCCGACCACGCAGGGGCGGCGCATGAGCGATGGCGGCATCGACCAGCCAGCGGGTCGGGACGACTCTGGCTTGCTACCCTTCCGATCGGTTCCCGACCCACAGGAGGCAACGTGACCACCGGTGCCCACCATCTGCCGTCCAACCGACTCGAAGAGCTCGGGTTCTACACGCTGGCCGGACATGCCGAGTCCTCCCGAGACCTCATCGACGAGATCCGCCAGGCCGAGGGTCTCGGCCTCGGTTCGGCCTTCATCTCGGAGCGATTCGACAAGAAGGAGGCGGCCGTCCTGTCCGGGGCGGCCGGTGCGGTCAGTGACACCTTGACCATCGTCACGGCGGCCACCAACCACAACACCCGACACCCGATGATCACGGCCGGCATGGCCCGGACCATGCAGAGCCTGACCGGTGGGCGCTTCGTGCTCGGGCTCGGACGGGGGATCCCGCTCATCCAGGACGCCTATGGCATCGATCGGATCACCACCGCCCAGCTGGAGGACTTCGCCGACATCACCCGCCGACTCTTCCGGGGCGAGCTGATCCTCGGCCACGACGGCCCCGCTGGCAAGTTCCCGGTCCTCTACCTGCCGAACGTCGACGAGTACCTCCCCCTCGGCCTGGTTGCCTTCGGCCCCCAGTCGCTCGCCCTCGGAGGGCGCTGCTTCGACCAGGTCATCCTCCACACCTACTTCACCGAGGAGACGACCCGCAGATGCGTGGCCACGGTCAAAGAGTCGGCCGAGCGGGCCGGGCGCGACCCCGCCTCGGTCAAGGTGTGGTCGTGCTTCGCCACCATCGGCGACCACATCGACGAGGACCGACGGCTGAAGAAGTCGGTCGGTCGACTGGCCACCTACCTCCAGGGCTATGGCGACCTCCTGGTGCGCACCAACGATTGGGACCCGGCGGTGCTGGAGCGCTTCCGGGCCGACGAGATGGTCTCCTCGTTCCGGGGGGGCTTCGACTCGACGGCCACCACCGAGGAGCTGCGCCACGTGGCCCAGCTAATCCCCGAGGAGTGGCTGGCCCAGAGTGCCACCGGCACCACCGAGGAGTGTGTGGCAGCCATCAAGGGTCAGCTCGAACTTGGATGTGACGGCGTCATCATGCACGGGGCCACCCCGGCCGAGCTCGCCCCCATCGTGGCCAGCTACCGGGCTTCCTGACCTCCCCCGAAGACGGCCCTCGACCCCTTCAGCTGCTGTCGAGCCACGGGCCACGGCGGGCTCGCGTCGAGTCGTCCGCCCGACACACTCGCGACACCTCAACACTGGCTTTCGGCCTGGCTCCTCGCCTGGGGGTTGACATTGGTTAGTATCCCGATATATCGTGACTGTACGAGAGCAGTCTTTGACCGATGCTCCCCATTCCACTCGGTGGCCAGCGTGCCCCCGAGACAGCAACTACAAGGAGATTCACCTGATGCATGGACACCACAGATTTGAGCAAGCAACACAGGGCGGCCCACGGTTCGGACCGGGATTCCCCTCCGGCGGCCGCTTCGACCGCATGGGCGACATGACCCGAGGACGCGGCGGAGGCCGTGGACGGGGTCGGGGTCGTCCAGACGGATTCGGACGGGGCTACGGCCGCGACGAGTTCGGACCGATGTTCGGCCGTGGGCCGAAGGTCGGTCGAGGCGACGTGCGAGCGGCCATCATCGCCCTCCTCGCCGAGGAGCCGATGCACGGCTACCAGANNGCTACCAGATCATCACCGAGCTCACCGAACGGAGCGGCGGCGTGTGGCGCCCGAGCCCCGGCTCGGTGTACCCGACCCTCCAGGCCATGGAGGACCAGGGACTGGTCACGGCCAATAGCACCGAGGGACGGCGCGTCTTCAGCCTGACCGACGATGGCCGGGCCGCCGCCGAGGCGGCCGGAGATGGCCCCGCACCGTGGGAGGACGCGGCCCGGGGCGCCAAGCGCTCCCTCGTCGACCTCCGCGGCCTCATCTTTGAGGTGAGTGCCGCCGTCATGCAGGTCGGCCGGGCTGGGAGCGAGCCGCAGATCAAGGCGGTCGGCGAGATCCTCTCCGACACCAGACGCCGGATCTACCTCCTACTGGCCGAAGGAACACCCGAGACCGGATCTGCAACGAGTGCCGAAGGCGACGATGCCACCGTCGAGTCTCCGGGATCAGCCGAGCAGGCGTGAGCCCTGCCCGGAGCAAGCTGGACAAATAGCGCCGAGCAGCCGCTCACCCTGATCGTCCGGGTGAGCGGTGCGCGGCCCCGGCCGGCTCGTGGTCGCCGGTCATCGACCACGCCCGTTGTGAGGGCAAGCGGGACTGCATCGACGTGTGCCCGAACGACGTCTTCGAGGTCCGCCGCATGGAGGACGTCGACTACGAGGCCCTCGGCGCCCTCTCATGACTGAAGGCCCGGGCCCATCGGATGCAGACGGCCTACACTCCCGGCGCCGACGACTGTCGAGCCTGCGGGCTCTGCGTGGTGGCCTGCCCGGAGCAGGCCATCGTCCTCACCCACAAGGGGTGAGGCCGGGCCGTCCAGACTCAGGCGCCCTCGTAGTCGAAACCGAGATCGGGGGCAGTGAGGAGTGCCCGGAAGGCCAGACCCTCAGCGGCGGCCATGGCCCCGACCGTTCCCCCTCGATCAACGATGGCCACCAGCAGCACGGGCTGCGCACCGGCCTCGATCACCACGTGGGCCGCCTCCAGGAGCGACGTGCCCCGAGTCACGGTGTCCTCGGTGATCACCACCAGGTCGCCCGGGTCGAGGGCACCGGCGATGCGGCCACCGCCACCGTGGTCCTTTGTCTCTTTGCGGACACTGAACGCCTTGAGGGCCCTGCCTTCCGTCGCCGCCACCCCGGCGGTCACGAAGGCGACGGGGTCTGCGCCCATGGTCAGCCCACCGATGGCCGTCACCTCCTCCGGCATCACCGACAGCACCCCGTGGGCCACGGCCAGCATGGCCTCGGGCCGGCAGACCGTCTGCTTCGAGTCGATGAACCAGCTGCTCTTTCGCCCGGACTTGAGCGTGAAGTCCCCTCGCTTGACCGAGTGCTCCAAGAGATGATCCCGAAGGGCGCCGAACTCCGTCACGGGCAGAGCGTCGGTCATCGGACCTCCCTCTCGTTCGTGTCGGCGGGCCAGGGCGACGGGCCCACGAGGTCGACGCCCCGCTCACCGGGGACAACTGAGCCCACGACGGCGCCATCGACACCGAAGGCGGCCAGGGCGACGAGGGCATCTTCGACGCTCCCCGGAGCCACGGCCATGACCATGCCGAGTCCGAGATTGAACACACGGGCCATCTCCTCATCGTCCACCTGCCCGAGGCGGCGGATCTCCGAGAAGATGGCGGGCACCGTCCAGGTTCCCCGGTCGATGACGGCACGTGCGCCGTCGGGGAGGGCCCGGGGGACATTGCCCTCGAACCCTCCGCCGGTGATGTGGGCCACGGCATGGACGCTCGAGGCGGCGATGGCCGCCCGCACGGCCGGCGTGTAGATCACCGATGGACGAATCAGTTCGTCGGCCACCGACACGTCGGCTCCCGGCCACGCCGGAGCATCGAAGACCAGCCCGGCCCGCTCCAACAGCACGTGGCGGGCCAGGGTGTAGCCGTTGCTCCGCAGTCCCGGCGACGGGAGTCCGATCAGAGCGTCGCCGACTTCGACCCGGTGTGCCCCGAGGATCTCCGAGCGCTCGACCACCCCGACGGCGAAACCGACCAGGTCGAACTCACCGGGCTTCATGACCCCTGGGTGCTCGGCCATCTCCCCGCCGATGAGCGTCGCCCCCACCTGTCGACAACCCTCGGCCACTCCGCCCACGAGATCTGCCATCTGACCCGGGTCGACCATCCCGGTCGAGATGTAGTCGAGGAAGAACAGGGGTTCGGCCCCTTGGCAGACCAGGTCGTCCACGCACATGGCCACCAGGTCCAAGCCGATGGTGTCGAGCCGACCGATCGACTGGGCCACGAGTGCCTTCGTGCCCACGCCGTCGGTTCCCGACACGAGCACCGGTTGGCGGTACCTGTCGGTGTCGAGGGCGAACAGCCCCCCGAAGTCACCGAGGCCGCCCAGGACCTCGGGCCGGAGGGTCGAGGCGACGAGGGGACGGATCCGGTCCACTGCCCGCTCGCCGGCATGGATATCCACGCCGGCACCGGCGTAGGTGGCCGGAGCTACCTCATTCGGGGCTTCGGCTGGCGAGGGGGAGGGGTCGGGGGTCTCCCCGCTCACGCCTGAGTACCGCTGCTCACAGCGCTCAGGGCCGGGCGCTCACTGAGCTGGACCGGTACCGGGACCGGATAGTTGCCGGTCAGGCAGGCATCACAGAAGCCGGCCCCGGGGGCGTCGATGGCCTGGACCAGATGCTCGAGTGTGAGGTACTCGAGCGAGTCCACGTCCAAGAATTCGGTGATCTCGTCCAGCGTCTTGATCGAGGCCAGCAGTTCAGTGCGGTCGGGGGTGTCGATCCCGTAGTAGCAGGGCCACCGGAACGGCGGCGACGAGATGCGCAGATGGACCTCGGTCGCCCCCGACTCGCGCAGCATCTTGACCATGGCCCGGGTGGTGGTGCCCCGCACGATCGAGTCGTCGACCACGATCACCCGTTTACCGGTGATGTTCTCCCGCAGGGGATTGAGCTTGCGCCGCACGCCTTTGGCCCGCTCGGCCTGGGTCGGAGCGATGAAGGTGCGGCCGATGTACCGGTTCTTCACCAGTCCCTGCCCGTAGGGGATGCCCGAGGCCACGGCGTACCCCTCGGCGGCCGGCACTCCCGACTCGGGGACGCCCATGACCATGTCGGCTGGGACCGGTGCCTGGGTGGCGAGGAGCTGGCCCATTCGGCGGCGGGCGCCGTGGACCTCGTTGCCGTAGAGCCGGCTGTCGGGGCGGGCGAAGTAGACNNCGAACTCGAAGATGCAGAGCTTCGGATCGAGACGCTCGGCTGGGAAGGGACGCTCAGAGCGCACCTCCTTGCCGTCGATGATGACCATCTCACCCGGCTCCAGCTCCCGGATGAAGGTGGCCCCTATGACGTCGAGGGCCGGGGACTCAGAGGCCAACACCCAGCCCACCTCGTACTCGTCAGTTGCCTCCAGGCGACCGAGGCAGAGGGGCCGGAACCCGTTCGGGTCCCTGACGCCGATGATCCGCTCGGCGTCCATGAGGGCGAAGGAGAACGCACCTTCCACCAGGGGGAGTACGGCCATGAGGGCCCGCTCGAGGTCGCCGGAGACCTGATCCCGGGTCCGGGTGGGGTCGTCAGCCGGGAATGCCTGGCCGAGGAGCTCGGCGACCAGGTCGCTGTCCGACGAGACCAGGCCCGGCAGCATGCCGGCCGCCTCTCCGAGGGCGGCGGTGTTGGTGAGGTTCCCGTTGTGAGCCAAGCCGAACCCGGCTCGCCCCACCCCTCGGAACACAGGCTGGGCGTGCATCCAGTCGCTGGAGCCGGCCGTCGAGTACCGCGTGTGGCCGATGGCCAGATGGCCGCGCAGACCGGAGAGCTTGCGCTCGTCGAAGACGGTGGTGACGAGCCCCATGTCCTTCATGACGGTGATGGCGTCCCCGTCGCTCACGGCCATGCCGGCTGACTCTTGTCCTCGGTGCTGGAGGGCGTAGAGGCCGTCAAAGGTCAGGTGTGCCACGGATCTCCCCGGGGCGTAGACCCCGAAGACTCCACACGCTTCTTTGGCCTCCATCATCGGTTGGTCACCGCACACACCGGGGGTCGTCGAGCTCGTCGTTCACGATTAGGCCACACAACTGCCTCTCCGTGCCACTCCATCCTAGCGGTGCGCTCTCCCACTCGGCCCTCCGCTCGCCGACAGGGCTGCAAGACCCACCTGTAGCCTCCGACGAGATGATCGATCTGCACACACACTCCAGCATCTCTGACGGCAGCGATGTTCCAGAGCGGATCCCCGAACTCGCCCATGAGGCCGGGTGCAGTGCCGTGGCCCTGACCGATCACGACTCGCTGGCCGGCATCGGGCCGGCCCGTCGGCGGGCCGATGAGCTAGGCATCACGTTCGTCCCCGGCTGCGAGGTGTCCTGTCGGCCGTCGGGCCCGGGCGGCATGCACGTCCTCGTCTACTTCGTTGAGGAAGACGGAAGTGTGCTCTGCGACGAGCTGGTCAGGCTCCGCCACGATCGGAGACGTCGCAACATCGCTCTGGCCGAGCGGCTGGCCGGGCTCGGCGTCCCCCTCACCTACGACATGGTGGTCGAGGAGGCCGGGGCCGAAGAGGGGCTGGGCCGCCCCCACTTCGCCACCGCCATGGTCCGGCTCGAGGTGGTCGAGTCGGTGGACGACGCCTTCACCCGCTACCTGGGCAACGACCGACCCGGGTTCGTGTCGAAGTCACGCCTCACAGCAGTCGAGGTCGCTCGCCTGGCCGCGGCCTCGGGAGGGGTCGCGGTGCTCGCCCACCCGTTCAGCAACGGACTGGTCGGAGGCGCCCTCGGCGCCCTCGTCGCCGAGCTCGCCGCCGCCGGCTTCGGCGGACTGGAGGTCACCTACGGGCGCTACTCGCCGCGCCAGCGAACCGAGCTCGCCAACCTGGCCCGCCGCTTCGACCTGGTGGCCACCGGGGGCTCCGACTACCACGGGCTGCTCAAGCCCGATCTGGCCGTCGGCACCGGGCAGGGGGACCTGAAGGTGCCGGACAAGGTGCTCGCCCAACTCGAGTCGCGCCGTCCAGCCTGACCGCCGGGCGTGGCGGCCGGACCCTCTCAGATGGTGACAGGGGCGAGATCGTCCAACAGTGCGGGGAGTCGGCCCCGCCAGGCGTCGGTTGCCTCGGAGACACCGAGGTCGACCAGCCCGTCGATGACGATCCTGTCCCCTCCCGTCACGCCCAGCACCCGGCAGCCGATCCCAGAGGAGGTGGCCCGGGCACGGAGGCCGTCGGCGTCGGTGGTGCACACCACCACCCGGGACGAGGACTCGGCGAACAGGGCCACGTGGTCGGCCACACCCGACACCGACAGGCCGATGCCCGAGCGCACGGCCAGCTCGGCCAACGCCACCCCGAGGCCTCCGCCGGAGACGTCGTGCAGACCTGCCACGGAGGGCTCGCCGCCGGCCACCTGCCCCGCCACCAGCGATGCGACGAACTCCACCAGCGAGCGATGGGCGGCGAGGTCCAAGGCGGGCAGGCGGCCGTTTCTGTGATTGTGGCACTCGACGGCCCACCGGGATCCGCCGAGGCTCAGCCGGGAATCGGGTTCCCCGCCAGGCGTGCCCTCGAGCAGGACCAGGGTGGCTCCATCCACCAGGGTCACGCCCGGTGGGCGGACAGCCAACTTATCGATCAGGCCGAGCACGCCGATGACCGGCGTCGGGTCGATGTCCGTCCCGACGCTCTCGTTGTAGAGGCTGACGTTGCCGCCGATGACCGGGAGGCCGAGGGCCAGGCATGCCTCGCTCATCCCGTCGATGGCCTCGGACAGCTGCCACATCACCTCGGGGTGCTCGGGATTGCCGANNGGTTGGAGTCGGTGGTGAGGGCGAGGCCCCGCTCCGAGGGCGGGAGGCCAGGAGCGGCCAGGCGGAGGACGGCGGCGTCGCCGCCCGGGCCGTCGACGGTATTCAAGAAGAGCTGATGGTCGTACTGGCGA
>PLSY01000061.1 GCA_003164275.1 Acidimicrobiaceae bacterium | reverse complement strand
GTCCACTAATTCTGGGGAACCTCACAGTAGGCAAAGGCCAGTTAGAGGCGAAGGTCCTCACTCAGGGTGCTGTTCTGAATGATCCAAAGCCGAGCTCGGGATCGGACACGCCCAGCACTCTCTGTTTCACATCGAGTGGCGAGGTCGATTACAGGACGGGGCCCGGTAGGTGGCACCGTCGCGGCTTGCAAGGTCCACAGGGCCGATCTGGTTGCCGTTCAGCGAGTTCGCTGAACACCTAGACAGTGGGTCGCTTGGCGAAGCATCTTGGGAAGACAGAGCCTATGTTCGTTCGGAACACGGCCGATACGCATGGCTGAACCTTGTGAAGGATTCTGTTCCGACTCTGATCAGTACGAGAACTACCAGATCGGGAACACCACGGGCCAGAGTAACGACTCTGACCCGTGCTTCCGTGGTCGGGCTGCCGGGATTTGAANNACCCGGGACCTCTTGACCCCCAGTCTTGGCATCCTGTCCGAGCAGTTAAGTGCAGTCCGAAAACATGGAGGTCAGAGTCCTGTCACTGTCTCCCTGTCGGAACGGTCGGACGGTACGGACACCTTCGGAGGCAACGGACGGCAGAAGTTTGGGCAGAAGGCTGGAGCGTGTCGGAGGGGGGTTTACAACCATACAGACACCACCGCTGTGGCAGACGGAGTGGGTCGCCTAGACAGGTCGAGACCGAAGGCCGCGCTTTCGGATCAAGCCTTCGAGATGGTCCGAGAGGGCCTTTACGGCTTGGTCCAGGACGGTCCTTTGGGCTTCGGTGGACGGCGGCCGCCGTACCGGCCCTCCGCTCTGGGTGGCGGCTTGTTGATCTGCTGGTGTCGGAGTCGGCCTGACGTACTCCTCCCACGCCTCCTTCATGGAATGCACAAGCCTTTCCTCTTGCTCTCCCGCGACTACTGCAGACCGCCTCAATGCGTCCAAAATGTCCCTTGCAGTCGGCCCGACGAAGTCCCTCGTCCCCCGAATGCCAGCCCATGGATTCCACTGAGCTAGTAGGTCCTCATACATCGTGATGCGAGCCGAGCGTCTGATCTGTCGCACCTGGGCCCAGTCACTTCCGACTGCAGCCGCCAAGCCGCCGGCGAGTGCGCCGAACAGGGCGGCGCCAAAAGCAACAAGGGCCGTATTCACGGGATCAACCCCGTTCAGTCCGCACCCTCTTCCTCGAACAGATCGTCTGAGGGTCTTGGAAGGTCACGCCACTCATGGCCAGCAGCCGTGATGTGCCATTGGAAGTCCGGCGGGGACTGCTTCACCAATCCGCTCCGTTGGGCCCGTGCGACGATCTTGAACGCCGCTACCCGATCGTGCACTCCGGGATTGAACAGATCAGACGTGTTCGTCCGCGAGTCCTGACTGTGGCGCCGCTCGATTGCAGCAAAGAGGCCAGCGGTGTCGCCGTCGACCTTGGACTTGGCTTGTCCGGTCAGTTCAAATATTGATCGGAAGTCGCTCGACGAAACCTCGTCAATGGCCGAAAGATTGAGTCCTGAAAGTCGTTCGATTGAGCGGGCATCGGGGTGTTCTAAAAGCAACCACTCTGCTATGTCCCACTTCCGACCCTCTGCGTCGGGGCCACCTTGCTCGTCGAGAACCTTGAACCACTGATCTCTATTCGTGGCTCCGATCAGGTCATCGAGGGATGCTCGGGGATCCTCGTCAGTTTCCTCCGCCATTTAGATTCCCTCCACTCTCGCTGCCAAACGGTACCTTACGGGAGTATGAGTTGCCGGGGCCGGTGCTAGGCGGATGGGAATCCTGTTAGATCACTCGGTGTCCGCTCAGGATTGCCCAGGTTCCCCGCAAACGGTGGGCGTGGCGGTCAGGTGCGGGCGAAAGTACCGGGCCCGGAGATCAGGCGGCGGAACCTTCACTCGACGGGCCCGGCGACGGGCAACGTAGCAATCGAACCATAGAGCCCGCTGTGGACGACGGTAGTTGACTCTCACTCCCCCATCCCGCAAGATGGCCCTCAACAATAAGTGGCCCGGGCGATGTTTGCGCATCCCCGGGCCGTGGCCGACACCGTTGGACCGGTGTCAGCGTGGCGAGAATAGTCGGGTCTCCCCCGTTGGCGGCGTTCCCTCAGTGTCACAACTGAAGGAGAACAGATGACCATCGCTACTGAAGGACCACTCACCGAATTGTCCGCTGGTGATCGATATAGCGCGATCATCCACGCCATCGGCTCTTTGGGATCTGAGGCCCAGGGACTGGCGGACGAACTCGATTCAATCGTCGGCGAACGGTTGGGCGAATACCGAGATCAGGGAGTCGCCGAAGCACTTGGAGGCGTGCTTATCAACGGCGCCATCATGCTCCCCGGATCGCCACTCAGGGGCTGGGAAGTGACCGTCAATGTTCCCGCAGCCCAGCCGACGAATCCGTCCTTCGATGAATGCAGATGTGGATGGGGCCGCGAGGAATGGCAGCTAGGCATTGATTCGGAGAAGAGCTGGGCCGAGACGGGCAACGCACCTGAACATCTGTCATGGGGTATCGGCTATGGCAACGTCGATGCCGGCAGGTCACTCCATGCGTACCTCCTCGACCTCGAAGGCGATAGACCACTTGACGCTATCAATGAGCTCCTCAGCCATATATCGAACAGCTTCATTCCGTTGGACCCGGAGCTAAAGGAAGTGTTCGCTCAACACAACTGGGTTGATCCGATCAGAGCGCAACGTTTGGCAGGCACGCTGGAGCACCTGCTTGCCACTCAGCGGAATAATTCCAAGCGGTCTTGGAAGTATTGAATCCCCAACATGTCGTGCGATGCCCCCGGTTTCGGCCGGGGGCCTTTCGCGTCCTACGCCGGAACGCAGACTCCGTCGTCGACGAGCTCGGCCTCGTAATCCGGTTCAGTGAGCCGGCAACGAGCGGAACCCCCATTGGAACGCAGAAGGGATAGCAACAGGCCAATTGCGCTCTTGCCGCTCACCGGGCATTCCTCCGCGCCGACCTCAACCTCATCGCGTGACGGCGTGATGACGATGACCGCAAAACCCTCAGCATCGGCGACAGCGATGTTCGTAGGTCCACCAAAACTCTTGACCCGGCGAAAAATTGGTCCGAGAGCATCGCCCGGCATCGCTACAAGGACCTGTCTTGTCCCGTTTGGAAGGACACCTGGGAACGCCTGAGTCGCTTCCGGATGCTGCAGAAGCTTGGTCACTCTCTTTGCCGTGCAGGACCTTTCATCGGAATCACTTGCCACGGTTCCACCTCCTCACATTGTTCTGCCAGTGGTCATAGACGAGGTCCGTTGCCTTACCAAATCCACTGAGAAGATCGGCTGGCCGGATGATTTTCTGGAGATCTTTCGTTTCATTCTTACCACTCATAGTCAGATTATGAACATGCACAGCGCCATGACAACAATCGACCTTCACCACATCCCTCCACCTCCCCCTGACCTTTACCTGTTGTACGAGTACGAAATCCGAGGTCACTTGCCCATCTCTCCAGATCGACTGGTAGACGCGGTTGTCAGCATTGAATTCGATGTGCTGCTCGTCTCGGAACGTCCCGTCACGGTAGGGCTTCCAGTCCGGTTCCGGTTCGGGCGCGGGCATGCCCGAAGACATTGCGACACCCTTTCCTCGTTTCGGTCTTCTGGACATAGAGGTTCTGACGTTATCTGACCATCCGGCCGGCCATGAGGTATCGGGGGATTCGTCACATCTCTACCGCAACCGACTCGGCGTCGACCTTGGACAGAACATGCTCGATCTCCGATAGGGCATAACCGTTGTCGATGTGCCGCCCCGAATAACGCAGCACGGTCCAGCCGTCCATCGCGGCGATGTTGTACTTGAGCAGATCGGCCTCGAAGCCGGCGCCCCGAGTATGCCTCCCCCCGCTGTAGACGCCGCCCTCACATTCGACCGCCAGCATCCGGTCGGGCCAAGCCAGGTCGAAGCGGAAGCGGCGAGGAGGGTGGAAGCGGTGCTCGGTGATGGGCTCGGGGAGGCGTGCAGCCTTGATCTGCCAGATCAGCGCCGCTTCGAGGTCGGACTTGCTCATGGCACCGGCCTCAGTGCCCCGAGGTAGACCTCAGTGGACCCGTACGCTGCGCCAACGGTCGGGGTGATGGTGTCCTTTACCACTCCCC
>PLSY01000265.1 GCA_003164275.1 Acidimicrobiaceae bacterium | reverse complement strand
GACGTGGGCATCGCCGAACAGCACGCGGTCACGTCGGCTGCGGGCATGGCCATGGCCGGCCTGCGTCCGATAGTGGCCGTCTATTCGACCTTCTTCACCCGGGCATTCGACCAGGCCAACCTCGATGTCGGATTACACGCGCTTCCCGTCGTCTTGGTCCTTGACCGGGCTGGAATTACAGGAGACGACGGTCCGAGCCACCACGGCGTGCTGGACATGGCCCTCGCCCTGTCGATACCCGGCATGACCGTCTTTGCCCCGTCGTCGGCGCCGGAGGTCGAGCTCATGCTGACTGAAGCCCTCGCCCTGGATGGTCCGTCGGTCATCCGCTTCCCAAAGACACCCGCTCCGACCATCGAACCCGAGGCCGTCGGCGCGGGCATGAAGGCAAGGAAGGTGCTCGCTGGCGACGGGTCCGTCTGCATCCTCGCCGTCGGAAAGATGGTCACCGCTTCGGAGGAGGCCGCGGCCAACCTGCGTACCCATGGGGTCGATGCAACCGTATGGGATGTCAGGGTCGTCTCCCACCCCGATCCGGAGATGCTGGCCGATGCGGCCCGACACCGCCTGGTGGTCACTGCCGAGGACGGCATTCGCCAGGGCGGGGCCGGGATGTTCCTGGCCGATGCCTTGCGGCTGTCATGCAACTGTGGGGGATCGCCGCCGGTGATCTCGCTCGGAACACCCCGTCGGTACATCCCCCAAGGGAAGCCCGACCGAATCCTTGCCCAGCTGGGTCTGGACGCTGCCGGAATAGCCCGATCAGTCACGGAGTCGCTCGACAGCCTCGAAGCAAACCAGGCCTCGATCGATTCCTCCGCATCGCATCCGGCAACCGTCACGGCCAAGGAGACACAGGACTAACACCCCCCGAGAGAGGCCGAGGTCAGCCGGGCAAAGTTGCTTGCCGCCCGAATAGAAACGTGTTCTACTGACCTCTCGATGACGACCTTCAACCTCGCGGATCTATTTGAGGCTGCCGTGGATGCCTTCGGCGAACGGGAGTACCTGCTCGTCGACGGCGAGCGCCGCACCTACGCCCAGATGGAGGATCGGGCCAACCGTCTGGCTCACTACCTCGGCTCCCACGGCGTAGGGCCGGGCGACCACGTCGGCATCTACTCCCTCAACAGCGCCGAATGGGTGGAGACGGCGTGGGCGGTCTTCAAGCTCCGTGCCGTATGGATCAACATCAACTACCGCTACGTCAAAGACGAGCTCCGTTACCTGTTCACCAATGCCGATCTGGTGGCCCTCGTCCATCAGGCCAGCTACGGGTCCCAGGTGACCGATCTCCTGCCCGAGCTCCCGGACCTGAAACTGGTCCTCACCGTGGACGACGGATCCGACCAGCCGCTACCGACCGGTGCCGTGCCCTATGAGGAGGCCCTCGCCGAGGGAAGCCCCGAGCGGGACTTCGCCCCGCGGTCGAACGACGACCACTACATCCTGTACACGGGGGGCACGACCGGTATGCCCAAAGGGGTGGTGTGGAGGCACGAAGACGTCTTCTACGCCCTGGGCGGAGGCGTCGACCCCCAGACCAACACCCGGATCGTCAAGCCCGAGGAAATGGTCGAGAAAGGCCGAGGCGGGCAGCTCACCTTGTTGCCCATCGCGCCGCTCATGCATGGAGCCACCCAGTGGTCGGTCCTCGGACAGAGCTTCGTGGGCAACCGAACCATCCTCGTGCCGAAATTCGACCCCCATGAGGTCTGGCGCCTGGTCGAGACCGAGAAGGCCAACTCGATCATGATCACCGGTGACGCCATGGGCAAGCCCCTGGTGGAGGCCCTCGACGACGAAGGCGCCTCCTACGACCTCTCCTCCCTCTTGGCCGTGACATCGTCGGCCGCGCTGTTCTCTGCTCCGGTGAAGGACGAGTTCTTCAAGCACCTCCCGAACATCGTGATCGTCGATGCCATCGGATCGTCCGAGTCGGGGAACAACGGCATGGTCACCTTGAACAAGGACAACACGGCCATGCGCAGCGGTCCGACGGTGAGGGTTGTCGGCGACACCGTGATCTTCGATGAGAACCTGCGTGTGGTGAAGCCTGGATCGGGTGATATCGGCAAGATCGCCCGCTTCGGGGACATCCCAGTCGGTTACTACAACGATCCGGTGAAGACGGCCGAGACCTTCATCTACATCGACGGCACCCGGTACGTCATGCCGGGAGACTTTGCCACGGTGGAAGAGGATGGGTCGATCACCCTGCTCGGTCGCGGCTCAGTCTCGATCAACTCCGGCGGCGAGAAGATCTTTCCCGAAGAGGTGGAGTCTGCCGTCCGGTCCTTCCCTGAAGTATTCGACGCCATCGTGGTGGGAGCCCCCGATGACCGATGGGGTCAACGAGTGGCTGCCATCATCCAGCCGCGTGCCGATAAGCATCCAACCCTCGAAGAGATCCAGGATCACTGCCGCAACGCCATCGCCGGCTACAAGGTGCCCCGCCAGCTCCACGTCGTAGACGCCATCGTTCGGTCCCCGAGCGGAAAGCCCGACTATCGGTGGGCGGCCGAAATCGTGAGTGAGGTCCCTGAGGAGTCGGACGGCGGAGGGGCGAGGACCTCGTCGGGCCAGTGAGTACCCGAGCGTTTCGTCCCCAGTATCTCGAGATCGGTTGCCGATGGCCATAGATCTCGTCGAGATGGTCGCTCCGGCCACCTGCGCAGTGCTGACCATGGAGGTCCAGCGAGGAGTGGTCGGCGACTTGAGCGCCTTCCCCCAACTCGCCGATGCGGCCCAATCGGTGGGCCTGCCTGCCAATGCCAGCCGGCTTCTCAGCGCAGCCCGGTCCCTCGGCATCGCTGTCGTCCACTGCACCGCCGAGTTCCGGCCCGACCGGGTGGGTTCGGTCATCAACTGTCAGCTCATCTCGGCCATGCTCCGCAATCCCGAACACATGTTGGTGGGCTCACCAGAAGCTGAGCTCCTGCCCGAGCTCGGACCTGAGCCTCACGACGTCGTCTTGCCCCGATTGCACGGCGTTTCGCCGTTCGCCGGCACCTCGCTCGACCCCGTCTTGCGCAGTCTGGGGGTGAAGACGGTGATCGCAATCGGCGTGTCCGTGAACCTCGGGGTCCTGGGACTCGCCATCGAGGCGGTCAACTACGGATACCAGGTGGTCGTCCCTCGAGATGTCGTAGCCGGTGTTCCGATGGAGTACGCCGATGCCGTCTTGGACAACACCTTCCCCCTGATCAGCACACTGACCACCGCCGACCAGATCCTGAGCGCCTGGAACTCTTGACCTCTACCTAAAGTAGAGGTCAAGAGTTCGTCTGACCAGGGACTACCTTCCATGCCGAGGGCAATTGGTTGACCTCAGGGTAGGAGTGGATCTCGTGGTTCTTCCGTTGCCCACTCGCCAACAAGCGATCCAGACACCGGGAACGCCGGAGATGAACTCGTCGGACAGCCAGCGCTGACTGTCCGGTAGAGGCCGTTTCGGGACCATGGGCGGCCTGATCGACAGGGCGGCCACTAGACGTGTCGGTCTGCTCGATCGCCGTCAGCCATCGAGCAGACCGATGAGCCAACTGGGGCCTGCCACCTCCGCCCCCAACGCCTCTGCACGCTGTCGGAGTGCCCGATCTGCAGACACGAGAGTCACGTGATGGCTGGAATCGGCAGCTACGGCTATGAGCATGTCGTCACCACTGTGTGGTGCATGGACAACCCTGACACCGTCAACGATGCCCTCCCCTACGCCGCTACGAGCGGCACCTTCGAGGACCACCACAGCGGGCTCGACGAGTCGATCTGCTCTGGCTGCGGCACGAACCCGTTCCACAAATGCCCGGGCTGCTCCTGGTCGATCGCGCCACCATCCCGTGGGACGAGAACCGATCACGTTCGCCGCATCGATCAGGAGCACTGTCCCAGTCTCGCCCACCAGACGCTGGAGGACCTCTCAACCATTGGCGAACTTCTCGTCATGGATTGCGGATCGGGCTAACGCATCGAGCCGGAACGACGAGCCCGCCAGCCACCTCGATCTGTCTCCCGTGGGGCCCGCTACCCCAAAGCGGTCAGTCGGTGCGACTGCCGTCCAGCTGGATCATGGCATTGGTCGGCAGTTCCTCGATGGTGATATCGGGGATCGGGAAGTTGATGGCCTGGTACTTCTTCTTGGCCGTCTCCCGGTAGCGCGTCGTCGAGTGCACTGGGTCGAGGTCGAACTGGGGAATCACCTTGGTCCCGAAGACCTCGATCATCTCGTGGACCTCGTCTTCCATGAGGGAGTCGGAGGGAAGCCCGAACACGAGTTGGTCACAGCCCACCGTCTGGTACTTCTCGACCTGCTGGGATACCTCGTCGGGGTCACCGCACAGCATCCAACCGTTGTCGATCAGATAGTCGAGCATGCCCTCGTCGGACACGGAGTGGGGCGTCTCCGGCCATACCGGAATGCCTTCTAGATGGGGAATGGTGTCGTGGTAGTTGCACACCAGCGAGTACAGATAGCCGCGACCCCGGCGCAGGGCCACCTCTCGAGCCCGCTTGCGGTCACTCAGACAGATCACTGCGTTTGTCATCATCACGTTGTCGTTCTTGAACTGGCCGAGGGGCTCGGTGCAGTTGGCGATGCCCTCTTTGTAGGCGTCGATCCGGCCCTGCAGGTTGTAGATGGGCTCGAAGTTAAAGGCGATGGCCCCGATTCCGAGCTCCCCGGCCTGGGTGAATGTCCCGGGATTCCCGCAGCCCACCCAGATCGGCGGGTGGCCCTTTCCCTGGTAAGGCTTGGGCAGGATGTTGTGCGGGTAGGGAACGGTGAAGCTCTCCCCCTCATAGACGTAGTCCCTCTCCTCCCACATGCGGGGGATCTGGTGGATGACCTCATTCCACTCGGCCTTGGTTGAGTTCTTGTCGAGGATATTGAACGTGGCGATCTCGTGGCTCCCTGCACCCCGGCCGGTGCCCCACTCGAAGCGCCCCTCCAGCAGGTGGTCGAGCACGGCCACCCGCTCCGCCGAGCGGACCGGGTGGTTCACTCGCGGCGAGAGGTTCATGATCCCCGTGCCGATGTGGATGCGCTCGGTGGCGTGGGCCAAATAGCCCATGACGACTTCGGGGGCTGACATGTGGCTGTACTCGGCCAGCGAGTGGTGCTCACCGAGCCACATGTACTTCCAGTTGAACTTGTCCGCCGTCACTGCGTAGGCGATCTCCCGCTTGAACATCTCGTGCTCGCAGCCGGGATCGTGGGCAGCCTGGCCGGGCAGGTAGCCGTTGAGAAAGAGTCCGAACTCCATGGCGATTGCGTTCCTCTCGCTCCGTTGAATGGCGCGCTCACGGTAACATGATGAGCCGACAAAGTGCAACGTGTTCTATTTTCCTGAGACGGTAGGTGCTCGGGGCTATTTGGCGTGGGCTACAGCCGGTGAGCGGCCCGGAGGGATGGTCGACCCGCCTGGGCGGAACGCGCACTTGCGTGAAGAATGCCCCCGGATGGAACTCGTCGTCACCAGGCTGGAGTTTCGCCCGCTCGGCGCTCAGAAATCTCTGGCAACCGTTCGTCGACTAGTCACTGAGAAAGGCACCAGCCACTCGCGGTGGAGTCGTCCGTCGGCCTGTCCTATGCTCGCTGATACACGTTCTAGAAATGCCTCACTACGACAGGCATGCTCTCAACGACCAATAGCGATTCTGGGGGAGACGCCATGGAAATGACCGATGTCGATCTGCGTGACAGCAGCGAGTTCGTCAACGGGGTGCCTTACGAGTTCTTCGCCCACGCTCGCCAGGTAGAACCGGTCCAGTGGCACGAGGACCCCGCCAGCGTCAGGGGAGGGTTTTGGTCGGTCACGAGATACGAGGACTGCGTCACCGTCAATCGCGACTACGAGCACTTCTCGTCCTACACGTCTACCGCCCTGTTCCACGACATGGGCGAGGACCAGCTCGAGCAGCAGCGGATGATGATGCTGAACATGGACCCTCCCCTCCACACCCGCTATCGACGCCTGGTCAACAAGGGATTCACACCTCGGATGGTCCGAGATCTGGAGGACAAGGTGGTGGCTTCGGCCGATTCCATCCTCGATGTGGTCTGTGCGACCGGACGGGCCGACTTCGTAGAGCAGATCGCGGCCGAGCTTCCGCTCCAAGTCATCGCCGAGCTGATGGGGGTGCCTCAAGAGGACCGCCACCTCGTCTTCGACTGGTCCAACAAGATGATCGGCTCGGAGGACCCCGAGTATCAGCTCACCGCAGAAGACGGCGCCCAGGCGGCCATGGAGTTGTTCGCCTACGCCGACGAACTGTGCGCCAAGAAGCGGATCGACCCCCACGAGGACCTGTTCAGCGTGCTCACCCAAGCCGAGATCGAAGGGGACCAGCTCACCCAGTTGGAGCTGGATCTCTTCTTCCTCCTCCTCGCCGTGGCCGGCAACGAGACCACCCGCAACCTCATCTCTGGGGGCATGGTCGCCTTCTTCGACCATCCCGACCAGTGGGAACGCCTGAAGGCCGACCGCTCCCTCCTTCCCTCGGCCGTCGAGGAGATGCTTCGCTTCGTGACCCCCGTCATGCACTTTCGGCGAACGGCGGTAGAGGACCTCGTCATGGGCGGCCAAAAGATCCAGGCCGGCGACAAGGTGGTGTTCTGGCATATCTCGGCCAACCGTGACGAGTCGGTCTTCCCCGACCCCAATGCCTTCGACATTGGGCGGACACCGAACAACCACATGGCCTTTGGCGGCGGAGGCCCCCACTTCTGCCTCGGGGCGAACCTCGCCCGCATGGAGATCAAGGTAATGTTCGACCGTATCCTCGACCGGCTGCCAGACATCCACCTGGACGGCGAGATCTCCCGTCTCAAGTCGAATTTCATCAACGGCGTGAAGCACATCCCGGTCGCTTTCACCCCGTCGGCTCCCGTCGGTAGCTGACCCACCCATCACCGACAGATCGGCCACCACCATGCGCTTCCACCAGGCAGTCACCTTTCTGCCTCTCGACGAAGTCCGCGCCTTGGCTGTGGCCTCNNCTGGCTTCCCGCTACACCTACTCGAAGGCCCCCGATGGCGCGCCATTCTGGGAGAAGGAGACATCGTGGCCAGATCCGATGTGCCTGATCTCGTCCTTGTCTTCGGTGACCACCAATCTCTTGTTCACGACCGGCGTCTACATCGCCCCCATTCGGGACCTGATCACCGTGGCCAAATCGGTCGGCACCGCCGCGGTCCTCTCGAACAACAGGGTGCGCCTCGGCGTTGGTGTCGGATGGTGCAAAGAGGAGTTCGACCTCACCGGTCAGGACTTCCATAACCGCGGCAAGCGCCTCAATGACATGATCCCGGCCCTTCACGCCCTGTGGAGCGGGGGCTGGGTCGAGTACCACGGGAGCCACTACGACGTGCCCGAGTGCCAGATGAATCCTTCCCCCACCCTTCCCATCCCCATCATCGGGGGTGGCGACTCAGATCCGGCCATCCACCGGGCGGCCACCTTGTGCGACGGATGGGTGAACACAGGAGCCGCCACTCCTGACGAGGCCTTCGATCAGGCGGCCCGCATCCGCGACGCGCTGAAGAGGGCCGACCGCGCCGACGAGCCCTTCGCGCTCTATCTGGCCGTGCGGGCCTACCCCGATCTCGACTTGTATCGGCGCCTCGAAGACGCAGGGGTCACCGATCTGCTCTGCGCTCCGTGGATGGCCGTCCAAGCCAAGGACGGCGACACGCCCGAGTCCCTTCGCCATGCACGGATAGTCGCCTGCGAGCAGTTCGCCGAGGACGTCATCGCCACCATGGCCTGAGCGGTCTCGGCGACCCGGGGAGCAGAAGCCGTCGGCGAAAGCACCTGGAGCGGCCCGAGGAATCAGAGCGAACCAGGGAGCACGGCTCCGGTCATCAGTGGATCCGCCCGATCGCCGTCATCTCGCGGCTCTTGTCTGGCCAGTTTCCGCAGTGGGTAGTACACCACGCCGGCTACCAGGAAGCCCACGAAGAACGAGATGTCGGCTCCGTCCATGGCCTTTGACACCGACCCGACCAGAAGGCCCGTGTCCATGAAGGGGATCATTGCTCCGAACCCCACGACCAGCGCCAGCAAAGCGGGCCACCCCGAAGTCAGATTCGACCAGTCGAGCACGTGGGTGAGCGTCGAGCGATTGAGCGATCCCCTGCGATCCCGCCAATCGATCAGCACCACGGCCAGGAACGGAGCGATCCAGTAGGCGGTGAACAACAAGACGTTCTGGAACTTGGCCGAGATGTCCCCGGTGTGGATCCACAGGATCAAGAAAAAGGCGATCACCGTCCCAAAGGCAGCTGAGAGGTGTCGCTTGACGGGGACACCTCCGGCCTGGATGGCCAGTGATGCCGAGTAGTCGTTCATGGCGTTCGAAGTGATCGCTCCAAAGACGATGGCCACAAGGGCCAGGGCGCCGAGCACTCCTCCACCCATCAGAGCTTGTACGCCGGCAGCGGTCTGGCTACCGAGGGTCTTCGCCCCGAGCAGGCCGATGGTGTAGATCCACAGATACGAGCCTGCCAGTCCGGCAAAGGTCAGCCAGAACAGTGGACGATGAGGTGTGTCCTTTGCCATGTAGCGGCTGTAGTCGGCCGCATAGGTGGTCCAACTGAAGCTCCCGCTCAAGGCGATGGTCATCATGAGTACCCACATGCCGACAGCCGTGCCTCCGTGCACGGTGTCGTGGGTGGGGAAATGCCCGTGGCCGAGGACCTTGTAGGACAGCATGGCGAACAGGACGGTGAGGATGACAGCCCCCCACGCCTCCAGGCGGTGGATGAACTCGTAGCCCAAAAAGCCGATCAGTCCCTCAATGGCCAGCACCACGATGACACCGACGGCGAAGGGCACGTGAAACAGGATCTGCGCCGCCTCACCGCCGAAGAGTCCAACCAACGCGTCCCAGGCCACGGCCGACAAGAGCTGCACCATCGCCGGGATGGTGATGGTCTTTCCGAACGGAAGGCGGGCCAGGGGAAGCTGGGCCATACCTGTCTCTGGACCCCAAAGGGCGAGCGCGGCCACGGGGATGGCCCCAACCACGACTCCGATGACGATGGCGCTCAAGCCGCTCCACAGCCCGAGTCCCAACGTGGCAGCCAGCGTGCCGGTGAATACGCCGCTCAGCTCCATGTTCGGTGAGAACCAGACGGTGAAGTTCCTCCAGTTGGCCCCATAACGGGCATCCTCGGGAACAGGGACGATCCCCGCCGTCTCTAGGGTCAGGTCCCCGGGCCATTGTGGCCTCTGGCCGTCGAACACGCTGAACTGTGACACCGGATGTCCTCCATCTGGACGCGAGGCTCTCGCACGATGTGAGCGGGAGGAACCATTATCGGTCGGCGAACAGGGTGCTCTGGACAGTCGCCGCCTTCATCGGCAGGAAGTGGCAGCCAGAGTCGGGCGATTGGGGCTGTAGCCCGATGACTGCTCACTGCTCCGGGGCAGCGAACGGGACCGTCGCAGCCGATCAATCTTCGGGAAGGGCGGCGAAGTCACGCTTGGTGTTCTTGTACCAAGCCATTCCGGACAAGGGGTGCCTCCACCTCCCCTTCATGCCCTTCAAAGCACTCTCGTGCGTCTCATCGCCACCGGCGACCGTCTCATTCAGGTGACGGTCTTGCGCCTTGATGACCTCATCTGCGGTAGTCCCACGAAGTGGGAAGTCACAAGGTCCACCCAGCTGTTTGCATGTCATCGTCTTCATCGCTCCGGTTCCTTCCATGGAGTTGTACGCGCCCGGTCTGCACGCCTGGACGGCGCAATGGTCCTTAACGGTACGTGTGACTCCTGGCCGGTGCTTCTCCGATCGCGCTTTGCACCGATACGGATCGGATGTCCGGTGACCGGCGGCCGCAATCGTACCCCCGTAACCAGTGACGAAGGTAGATGCCCCCTTCCGGGGCGATAGTCGATCTCGACCTGTTTGATGGTCTGTTGAGGATGGAACGGCACCCTATCCACCGCCACCACATCAAGAGAGCGAAGACGACCGGGACACGGCCGATCACTTTGCCCATCTCGTTTTGGGTCGGCTGATCGACCGGTCATTTTTGGCGGAGCGCCGCTTCCAACCCGTCGATTCGATCGGCAAGATCCTTCAGCCCCCCCTCGGTATGGACGTCTAGCCGGTCCAGTATTTGGACCGTGTCCTCATACGTGTGCTCTGAACGAGATTCACTTGCTTGGCTTTGAACGTTTTGGCCGACCATGATGACCGACAGCAGTACCAGTTGGAGGAACGTCTGGGCGATCCAGGCGATGATTCCCTCACCACCGGGCTTCAATGCCGGCCGCAATCCGATGAGCGCGATCACGCCGAATACGTATGCGCACCACATTGATCCGACGATGTTCGTGAGAAAGACGGCAATCTTCGCATTGACTCCATCGGCCCTCTTGACTTCACTTCTCAGTCCTCGGATGCTTATCGCCTGGCTGACGCGTCGTGCCCGCGTTGGCTTGTAAGTCTGGGTGTCACTCATGGGCGTCTCCTTGTCGGCTCGCCATGAGCATGGCACCTTCCGAAAGTGGAGGGGACTGCATTGGCCATGCAGGCGGTGGTGAACGCGAGGGGCACAGCGTGCGAGCACGAGTGCGTCCGGACACTGGTCCGGAAACTGTCCCGATCCGACCTGGCGACCAACTCTTCGTTCCGAATGAGGGTGGTTCGTCACTCAGCCGACTGAGACCTATCCAAAGCTTGAGATTGGAGGGCGCGGCTGCAGAGACGCTCAACGACGGTCCCATCGATGACCGGACAGATCGGTCCATGCCTTGGAACGACCAGATCGCCTCCATCCGTCGGAAAGTCGAAGAGGCACGCTGGTCCCGACGACGGACTCTCGTCGGCTCTCCGCATGGTTCTCGGGCTCCCAGGGGCGGATCACGAACGCCTCCGACGCAGCTGGAACAGCGGCTCGTTCACCCGACCAATCTCTGCACCGCCCGGTCGAAACTGTCCGGCCACCACCGAGAATGCTGGACTATGCCCGAAGCGCCACGCGAGGTGAGAATTCCTGGCTCCAATTCGGCTCGACGGAATGATCAAGACAGAATGGGGAGCGTGAGCGACCTACCGGTGCTTTCACCATGAGACGGATTCGGGCGATGCAGGTCTGGCATGCCCAGGCACAACCACTCCTCGATGCTCTCGTCAAGGCTGAGGATGCCCTCCTTGCCGTCTCTGAGGCACCGGCAGTTGTCGTGATGGCATCCTGCGATCAGCTCGAGGCGGCGGTGCGGCACGCCCAGCTCTGGCTGCAAAGCAATCGCTGCCCGGACCAAGAGTTCGGCATCTATTTCGTCGAGTTGATCTCCGCCTGCTTGGGCCTCTGCGCAGTCATGCAGTACGTATCAACGGAGGCTCCGGACGGACAATGGGTCGGCAATCGCGATCTTGTCGACAGAGTGGCCACAAACCTGATGGACCGGGTCGAGCAGGCGAAGAGGGCGCGAAACTTTCTCCGTCTGTGGACGGAGTAGGCAAAGGTCGCTCCGGCCGGGCTCCGCTCGGACAACGCCACCCTGAACCCGTGGGCGCCATCGGCCAGGGAGGGACCGGCTTTCAGGCGGGCGTTTGAGGATGTGGCCAACGAGCGCTCACGTGTCGGAGCGTCGACCGTCATCCACAACTCCTCCAAGGCGTGAAGTGGTCGATCCCCATTAGGGTCGTAGGCCTAAGGAACAGGGGAGGACCGATGAAGAACATGAAGCTCGGACTGCAGCTCGGCTACTGGGGCGCCGGCCCTCCGGCGAACGCCGGGACCCAGGTGACCGACGCCGAGCGACTCGGTTACGACTCGATCTGGACGGCCGAGGCCTACGGATCCGATGCCCTCACTCCCCTCAGCTGGTGGGGGTCACAGACAAAGAGTGTTCGGCTCGGAACCGCCCTCTGCCAACTCTCGGCCCGGACCCCCACAGCCATGGCTATGGCGGCCATCACCCTTGACCACCTGTCGGGCGGCCGATTCGTCCTCGGTCTCGGCGTGTCGGGCCCTCAGGTCGTCGAGGGTTGGTACGGGCAGTCATTCGAAAAGCCCCTGGCCCGGACCACTGAGTACATCGACATCGTCCGCCAGGTCTTCGCCCGGGAGGCGCCTGTCACCAACGACAAGCCCAACTACCCGCTCCCGTTTCCCGGCGGCACCGGACTGGGCAAGGCCCTCAAGCCCATTGTCCATCCGCTGCGCAAGGACATTCCGATCATCATGGGCGCTGAAGGCCCGAAGAACGTGGCCCTGGCGGCAGAGATCGCCGATGGGTGGTTTCCCATCTTCTTCTCCCCCAACGCCGTCAAGGCCTTCGAACCCGCACTGGCCGAGGGATTCGCCCGCCCGGGTGCCCGACACACCGCTGACGATTTCGAAGTGATCGCCCTCGCCCCCACCCTGATCAGTGACGACATCGACCAGGCGGCCGACGCCTTTCGACCGTCGATCGCCCTCTACATCGGAGGCATGGGCGCCAAGTCGATGAACTTCCACTTCGACGTGTTCTCACGCATGGGATACGAGGCCGAGGCCAGCAAGATCCAAGAGCTCTACCTGGAGGGTCGAAAAGATGAGGCCGAGGCCGCCGTTCCAACCTCGCTCATCGAGGACATCGCCCTGATCGGCCCGAAGGAGAAGATCCGAGACGACTTGGAAGGTTGGCGCGAGTCGATCGCCACCACTCTGCTGGTGGCCGGAAGCTCGGAGACGCTCCAGACGATGGCGGAGCTCGTTCTCTGACGAAAGGCTCGAACGGGCCAGCGGAGAGCGCTCTTTCCCGCTCCCAGCTACGGGTCCGCACGGACACGTAGGACCGAACGCGGTCGGTCACGGGCCGCTAGGAAGGCGCCGTGTCCTTCTGCGTGTGGGCTCGGAGAACTTGGCCGACCGCGGTCTGGGTTCGGAGGGCATCGAAGCTGAACCAACGGTCGGGGACCATCAACAACCGCTGTCCACCATCGACCAGTCATGTCCCCGATGGCCGACGCCCTTGCGCGTCGAGCAGGGTCGCCAATCACGGCTGAGGCCACATCCGTGCGAAGGGTCGGGCGAAGCGGCCGGGCAGCTGGAGGCTTTCGGCACCTGTGCTTGTTCAAGTATCACCACCTGCCATCAGAAGCAGGTGGCTGACAAGTTCCCGCCGGACGGCGACGTCGGGTCAGCGATCGGTAGAGGTCCACCGTGCTCGGATGGACCGAGTCGAATGGCTCGAGACCCTCAGCCACCAGAGTGACGAGCTCTTTCATCGCCGCTTCCACCCCGGCAGGGTTCCCATCAAGGTCGGCAGCACGCATCAGCAGACGGTAGAGGCGCTCGTCATAGGGGCTGACCATCAGTCCCCGTCGGGCAGCCCACTCCGCCACCTGGGCGTCACCCGAGGCCAAACTGGACCGACCGAGACGTCTGGCGAGGTCGACCACGGCGGACTCGATAGCCGGCCCTATGCCCTCCAGGATCGGCCAATCGGACGATTTGATGCCCTCGAAGGGTCGACCCCGGACGAGCGACAGCGCTGCCTTCCACTCATCTGCCTGGTCGGTATCGGCGGAGGCGACGAACCGCTCCCAGTCGGTGACCACGGACTTCGCCAGTGCCAGTCGTCCGTGCGAACGAGGGAGGTGGTCGAGGCCGTCCGCCGTCTGGCCGAGGGACCGGCGGGCTACCGATGCCGTCGAGTGCAGGCTGGACGGAGCCATCAAACGGTCGGGCCACAGGGCAGTCGCCCAACCCTCGTTGGTCACTCCGTTCGGGTGCATGGCCAGGTAAATGACCAGTTCCCTGGCTGACGCCCTGGTGAACTCCCGGGCCAGTCCACGTATCTCGACCGGCCCGAGGACGGCCACCTCCACCTGGCCATCGATCGGACGGGAAGCGGGAGCCGCCCACGCCGCCAATAGATGGGGTTCGACAACATCATCTTGTGAGAAGCGGTCCTCGGCCCCCCGGGCGGTCGAAGGGCCGACGGCCTTGGCTGCTGGAGCTGGGTGTGCGGGCACGGCGATCGGCAGTGTCACATAGGGCTCGTCGGAGGAGAAGGCCGACTGGCGTTGCGTGGCCGTCTCCAACAGCGCGCCGACCTGGGCCAGTTCGTCGGCTGCCACGTGCTGGGGGAAGACGACCGTGCCCAGGAGATCAAGGAACGGCGACGCCCGATCCGTGGTCAACCGCACTACGTGGTCGGCACCGGCCCGATGGCCGGCTGCCACGACGGCCATGCCCAGGGCTGGCTCCGAGGCCACGTCGACCAGCTCGGCGACGTGCTCACTAGCAACCGTCGGTCCGCACAAGACGACCAGGGGATCCCATGCCCCAGGTGCGTCGACGGCTCGGGCGTGGGCGAACGACGCGAACCGGGTGCCGTCCAACTGGGCCGCTCTGTTCATACGCAGGCGCCACAAGGCATCAGTGAGCGGGCCGGGCTCGGTCGATGTGACCCTGGCGAAACGCTCGAGCTCCGTCCCAAATCCGGTCAGCGCCAGGTCGAACCGGTCGCTCCAGATGGAGGTGGCGAGCTCGAGGGCCAGGGCCCTCAGCACTCCTTCGCAGGCCTCGGCCTCTCCCTCGACGACCAATGAACCGAGCGCCTCCAGGTTCACCATGACGAGGCCACCCGGTCCGTTGCCGGCGGTGACCAGCGTGGGTGCGGGCACACGGGGTGAGCGACCCCCGAATAGCCCACCTCCAGCCAATGCGACCGGCCGATCCACGCTCACGATGTGGTGCGACGGGTCGTCGATCGACCCTAGGGGACCACCCGCGTCCTCCAGTACTACCTCGATCGTTTCAGTCCTGACCCGCACGCCTGAGATCCACCGGCTCGGGCCCTGGGCGTCGTCAGTCAGGTCTCTCAGTACCTCGCCCACCTCGTCGGTGAGCGCTGATCCCCCTCCAAGCCGCAGGCGTTGCTCGATGGTGCGGCCCAAGAGGTCGGGAAGCTTGATGAACATGCCCTCTCGACGGTGACGTTGTTGAGCCTTCCTCATCCGATCGAGGATGCTCACGACTCCGGCGCCGACCACTCCGCCACCGACGGGCGTGAGCGGGACGTTGCGTGGCACTCGAACACCACGGTCGACCGGCTGAGGCCCCGGTGCCGGAGACACCCAAGGAGCAGTTGGGATCAAACCCTGATCGACCAGGGGAACACGGTCCGCCATCGTGGCGGGACGAGCCGGGACACCCTTCTCTCGTTGCACAGCGGCGCCGTGGCCGACGGGAAGCTCCAGGTGCCAGCCCGGTCGAAGAGCGTGGTCGACAGTGAGGGCACGGCCATCGCTTTGGACCACGCCGTAGTTCAGCCTGGCGATCTCACTCCAGCGCAGTGCCGAACCAAGAGCATCATTGGCAATGGACCAGAGGGTCTCTCTGGATTCGACGACGTGGTGGGTCGGTGGCGAGCCGTGTGCCTCGTAGGCCAGGCCATCGTGCCTGACCCCAGGTGCTTCTTCTTCGGCCAGGCCATCGTGGAGGTCCATCGCCTCGCCTCTCACGCCAGCCTCGCCGTCGGGCCGGACCACTGTTGTCAGGGATCCGGGCGAACCTGCGGCCGATTCACTGCCCTCGGGCCTTGGAGCGGGCGTCTCCGAGACGAACGAAACGAACCGGTCGTCCTCGATGACGCGAAGCACGCTCATGGGGGCCATCTCCGGCGGCCTTGCGGCCTGGGGCGGCCGTGTCGGTCCCCCTCCCCGTCCCCCGATGGAGAGAGCCAATGCCGTGCCGACCAGACAGGCCGCCAACGACTGCAGTGTCCGGCTCGCCGGGATCGAGACCGCTGACCGACCTGACAACAGGGACTTTGCCTCGACGACCACGCACAAGGTCATCCACGCCCAGGCGACCCAGGCGATCAAGACGGCAGCGCGGACCACCCAGTGGCTGACGGTTACCGGGTCATAGTTCCGATGGCTCGACAGGATTCGAGCCGTGCTCGAAACTGAAAGATGGGCAAACGGCGATCCCGCCCCGGCCAGGAGGACGATGGGCACAGCGACCACAAGGGCCCCGACCGTCATCGCCGCCAGCAGAGGGACCAACACACCCGACCTGCTGGCGCTTCTCGTTCGTGGCTCCCGATTCACGGCTGGCCTGTGGTTACGCCGTGCACGTCGGTGGCCGACGCCGACGCCGACACGGGAAGGGTGTCGATGCCGATGATCCCGAGGATGTCCGTGGCAATCCGATAGTGGATCTCCACGCGGACCGTGCCATCAGCGGCCGTTGCCGTCCCGCGGTGACCGGCGGCCACAGTGAAGGCCATGGCCTTCGACACGGCCGCGCTGTCATCCAACGTCACCACTCCCGACCTCAGGCCATCGACCGAAAGCTCACCGGCCCCAGCCCGGGCCGCTTGCTCGGCCTCGTCGTATGCCGACTGCTGTGCGGACATCGCCGAGCCGCCGTCGACCACCAGTCCCATAAGGGCCATGATGGCCACAAGCAGCAGGACGACGAATGCACTGATCGAGCCTTGTTGACCAGCACCGCTCAGGCGCCAAGGGACACGCCGGGCGGTGTCCCTACCGTCACTCCGCCGGCCGGACCCGATCGTCGGGTCGGTACCCACCTCAGTGCACCTCACGGAAGGGGTCAATCGGTGCGGTCGCCGATGCGCTGACACTCGTTTCCCCGGGCATGCCCGGGATGGCCAGGTCCGACAGGGCCACCTGGCAGGCCACCGTCACCACCACCTCACCGCCTGGGTAAAAATGGCTGACATCGGTGGTTACCCGGAGATGGGTGCAGGAGCGATCGCCCATGGAGGTACCGACGGCACCCTCGACTGCCGCCGACGATATGGCCGCCGACGCGCTGGGCTGCACTGCCGCAGTCTCCGCTCCGGCCCTTGCCGACTCCTCGATGGACTGTCGACAGGACCCCACCCGGCCAAAGGCCACCACCATGGTGGCCAAAAGAAACAAGACCGGGGTGATCACCACCAACTCGACGGTCAGGCTCCCCCGGTCACTGCGGGTCGACAAGGCCTTCACTCGGATCCCCTGAACTCCTGGACAGGCCCCACCTGGGTGGCTGACACCGGAAGGGAGAGGCCGGGCACGATGGAGATGGCCGAGCCGGTCACAGTGACGCGAACCTGATCGTCCGGCGTGACGGAGACCACGGCCAAACCCGACTGCACGCCTGAGCCGGCCCGGCCGAGGACAGTTTCGGCCTGAGCCAATCCTTGAGCGCTGCCGCCGTTCGCCGACCGGGCCGCCCGGTCTCCCACTGCCGCGGCCAACTGCGTGACCTCTGAAGCGTGGGCCCAAAGTGCAAACTGGATCACGACCAAGAGGACGAGCATCACTACCGGGACGACCAGTACGGCCTCGAGTGTCGAAGAGCCCGTCTCGCCGACGCCTCTCAGGACACGCCGAATGGCGCCTAGTTGAGATTGATGGAGTTGGCCTTCGTCGTCACCTTGTCGACGATGATTGCGCCGACGGCAATGGCCAAGGCGGCGAAGATGGCGGTGAGGATCACCTTTTCCACCACTGTTCCATCTTCGCCCCATCCGCCCCGGGACTCGACACGGGCTCGCAGGTACGACCAGACGATCATCACTTCGTTCAACATTGTCGCTGTTCCCTTTCGTTGGTAGTGCAGGATCTAGGCCGTCATGGGGGCGGCGTGAGCGCCGTGGCGGGGGCAGCTGGGACGACTGGCTGGTGCTCAGCTGTCTGCCTCCTCGGACTGTCGGGGCGACCACGGCTAGAAGCCACCGATGATGCGGTCGAACGCCGGATAGCCGATGAAGACCAGAAAGCCGACAAGCAACAGCGCCCCAGGAAGGAACAGCCGCTCGGTCATGGCGTTGGCCATCGACTCGGCCTCGGCCTGCTCGTGGCGGCGAAGCGAGACGGCCCTGGCGCTCAGGGACTGACGGATCCGGGCGCCCTCGGTACCGGCCAGTTGCAGGGTGGCGGCGAGCTCGACCAGCTCGGAGACACCGATCTCACTACCGAGGTCCCCGAGGGCAACCCACGGGGAAAAGCCGCCGTCCCGGGCCCTGAGAAGTGACCTGGCCAGCCGCTTAGCCATCCAGTCCCCGCTGACCTGGGAGGCCGCGAACAACGCACCCTCCACCCCTACGCCGCCGGCCAGGCTCAGCACCACCAGATCGACGAAGGAGCCGAGTACGACACGTGCGTGGTGCTGGCGTTCCCGACCCCGTCTGACCAGTCGCAGGATGGGGAGCGTGATCCCGAGCGGGACGGCGACGAGGATGAGCATCAGGGGGAACACGATGGGCAGCGCCACACCGAGGCCTTGGGCCGCGGCCCACAGGACCGGCGGCACCATGAGCCCGCCGGCTCCGAGGATCAGCGAGTGGGCCATGACCTGCTCGATGGGCTCGCCGGTGATGGCGAGAAAGGGAGCGAGTGCTGCCCATCGTTGCTTCGAGACGAGCGGCCCTTGCTCGAGCCAGGCCGCCACCACCGCTCCCGCGTGATCCACGGTGTTCCGTCTGGCGTGGAACGGTGCGGTTGCCTCCACCGGCCGGTTCAGCGTCGCGGAGATGGAGGCCAGCGACGGCTGCGCCGTGCTCAGTCCCAGGTACAGACCGGTAGCACCCAAGCCGGAGAGGACCCCGGCCAGCACCATCCACATCACAGGTCTGCCACCAGGTGCCCGAGTAGGCGCACCGGGGCCGGGGGTCGGGACAGGGCAACCATTGCCGCCAGTCCGACGCCATAGAGCAGGCCGACCACACAGAGGACGGCCTGCCCCGCATCCGAGCCGAACGGCTCGAGGTATGCGTGGGCCAACAGCGTCAAACCGGCGGCGAAGGCAACCGAGAAGACCACCACCGTCCTCACCCCGCTTCTCACCGAGGAACGGCTGGTCTCTATGCGGAGCCTGAGGGCGACCTCTTCGCGGGTCGAGTCAGCCAGGGCGGACAGCAAGTCGCCCAAGCGTTGGGCACGTGCCGATACGGCAAGGACGAGCGCACAGACGACTCGGTCGACGGAGGGGTCACCCAGTTCGTCGGCGAAGAGCAAGAGGGCGTCGCGAGGATGGGTGCCGGCATTCAGTCGAGCTGACAGGCGGCCGGCCGATGCGCGGATGGGTGCCGGGCTGACGGGAGCGGTAGCGACAATCGCCTGGGTCAGTCCCGCCGATGCGGCCAGCGTCCCTTGGAGCATCTCCGTCCAGGTGGCGATGGCCTCGAGCTTCTCGATGGAGACGACGGCCGTTCGGTCGAGGAGCTTGGGTAGCCCATAGGCCGCCGCCGCAGCTATCGGCGCGGCGACCGGCCAACCCGTGGCAACGCCGACGACCACCGCGGCACAGGCAGCGAAAGCGATTCTCGGTCCCTGGGCCCGTACCCGGACACGGGTCGCCACCCACGGCCCTGACCGCCCCGCCCCCTCGGATGGCATCGCCCACCACACGGCCATGCCAACTACTCCGAGGCCGACACCCAGCCCGCACGCCACGATTGCCGCCGAGATCATCCGAGCCCATCGAGCATCGAGCCACTGGGTTCGTAGCCGAAGTTGACCAGTTCGCGAAACGTCTCGACGCGAAGAGGAGTGGCCATGACAGCGCGGCGATCAGCGCCGGGGCGAGCGATCTCGTTGGAGATCACCTGCACCCCCTCGGCGTCGACCACCTCCCGGATCGAGGACACGAAGCGCTGCCGGGAACTCTGGGCCGGGAAGTGGAGTGACGACTGGTCATCGAGACCGTCCCCCTCATCCCACCGGTCGACCCGTCGGTCCTCCGGACCGCCGGTACCGGCTCTATCCAATGCCTCGCTGTCCAGATGGACGACGAAGTTGATGGAGCCGGCGATCAACAGGTTGCTCGCTTCCAGGGGCAGCCGTTCAGGAGCCTGGACGGCATACGAGGCGATGCGGCGGAATACCCCGGACGACGAGTTGGCGTGGATCGTACACATTGAGCCCGAGCGTCCTTGGCTCATGGCGTTGAGCATCGGTAGCACCTCGTCCCCGAGGACCTCTCCGACGATGACCCGGTCGGCGTTCATGCGCAGCGCTCGGCGAACCAGGTCCGCCACCGAGATCAACCCTTCCCCTTCGACGTTGGCCGGTCGGGCCTCGACCGCGACCATGTCCGGGTGACGGTCAGCGTTGGCGTCAAGGCCCAACTCGAAGGCTTGCTCAATCGTGACGATACGTTCGCGAGGAGCGATCTCTGCCGCCAATGCGCGAAGCATCGTCGTCTTTCCCGAGTTCATGGCGCCCGAGATGACGATGTTCTTGCGAGCCCTGACCGCTGCGCCGAGCAACGAGGCGGTCTCGTCGCCCATGGTTCCGAGATCGACGAGGTCGTCGAGGGACAGATCAGCGAAGCGGTGGCGGCGGATCGAAACGGCCGGCCGCGTGGACACGGCCATCAGCGCCGACAGACGGCTTCCGTCGGGGAGTCGCAGGTCCAGTTCGGGCCGGGCGAGGTCGAACCGCCGCTCGGACAGACCGAATCGACTGGCTGCCGACCGGACCACATCGACCAGCTCTTGGTCACTCGAGGCGACCGGCGCCATGAGCCGCTTGGATCCGTCGGCATAGGTGGCCCACACCCGGTCGTACCCGTTGATGTCGATGTTCTCGATGTCGGGGTCGTCCACCAGTGCCTGCAGTCCTCCCATGCCGAACAGGGCATCGAGGACCATCTGGGCGAGTTCCTGCTCGTCGTCGTAGAGGCGGTCAGCGTCGGCTGACCCGATCGGTTGGTCGGCCAGTCGGTCCAGGTGGGCGAAGACCTGTTGGCGGGCGTACTCACGTCGATCGTCTCCGGCCAGGAGTGCGGCGGTCGGACTGGCCAGATCCTCGGCGACCAGTGCCCGAACGGCTGCGGCCAGCTCCACCGTCACCGTGTCACCTGCTCGGAGGAAGCGGGCGTCGGCTCCTCCGTCGACTCGGTTGTCCCGGCCGTCACCGAACCGACCGACGCCGGGAGTCGCACAAAGCCTGGTCGCATCCTGGCCAAGCGGCCGACCAGTCCCGACTGGCGCTCGTCAGCCGACCCATGGGCCGATGGCCAAGCGTCCTGAACGGCTGGGGCTGGCTCCTCGGACCCTGGCTCATGTTCAGCTGCCTGAGCGGTATCGCCACTCAATATGAGGGCGATCTGGCGACCGGAGCGAAGCAACGATGACCGGGCTAGGCGCCGCTGGTGGATCGGGTGACCGGCCAGGGCGGCCGCTGCAGTGACATCATCGGGAACCTGGCCGATCACGGGCATCCCAGTGAAGTCTTCGATCTCGTGTCCGCCGTAACCCGCCTCTCCGACCAGCACCAGTCCCAATCGCTCGGCGCAGCGGGACAAGAGGTCGCCCGACCGGTCATGGACGTGCAGTACCGAGGCGGCATCGGTCCCCGTGACGATGACGACGACGTCGGCTCGGTCCAGCCAATCGAGGTAGGGGCTATGCACCGGGAGCCGTCCAAGATCGATCAGTAGGTCCCACGCATCGTCTCTCGAAGCTGCCTCGATGGCCAGATCGACCAACCTCGGAACTGACTCAGGTGGTAAGGGGGACCGCGGTCCGACCATGGCGACAAGACCACCGGGGAGATTCTGGAGGTGCGGGAGCAGGGGTGGTGCTCCGTCGAGCCTCCGGGCGGCTGCCGCGAACGAGGACCAACCGCACTTGGCCGAAAGCTGAAAGCGGACAGCCAAGTCGCTTCCGCTCGGGTCACACTCAGCAACAAGGGCCCGTCGGTCGGTAGGCCATGCCGCTCCGACCAGGGTTGTGAGCGTGGTCACCCCAGGAGCACCTTTGACGGAGGCAAAGCAGATCGTGGTCATCCCGACCCGCTCGCCGTCGAACCACCTGCCGGCGGCTCAGTGGCCCCCGTCGGCAGCAGAACCAGGCTGACTTGGTCGGCGGCAGCCGCAGTGGCCACATCGGCCGCCACCTTCTGGGTCACTTCGACCGACACCAGTAGCGAGGCATCCGACGAGTTCGCCGCCGGTAGATCCACGTCGAACACGGTGGCACGAGGGATGAGTACCCCGGTGGTCGATGCGTCGCTGGCCGAACTGCCCCCTGCGGTGGCCATGCCCGTCACCGCCGTCCCCGGGCTGTTGGTCAGCACCATCATGACGTGATCGCCCGCCTTCACCCCTCCGGCCGGAAGCTGACCGGCCTTCAAAGCGATGCCGACGACGGCGTCGCCTGGGGCTACTGCCGGTCCTTCGCTCACGTCAGCCATGGTCAGTAGGGACCCGGCAGGAATGGTCACCGATGCCCGTTTGCCCGACAACTGGTAGGCATCGGACACGGCAACGGGTTCGACACCGCTCGAGATGGACACGCTGGCCTCACCGAGATCACTGGCCGTGATGCTCTGCCCCTGTTCGATGGTGGCCACGACGACGAGCACCGACGTCTGGCGGTTGGCCGAGGAGTAGAGGCTGGCGAAGATGGCGATGCTGACCGCCACGACGAGGCCAGAAGCCACGACCAGCAGAGGTCGCCTCGAGCGGGCGACGACCGGGACACGCTCCGTCCATCCGGAAGGCCGAGTCTCGGGTGCTGATCGCCGGTCGAGCATGGACGTCATGGTCGACGTCCGAGGTCGACCGTTTCGGGTCGCCTAAACGAGGCCAGCTCGTTGATGCTCTCCACCTGTTCCACCCTGAGCGTCGACGACGTCGAGGTGTCCAGGTCGGGCAGCTCCCCGCCACCCAGGGCCCCTGTGACTGTCCACGCCACTGACCAGGCCACGGTGGCCGTGACGGTGAAGGCATTGCCGTTGTCCTTGCCGTCAGTGGTCGGCTGGCCGGCCGAGGTCGTGGTGTAGGTGTGCTCGCAGTCCGTCACCTGTGCCTGTGACGACTTGGTGGTGTCGTAGGCGATGCCGGGGCCCTTGCACGTGACGACAGTCCCGTCGCCCATGGACCACGACACCGACCTCGGAGTCGCCACCGCAGTGACGCTCACCGTTCCCGCCGTGGCGGAAACGGTCTGCGAATGCCATGCCTCGGCGTCGATCCACAGCCACGTAGGCAGATTGACTACCGACACCCCGCTCGGGTTGAAGTGGGTCACAGGTCGGGGCAGCGAGAGTGAGTGCTCAGCCTGGAGGGCGAGGACCTCTGGATCGACGGTCGCCGGGGCTGGCGTGGGCGTGGTTTGGTCGGTGATCCATTCGGTGTTGGTGGTGGTCGCCCCGGTCAGCGAGTCGATGCAGGTCACCGAGAACCAGCCTCCGGGAGTCGGTCCGCCCGGCGGGAATCCTTCGTCGTTCAGGGCAAGGGACTGATCGCTGCACGTCCACGGGCTCCCGGGCGACCCTGAGGCACCCGAGGGACCTTTCGAGGCCGCACCCCCGGCACCAATGCCGGTACCACCGACAGTCGTTTCGCCGTCGCCAGCCCCGACCGTCACGGTTCCACCCCCGTCCGAGCCGGATCCCGAGGTGGCGCCATGAGCCGTGCCGGCCATCAGGAGGGCGGCCACCAATGACACCGTCAGAACCGATCCGACGGTCGCCACTATCCACTTCATGGGACTGCACCGCACCCATGTTGATACGCGCTCGAGTGGCTCATAGCCAGAGGACGATAAGAGTGGCGACAAGCCCCTGCAAGAACATTTGCACTGGTAGTGCAAGCAAACCTGCAACCGGGAATCGCTTCTGAGGCTGACGATGGCGACCGGACTGTCAAACGATGGAGGACGCTCGGGCATGCCACCATCGTGGGCGCCCGTCCTTACCTAGGGCCTTGCCCATTACCTTGCAGACACTCCGGATTCTGTTCCACGGACACACATCTGCCCACCCCGACAAGGGCTTCGGCCGACGGCTTCGGCTCGGCCCTTGTCACGCCCACCCCGGGTCGGACATCGACGGAGAGCCCAGGGGCACTGGCGACCACTCCTCGGTTCGGACCAGAGGCACTTGCTCGGGGCAGCGTGCCTGTCGGGCTGTAGATGGCTGACATCGCGTGATTCAGCCACCACGTGTGGTGGCGACCCGACTCGGTGCTGATGACCACCAACTGCCAGGTGCCCACGGTCAGAGGCAACAGACCAGGGACCGGGCATCGAAGAAGTCGGTACAGACCGAGTCGGTACAGACGGGGCACCGGCCACCTCATCGCCTCCATGACGTCGAAGAGGATTCCCTCCGATCCGCAGCCCTCTTGGCCAGCCTCGACGCCTGGAATCTCGAGTGAAGCTTGTCACCCAGCGGATCGGTATGCGCCTTGGAGACGTGAAATGGTCGGCCGCCAGTAGGCTCTTCGGGGTGGACCGAACAGCCTCCCTCGTCGATGCGCTGCCGCTCTCGTTTTGGCTGGATGACCCGGTTGCACCGCCATCGGCCCCCCAAGTGGCCGGACGGCTCTCGGCCGACCTCGCCATTGTCGGCGGTGGCTACACAGGGCTGTGGACCGCCCTCTTGGCGAAGTCCGACGAACCCGCTCTCGACGTTGTCGTCCTCGAAGCCGATCGCTGCGGATGGGCAGCGTCTGGACGCAACGGGGGCTTCTGTGCCGCCAGCTTGACCCATGGATTGGCAAATGGGATCGATCGATTCCCCGACGAGATAGCCGTCCTTCAACGCCTCGGCCGCCAGAACCTCGATGCCATCGAGGCCACCGTCACACCGTGGACCATGGACTGTGGATTTGAGCGCACTGGTGACATGGCCGTCGCCACCGAGGAGTATCAGGCTGTCGACTTGCGCCATGCCGCCGAGGTGGCCGGCGACCACGGCGACGACGTGGAACTTCTCGGGGTCGAGCAGGTGAGGGCAGAGGTTCACTCCCCCACCTACCTCGCCGGGCTGTGGGACAAGACGGGCTCGGCCATGATCAACCCGGCCAGGCTGGCCTGGGGTCTTCGCCGGGCATGTGAGGACGCCGGCGTTCGAATATTCGAGCACAGTGCCGTAGACGGTATCGAGACAGGCAACAGCCCGGCGGCCCCATTGACAGTCAGGGCCGGCCACGGCGAGGTGAGGACACACAAGGTGGCCATAGGCACTAACGCCTATCCCTCCCCTGTCCGCCGGCTTCGACGCTACGTCGTACCGGTCTACGACTACGTGCTCATGACCGAGCCGCTCTCGGCCGACCAGCTTCGCTCCATCGGGTGGGAGAGCCGACAGGGCCTTTCCGGATGCGGCAACCAGTTCCTCTACTACCGCCTGAGTCAAGAAAACCGCATTCTCTTCGGTGGCTACGATGCCGTCTACCACTACGGCAGTGGGCTCAGTCCTTCCCTCGAGCAGCGGACAGAGACCTTTTTGAAGCTCGCACAACTCTTCGTGACGACCTTCCCGCAGCTGGATGACGTGCGCTTCACGCACTCGTGGGCCGGTGCCATCGACACTTGCTCGAGGTTCTGCGCGTTCTTCGACCTGTCGCCGGATCGGCGGACGGCGTCGGTGGCCGGCTACACCGGGCTCGGAGTCGGCGCTTCCCGCTTCGGCGCCAGGGTCATGCTCGACCTGCTTTCTGGGGAGGAGACCGAGCTCACCGAGCTCGACTTCGTACGACGCAAGCCCCTGCCCTTCCCACCCGAGCCATTGCGCTTCGTCGGCATACAGCTCACCCGGTGGTCGATGGCCAGGGCCGACCGAAACGGCGGGCGACGCAACGCATGGCTGCGGACACTCGACCGCTTCGGTGTGGGGTTCGACTCCTGACGGCCTCTCACCCGAGGGTTGGAGGAGTCCAGCCGTTGATCAGCGGAGTGCGGCCACGTGGGCCTGCTCGACGGCGCCGATGCACGTGATTCGCAGGCCACTCACCTCTTCGTCGGTGAGCGTGCGGTCGAGGGCGCAGAAGCGAAGCCGAAATGCAAGGCTGCGGGCACCGTCGGTGACCGAAGGCCCGCGGTAGACGTCGAACAGCTCCACTGACTCCAACAGGTCGCCTCCAGCCGCCTGCAATGTCCGCTCCACTGCGCCGGCCGGGACGGCCTCACCCACAACGAAGGCAAGGTCGATGTCGGAAGAGGGGAACCGGCTGATCGGGCGGGGCTCTTCGGATCGACGGCGCACGCGGCTGCGGTCCAAGAGGGCACCGATGTCGAGATCCAACCAGCCGATCCGGCGGGGACGCCCGTCTGGGTTGGTGAGTTCGAACTGGCCGGCCATATAGGGGTCGAGCTCGCCCACAAAGCCGACTTCGGTTGCGTTGCCGTCCACTGAGAGTGCAGTCAGCCTCGACGACCGGAAAGGATGGAGTACCTTCGCGCCTGGGCCGCCGAGGGCCACATCTCCGAGATCCCACTCGTCAATGCCGAAGGCATCGGCGATGGTCCTCCAGGCAGCGACGGCAGACCAGGCGTCGTCACCCTCATCGGCGAAGACCGCACCGATCCGCTCCCACGCATCGGCAGGTGGACTCCCGGCCACAGCGGGTCCGGACGTGCCTGAATGCTTGAACACCGACCCCACTTCGAACAGCCGCACCTGTCCCTGGCGACGCTCGGTGTTGTACACCAGCGCCCGGACGAGGCCCGGCACCATGGAGGATCGCAAGAAGCGCTCCGACTCGACCAGCGGGTTGGTCACCTCGATATAGGGAGGCTCGAATCCGGTGAGGGCCTGGTCGCGCTCGGACACGAACGTGGTCGTCCAGGCCTCGCTGCACCCGAGCCCGCACACCACGTCCTTCAGCGACCGTCGATCCCGTTGGTAGGCGGTGAGCTTGCCGGGCTGCGGCCAGCTGGGCATGCGGCGCGTGATCCGGGCGTAGCCGAAGGTGCGGGCCACCTCCTCGGCGATGTCCGCCTCTCCCATCGGGGCGGGTCGGATATCCGGACGGAACGTCGGGACGGTGACGAGGATCTCCCCGTCCGCTCCAGAGTCTGGGTCCGTGTCGATGCCCAGTGGGCTGAGCAGCCCAGTGATGTCCTCCGCTGTGAACTCGGTCCCCAAGAGGGCATTGATGCGGGCCGGCCGAACGGTGATCTCGACAGGCTTCGGAACCTCCCCAACCACGTCGATGGACCCGGCGCCGACGGTCATGGTCGGACCCGCCGTCAGGGCCAGCAGTTCACAGAATCGCTCGGCGGCACGGTCGATGCCCGCCGGGTCGCAGCCTCGCTCGAACCTGGCCGAGGCCTCGGTTCTCAGGTTCAGGCGCTTGGACGTACGGGCGATGGCCATGGGCACGAAGTAGGCCACCTCGAGAAGCACCCTCGACGTGGAGTCGTCGATCTCCGACGATGCCCCTCCCATCACGCCGCCGATGCCGACAGGCGTTCCCTCGGCGTCGCAGATCAGACAGTCCTGGCCGGTGTCGCCGAGTCCGGGACCGGGGCGCCCGAGGGTCCGGGCCACCCCGTCGAGTGTGGTCACCGTCTCACCCGGGGAAGCCCGCCGTACGAGCAGCCCGTGGCCGCCCAGACGGTCGAGGTCGTAGGGGTGGGTCGGCTGTCCAAGCTCGAGCATGACGTAGTTCGAAGCATCGACCACATTGTTGATCGGCCGCATCCCGGCAAGGGTGAGCCTTCTCGCCACCCACTCGGGCGACTGACCGATCTCGATGCCGGTCACCACTCTGGCCAAGAGCCTCGGGCAGAGTTCGACGTCGTCGACTCTGACCGACGCCAGCTCATCGATCGGCTGGCCGGTGGACAGAGGAGCACTGGCGATACCCGTCGCCGTCCTCCCAAGCCTGGAGGTTGGAGGGATCTCGAAGGGCAGGCCTAGGCGGGCGGCCAGATCTCGGGCCACGCCGGCCATGCTCCAGGCATCAGGTCGATTGGCCTCCACGGCCACATTGAAGACGAGGTCGACCTCGATTCCGAGGGCGGCCATGAGGGGCTGGCCGATCTCGACACCGGCGACGTCGTTCAGTCGCAGGATCCCCTCGTGGTCGTCTGAGAGCTTGAGCTCCCGTCCCGAACAGAGCATCCCATTCGAGACCACCCCCTTCATCTTCCGGCGACTGATCTTGAAGTCACCCGGAAGCACGGCACCGACCGGGGCCAGGGCGACCAGGTCCCCGACGGCGAAGTTGGTGGCCCCACACACCACCTCGACGGGCCCCCCGCCGGCATCGACCACGGCCAGACGGATCCGGTCCGCACCCTCGATGGCCGAGATGTCTTCGACCCGGGCGACCACGATGTCTGAGAGGCCCTCGCCGATCACCTCGATCCCCTCCACCACCAGACCGAGGTCGTCGAGGGCCGCGGAGAACTGAGCCGCTGTCCCCTCGAACGGGGCGAAGTCTCGAAGCCAGGAAAGCGGTACTCGCACGGCCGTCCTTTCAGGGTTGGCGCATCAGAATTGGCGTAGGAAGCGAATGTCGTTCTCGGTCAGTGCCCTCATGTCTGCGATCTGGTGGCGCATCTGGGCACAGCGGTCGATGCCGAACCCGAAGGCGAAGCCCGTCCACTCGTCGGGGTTGATGCCAACCGCGGTGAACACGGCGGGATCGACCATTCCGCAACCGCCGAGTTCGATCCACCCGGTCTGGGAGCAGGTCCGACAGCCGCTCCCATGACAGATGGTGCAGGTCACCTCGAACTCGGCAGAGGGCTCGGTGAACGGGAAGTAAGCGGGCCGCAGTCTCGAGTGGATGTCCGGTCCGAAATAGGCGGTCGTGAAGACCTCAATGGTGCCAGCCAGATCGGCGAACGTGATGCCTTTGTCGACGACCAGGCCCTCGATCTGGTGGAACACGGCGAGGTGACGGGCATCGGGTGTGTCCCGGCGATAGCAGCGGCCCGGCATCACCGCATGGATCGGCAGTCCCCCGTTCGCCACCGCCTCTTCCATCAGGTGGATCTGCACCGGAGAGGTGTGGGTCCGCAGCAAGGTCGTCTCGGGATCCCCGAGGTCCAGGTAGAAGGTGTCCCACATGCCCCGGGCCGGATGGGCGGGGGGGATGTTGAGGGCACCGAAGTTGTACCAGTCGGTTTCGATCTCGGGACCCTCGGCCACTTCGAAGCCCATGCCCACGAAGACATCCTCCAAGGCATCCCGTGTCTGTGTGACGACATGCAGATGGCCTCGCGACGCCGGTCCCGGAGCTGAGCCGGAGATGAACTCGGACAGGTCGACACGCGACTCGGCCATCTCGGTTGCCAGTTCTTCGGCCTCGATCTCCTTTCGCCTGGCGTCCAGGACTCCTTCGAGGAGCGATCGGGCCTCGTGCAGCCTCTGGCCGAGCTCCTTTCGGGCCTCGGGGTCAAGGCTGCCCAGACTGCGACCGGCCTCAGCCAGCTTCGACTTCTTCCCGGAGACAGAGGCCGCCACCCGACGGATCTCCTCGGTGCTGATGGCACCGGCAATCAGGCCCCTGGCCTGTTCGACCAGTACATCGATGTCGCTCGGCTCGGTCATGGCGTTCCCCCTCCGCTCGGCTCGGCGGGACCGGCGGCCGTCCGGCGTTGCCGTAGGGCCTCGAAGCAGAGCACGGCGGCGGCCACGCTCACGTTGAGGGACTCGGCCTTGCCGGCCATCGGAATCGACACCTGAGCGTCGAGGCTCTCGAGCAGCGGGGCAGGAAGCCCGGAGGCCTCATTTCCGAACACCAGGGCTGTCGGCCGTCGCCAGTCGAACGCGGCGTAGTCGACGCCAGCCCGCACGGCGGTGCCGACGGTGGTGAAGCCCCAACTCCGAACTGTCTCGATCACCATCTCTGGCACTCCTCCGGCGACCACCGGGATATGGAAGAGCGAGCCGGCTGAGGCCCGCACTGTCTTGGGATTGGTCGGATCAACGGTTCCGTCACAGCAGATCACCGCGCCCATGCCCGCCGCGTCCGCCGTCCGGATCATCGTTCCTGCATTGCCGGGATCTCGAACATCGACACAGACCACCACCATCGACTTATGTTGGACGACATCGATGGCTGCGGTCGTGAACCCCACCACCGCCAGCAGCGGCTGGGGGTTGATGGTGTCGGCCACCCGCTCGATGACCCCGGGGGCCAGGTCGAAGACCCGGACGCCAGCATCGAAGGCCCGGGCCACCACCAGGGCCACGGCCGGGTTGGCCCGTCCCTCAGGGGCGACGTAGACCGCCTCGACCGGAGCACCCGTATCCATGGCCACCGACAACAGTTCGGGGCCCTCGACGACTAGACAATGCTCCGAACTGCGCAGGCTGCGCTTGCGCAGGAGCTGGCGGATCCGCCGGACCCGTTGATGGGTGTAGGCCAGCCCGGTCTGGTTCAGGAACTGGCCTCGGCACTGACCAGGGCCTCGTTGGCCACCTGGACCAACGAGGCGAAGGCCTGTGGCTCGGTGACGGCCAGATCGGCCAGCACCTTGCGGTCGACCTCCACATCGGCCCGGTGGAGGCCGGCGATAAATCGGCTGTAGCTGATGCCGTTCAGGCGGGCGGCAGCGTTGATCCGCTGAATCCACAGCTGACGGAAGTCGCCTTTCCGGGCGCGGCGGTCCCGGTAGGCGTACTGCATCGAGTGCATGACTTGTTCGTTGGCAGCGCGGAATGAACGGCTCTTGTTGCCGTAGTAGCCCTGCGCCTGCTCGAGAACGGCGCGGTGGTGCTTCTTGGCGTGTACTGCGCGCTTGACTCGGGCCATTTGAGGGTCTCCTTTTGGTGGGGGCCTGATCGAAACTTGTTGCTACCGGGCCGGGCGAGTATGCCGAGATCGGTCCGGTTCGCATCTGCGCCTGTTGTGGCGTGCCCTTCCGCTTCGCACGGGAGGGGTGATGCAGTCACTGCGTTCGTACCGGTCAGGTGGCGACCGGCACTGGCATACCTACCGACCGAGCATCCGCTTGATCTGCTTCTCGTCGCCTGGCGCGAAGTCCGACTCGCGGCCCAAACGGCGCTTGCGAACACTCGACTTCTTCTCCAGGATGTGAGAGCGGAAGGCCTTCCGACGACGAAGTCGGCCCGAGCCGGTCACCTTGACCCTCTTTCGGGCTCCACTGTCAGTCTTCATCTTCGGCATTGCCTACAAATCTCCTTCGCTCGGTGCTGCTGCGGGCGCCTGCTGGGTGGACGTCTCCGCCGAGGCGGCAGCCACTGGGGCGACCACCGCTTGTGGTGTCGTTGGTTGCTCTGCTGTCGTAGCCGGTGCAGGAGCGTCCGGCGCCGGTGCTGTCGCACTCGGTGTCGCTGGCTTCGGCCTCGGTGCATGTTCGGGACCCTCGTTTTCGGGTCCCTTCGATGCGGCTGACTGTTTCGCTCGTTTGTCTGGTGCCAGCACCATCACCATGTTGCGACCATCGAGCCTCGGGATCGACTCCGACTTGCCCATGCCGTCCATTTGCTCGGCGATCCGGTCGAGGATCTTCTTTCCCAGTTCGGGATGGAAGACCTCGCGGCCTCGGAACATGATGGTGATCTTGACCTTGTGGCCCTCTTCGAGGAACTTGGCTACCTGTCGGGTCTTGGTGTCGAAGTCNNTTGCTCGTCTTGCGCCGCGACTCCTTGGCCCGTTGCGCCGCATCGAACTTGAACTTCCCATAGTCCATGATCCGGCATACGGGCGGGTTCGCACCCGGGGCGACTTCGACGAGATCCAAGTCGAGATCGCGGGCGATGGACAATGCCTCGGGAAGCAGCTTGATGCCAAGCTGTTCCCCATCGGGATCGACCAGTCGTACCTCACGAGCTCGAATTCGGTCGTTGATGCGAGGTTCAGTGGTGGTGACGGTGGCTGCTATTCGACTTCACTCCCTGTCTTCGGGTCACGGACCTCCCGTGACCTACGAACTAAGGAGCGGAGCCACCACCGACCACAACGACATCCGCCGTTGGACCGGTCCCATCGACCCGGCGCACGCAATCCTTCGTTGTGGCCGGGTGGGGGTCTCAAAACCGCGAGACCCCGCTTCCTCGTCTATCAGTGCTTTAGGATACCAGTCGTGAGCTCACTTTGGACACCTGATGGAGAACGACCCGTGGGAAGGCCCTCGGAGGCGGGCGGCGGCGGCGCCCCTGGACGGTCTGGGGCCCCCTCAGGCGAGAGCGGCCCACCCCCCGAGATGGACGACGACGCCTTGGCCGAGCAGGTCGAGGCCATGCGTGCGGAACTGGCCAACTCCCCGGTCGAGGTGGTGATCGCCAACCACTGCTACGGCCTGTTCGAGTTGGCGGCCGTCTATCTGTCCCAGCAGCCCCCCATGCTCGGCCAGGGCCGTCTGGCCATCGACGCCCTGGCCAGCTTGGTCGGTGGCCTGGAGGGGCGTCTGGGCGAGGCTGAGGAGCAACTGAAGGACGGCTTGAGCCAGCTCAGACTGGCCTATGTCCAGATCGACGGGGCGCAACGGGCCGGTGCCGAGGCCGCCTCAGCGGCCGGCACCAACGGTGGAACGGCTGGGCCCGGCGGCACTTCAGGCCCGGGCCCTGCTGCCGGCGCCGCTGATGGCGACGGGTGAACGAAGGACGAGAGGGACCCCCCGGCCCTGCGTCGGGGCCCACTCCGTCGGGTGATCCGGCGGGCCAGGAGGCAGTCAATCCCCAACGCTCCGGCCCGATTGATGGCTCTCGCGTCCGGAGCTTCATCGGCCTGTCCATCGGCCTCGTCGGGCCACGAGCCAACTTGGCCGTCTCGGGGGTCCTCATCACCCTCTACGTCCAGCAACGGGCGTCAGGGGCGCTGGCTGTCACCTTCGCCCTCACGGCCAACCGCCTCTTGAGTTGGCTCACCTACCCGGTGGTCGGGCGCCTGAGTGATCGCACCAAGAGCCGTGTCGGTCGCCGGACCCCGTATATGGCCGGCAGCCTCATCATCATGGGCATCTCGACGTGGATGTTCACCGTGATCTCCGGCTACTGGCTCTTGGTGTTGTTCATCGTCATCGCCCGGCAGGCCGCAGCCATTTTCACCCTGACCAACGTGGCCGTGGTCCCCGAGGTGTTCGGACGGAGCCGGTGGATCAAGGCGTTGCTGCTCACGACCGTGCTCGGCACCGTTGCCAGCCTGGCCATCAAGGGCACGGTCATCGCCACCTGGAACCAGAAGGACCCCTCGACGTGGAACCTGCCCTTCCAGATTGCGGCCGTCATCATGGTGGCGGTCGGAGTTCTCGTCCTCGTCCTCGTGCGCGAGGCGCCGAACGCCGCCTTCGGGGCCGCCACCGATCGGTCCGATCGGGCCCGTCCAACCAGAGACGAGCTGCGCGACATCCTTTCTGGACCCAACGCCAAGGTGTTGGTCGCCGGGTCGCTGCTCTTTTGGGCCGGCGTCGGCTCGACGGCGTATGTCGCCATCCTGTTCTTCCAGAAGGTCCTGAATGCCGGGGCGAGCGCTCAGACCATCGCCGGCCTCGCCACCGGACTGCCGGTCTTCCTCATCGGTATCGCTCTCGGCATCCCACTCAGCCGCAAGCTCACACCGATGCAGCTGGCCGTCGGGGCCCCGCTCATCGGGGCCATCCTGGCCGGGGTCCAGTACTTCGACACCCATATTTGGCAAGCAGTGGTCCTGAGCTACATCGGCGCACCCTTCATCGGTGCCTACATCATCGTGATGGCCCCACTGCTGCTCCAACTGCTCCCCCGGGCCGGCGGACTCGGGGAGCGACTAGGAGTGCTGTTGTCGCCCTTCAACCTGTGCAGCGTGCTGCTGGCCTACATCGCCGCGGTGACCGTCGATGCGACCGGGAACTACCGGCTCATCTGGCTGTTCCCGGCGGCCACCGGCTTGGCCCACGCCACCGTCAACTGCTGGCTCAAGTACCCGGCGAAGAAGGCGTCCAGCCCCGACATGATCGTTCGACTCTGGGAATGGAGCGTCGTGCAGGCCGAGGCGATGGCCGAGTCGGGCATCGTCACCGGGCTGTTAGCTGCCCCACTGCTCGGGGTGGTCACCAAAGAGGACGCAGATAGTGCCGTGGTCATCGACATGGCCCGCAACATCCTCGGCAACCCCTACGACGACGACCCCGCCGGGGACGACGGGGCCAACCCCCTACCGGCAGGAACTGACGATGGCGATCAGTCGCCCACCGGCGGTGACTTAGGGGTCACCGGAGTGCGCCAGGTCGGCGGCGGCCCGGAGATCGACCTGGCGATGGGCGACCAGAAGTCGGGACGAGGGGCCTCCTTGTCCGCTAACGGGCCGGGCGGCGGGAGCTCGTCGGCCGTCGCCCCGGCCGGTGGCGGAGGCGGAGGGGGCTCGTCCGAGGTCGGCTGGGCCGGTGGTGGCGGAGGCGGGAGCTCCCGGGCTGTGGGATCGGCCGGCGGTGACTCCTCTGGGGTGGACGAAGCTGTCGGGGATCGGCCCCCCGGGTCCATTCCCGAACTGGTGGCAAGAGCCGGTACCCCGTACGGAGGGGTCGGGTCTCCGGCATCGGGTGAACCCACCGGAACAGCGGACTCAGACACCTCAGCGTCGGGGACGGCACTCGGAGCGGAGTCAGCCGGCTCTGGTGGCTCTGGTGGCTCGATGACCCATCCTGACGGATCGGGCGGTGCCGAAGGAGCAGCCGGTTCGAGAGGCACTGGAGGTGACTCAGACGAAGGCGCTGACGACCCGGATTCCGGACTGGGACCGGACGTCGGGCCCGAAGGCGGAGGCTCGTAGGCCGGGGGCTGCGTCGGGATCACCGTGGTGGCGCCCATGTCGGCGGGCTCGCCGGATGCCGTGGCCCATTCGGACGTTCCGACCCCGGCCGGCCCGGGGTCGGACGGCAGAGGCTCGTAGGCCGGGGCCTGCGTCGGGATCACCGTGGTGGCGCCCATGTCGGCGGGCACCGGACCGGTGCTCGCCTGTTTGGTCGGCTCGCCTCCGGTGGCCACGGGAACTCCCTCGTCGTCCGGGGCTTCTCGGACCTCATCGTGGAGTGAGGCTCCGGGCGGGACGACCCCGGGCAGCGGGCGAACCGAGTGGGCCTCCATCCGACCGAGCCGACCGGCTCCCACCTCGAAGGCCACCACCGTGCCCACATCGATCTGACGTGTGCCGTTCGTGATGGCCGTGCAGTGGAACGGCAACTGCCGACCCGGTCCGTACGAGATACTGCCGATTCCCCGGGGCTCGTCGAACTCGGCCACGTTGCCGACCAACGGCGTCTTCGCCACCGGCATGAGATCGTGAAGCTCGCTCCAGACGGCAGGCATCAGATCGACCGGGCTCAGTGCACGATCTTCGACAGGGCGAGTTCGATGATGTCGGTGGCGCCGCGATCCTTGAGGGCGGGGATCAAGACATTGATCTCCGACTTCTTCACGACCGTCTCGACGGCGAAGCCGCCGCCGCCGAAGAGCTCGGACACCGTCGGCGAGCGGAGCGACGGCAGCATCTCGATCACCCCGGGGAGCTGGCTCGCTGCGACGTTCAGCTTGACGAGGACCTTGCCCCTCGCCTCCAGGACCCCCTGGAGGAGGGTGAGCAGCTGCTCCATGGCGTGGAGCTTGTCGGGGTCGGCCGCCGACTTCGGATTGGCGATGAGCTCGGTATGGGAGACGAGCAGGGTTTCGACGATTTTCAACCCCGCGGCCCGCAGGGCCCGTCCCGTCTCGGTGATTTCGACCACGCAGTCGGCGATGTCGGGCACTTTGGCCTCAGTGGCGCCATAGGACAGGCTGACCTCGGCATTCACGCCGTGGCGCTCGAGGTACTTCCTCGTGAGTTCGGGGTATTCGGTCGAGACCCGCAAAGCGCCCCCGGTTCCCGTGGCCGAGTCGGCCAGGTCGGTGACCGAGGAGACAGGCGACTCAGTCGGCACGGCCAGGACCACGCGGATCGGGTTGGACGTGGCCTTGGAGTACTGGAGGGTGCCGAGGGAGACGACGTCGCTCCCCCGCTCCTCGATCCAGTCACGCCCGGTGATGCCCACGTCAAAGAGCCCATCGGCCACATACAAGGGGATCTCTTGGGGACGCAGTATGCGCACCTCGGCCACCCGTGGGTCGTCGATGGCCGCCCGGTAGTCCACGTCCGACGAACGGGTGACAGCCAGATCGGCATCGGCGAACAGGTCCAGCGTGGCCCGCTCGAGCGAGCCCTTCGGCAGCACGATGCGGAGCATCAGCGCTTCCCGACGGAGAATCCGACCCGGCCGCCGGTGGAGACGGTGGCCACCCCATCGAGGACCCCTTTGGTCTGGCAGGCGGTGAGGGTCGCCTCGCGGCCCTTGTTGGTGTGGTCGGGCTCGGAGCGCTCGAGGGCCTGTTCGACGGTTTCGGTGGTCAGCACGCCGAAGACGATGGGAATGCCGGTGTCGAGCTGCACCCGTTGGAGGCCCGAGGCGCACTCGCCGGCCACGAACTCGTAGTGGCCGGTGTCACCTCTGATGACCGCCCCGAGGCAGACCACCGCGTCGACGGCGCCGGACTGGGCCAGGCCCTGGGCCACCACAGGGAGCTCGAAAGCCCCGGGCACCCAAGTCACCACCGATCGACCGAGGTCGCAGCCCAACTCCTCCAAGGCGTCGATGGCCCCGGTGAGCAAGCGGTCGGTGATGCCGCCATTGAACTCGGCGCAGGCGAAGCCGACCCGCATGTCCGACGGCACCGCGGTGCCGTCGATGGTCGTCCCGACGCGGGACGCGATGCGGGCTTTGGCGTCAGGGGGTAAGGCGGTGCGGTCAGAGGACGTCATCGAGGCCCTCGAGGAGGTGGCCCATCCGCTCCCGTTTGGTCCGCAGGTACTCGATGTTCTCCGGAGTTGGGATCGGCTGGATGTTCACCCGCTCGACGATATCGAGGCCGAAGCCCTCGAGGCCGCCATACTTGGTCGGATTGTTGGTCATGAGGCGCATCGACGTCACTCCGAGGTCGACGAGGATCTGTGCCCCGATGCCGTACTCCCGCGAGTCGGCCGGCAGTCCGAGCTCCAAGTTTGCGTCCACCGTGTCGAAGCCGGCCTCTTGCAGGTTGTAGGCCCGCAGCTTGTGGGCGAGACCGATGCCCCGACCCTCGTGGCCACGCAGGTAGACGAGGATACCGGACCCGTTCTGGTTGATTGCCGCCATGGCGGCGTGGAGCTGCGGCCCGCAGTCACAGCGAAGAGAGCCGAAGACGTCGCCCGTGAGGCACTCGCTGTGGACCCGGACCAAGGTGGCGTCCTGCTCGTGCAGGTCCCCTTTGACCAGGGCGACGTGCTGCTCGCCGTCCAGCACGGACTCGTAGGCATAGACGGTGAACTCGCCGAAGTCGGTCGGGATGCGGGCATCGGCCACCCGGCGGACCAGCTTGTCCTTGCGGCGCCGGTATCGGATGAGGTCGGCGATGGAGATGAGGTGGAGCCCGTGCTTCTTGGCGAACACGGTGAGCTCGGGCAGTCGGGCCATGGTGGCCTTGTCCTCGCTCACCACCTCGCAAAGGACGCCGGCCGGCGACATCCCAGCGGCGCGGGCCAGATCGACGGCCGCCTCGGTATGGCCGGCCCGCTTCAGCACCCCGCCCNNGGGTCGGCCAGCGCCTTGATGGTGGTGGCCCGGTCGGATGCAGAGATACCGGTGGTCGTCCCGTGGCGGTAGTCGACGCTGACGGTGAAGGCGGTCCGTTGGACCTCGGTGTTTGACGTCACCATGAGCGGCAGGTCCAGATGCTCGACCCGCTCGGGAGTGAGCGGTACGCAGATGAGTCCGGAGGTGTGGGCCAAAAAGAAGGCGATCTNNACCGCGTCGGCGGCCATGATCAGGTCGCCCTCGTTCTCGCGGTCCTCGTCGTCGACCACGACCACGATCTCGCCCCGACCAACCGCCGCTATCGCATCCTCAACTGCTGAGAAGGGCATTGACCCTTTGTCTCCCTCTATCTATTTGACGCGTCGCGCCCGACAGTGTCGAACCGATGCTCCTGATCATTCCGTACGGGCCTCGATGTCGGGCCAGCGCGCAGCCTTGGACTCCAGCAACTGTCCCCCTTCTATGTCGGCCGGCAAACGGCTGGCCTTAGGTATTTCTGACGCTGCTGGGCAGGGCTTCAGCCTTTGGCGGCCGACAATTCCACTCGCAAATCGCCCCCCAGGCTAGTCACCGAGCGCACCTCTCCCCGCCACAGGGCGTCGAGGGTGGGTGCGCCAGGCCCGGCGAACAGGGGTCGGGCGTCGTCCCCACCGAAGAGGGCTGGGGCCAGGTAGACGACGTAGCGATCGACAAGTCCGGCGGCATGGAAGCCATGGGCGACGCTCGCTCCACCCTCCACCAGGACCTGCAGCACGCCCCGGGCGCCGAGATCGTCGAGGACCGTGCCCAGGTCCCCGCCCATTTCGAGGGCCGGCTCGACCGCCGCCCCCGATGGCGCCCGACCGAGCACGACCCGGAGAGGCTGGCCGTCCGGCGGGCGGAAGGCGGGGTCGTCGGACGGGAGCCTGACGGTGAGGGTCGGGTTGTCGGACCGCACCGTGCCCGCCCCCACCAAGATGGCGTCGCTGGCCGAGCGCAGGCGGTGGGCGTCGGCCCGGGCCTCGGGGCCGGTGATCCACTGGCTGGTGCCGTCGGGGGCGGCGATCCGGCCGTCGAGGGTGGCGGCCAGCTTCAGCACCACGAACGGCCGACCCGTACGACGATGCTTCAGGTAGGGGGCCAGTTGCTCGCCCACCTTCGACTCGCCCTCGCCCACCTCCACTTGGAGCCCCGCGGCCCGAAGGCCGGCCACGCCGCGGCCCCGAACGGCCGGGTCGGGGTCCTCCATGCCGACGACCACCCGTCGGACCCCCGAGGCGATGACCGCCTCGGTGCACGGCGGGGTCCGGCCGTGGTGGGCGCAGGGCTCGAGGGTCACATAGAGCGTGCCCCCTCTGGCCGCCGCTCCCGCGGCGGCCAGAGCGGTGACCTCGGCATGGGGGCCCCCAGGTGGCGCGGTCGCCCCGGAGAACCATGGCCGTCCGGGGCCGGCACCGACCACGACGGCACCGACCCAGGGATTGGGAGACGTGGTGGTGCGGACCCGGTCTGCTGCTTCGATAGCCCGGTCCATCCACGTGGCGTCGCTCACCTGGATGGGCTCGTCGCTCCCGCTCAGGACCGTTCCTCGTACGCCGAGGTCGCCCCTATGGCGGCCCGGAGGATGGCTGTGGCCGACTCCAGGGGGTGAGGCCGCCCGAACACGGCGGACCCGGCTACGAACACGTTGGCCCCACTGCGGGCGGCATCGACGACGGTGGTCTCGTCGATGCCGCCGTCGACCTCGACGTCGAGGCTGAGTGAAGCGGCCAGGGCGGCCTCTCGGACCCGCCGGACCTTCGGCATCACCTCGGCGATGAAGGACTGACCGCCGAAACCCGGGAACACCGTCATGCACAAGATGAGGTCGACCTGGTCGAGATAGGGCTCGACAGCCTCGAACGGCGTGTCGGGATTGGCCGCGAGACCGACCCTGAGCCCGAGGTCCCGCATCTGGGCGATGAGGGCACCGGTCTGGCCGACCTCGACATGGACCGTGCAACCATTCGACCCGGCGTCCCGGAACGGCTCGAGGTAACGCGCCGGATCGGTGATCATGAGGTGGGTGTCGAAGAACAGGTCGGTGTGGTCGCGCAGCGAAGAGACGACCGGTGGGCCGATGGTCAAGTTGGGAACGAAGTGGCCGTCCATGACGTCAACGTGGAGCCAGTCGCTGCCGGGAGTCACGAGGTCAACGGCGGCGGCCAGGTTGCCGAAATCGGCCGAGAGGATCGACGGGGCCAAGCGCATCGGTTGGGCGGACGAGGTCGGCTCCATGGCCGTTGAGCCTACCGGTGGGGGTTCTCGCACATCTCAGGTCCCGAACGCCTCGCCCGGCACGGGCCGGACCCCATTGCGCCACTCCCGGGCGTCCATCGGGCGCTTGCCCTCGGGCTGGACAGTGACCAGGCCGATCGAGCCGCCTCCGGCCGTGGCCACCTGGGCATCGACCAGGGAGCCGGGAACGGGGTAGCTCTCGGCATCGTCACGATCGCCTCTGCCCCGGTCCTCGTGACTGGCGGCCACCTCTTTGGCTCGCAGCACGCCGAGCCGCCTTCCCCTGAAGGTCGTCCATGCCCGCCCGAGACGGATGACCCGCATGACTTCGACGGCCGACCTGTCCCAGTGCAGCTCGAAGTCTCCGGGCAGGATCTTCTCGGCGTACGAGGCGGTGCCGTTCTGGTCCCGGGCCGTTGGCAGTCCGCTCAGCCCATGGCGAAGGTGCTCCTCCAAGAGGTCCGACCCCATCGTCACCAGCCGGGCCCGCAGCTCCTCGACCGTTTCCTCTGGGCCGATGACGGTCGATTCCTCGGCATAGATGCCGCCGGTGTCGAGGCCGGCGGCAACGGCCATGAGGCACACCCCGGTCTCGGCGTCACCCTCCAGGATGGCCCGCTCGACCGGTGCCGCCCCGCGCCAGCGGGGCAGCAACGAGAAGTGCACGTTGACCATGGGCAGCCGGTCGAGGACCGCCGTCGGGATGATGCGGCCGTAGGCCACGACCACCCCGAGTTCGGCCCCGACGCCCACGGCCTCGGTCAGGTCATCGGTCACGGCCAGCCCCAGGGCCGTCGCCGCGGCCTTCACCGGGCTGGGCACCAGCNNGGATGATCCGGCCGTAGGCGACGACGACGCCGAGATCGGCGTCGACGTTCAGGACTTCGGCGAGGTGGTCGGTGACATCGAGGCCCAGCTCGGTGGCCGCCGCTTTGACCGGACTGGGCACGAGCGCACTCCCCCGGCCCCGCCTCTTGTCGGCCCGGGTCACGACGAGGGCCACGTCATGGCCAACGGCGACAAGGCGCCTGAGTGGCTCTACGGCCGCCTCAGGGGTTCCGAGAAAGACCAGGCGAGCCATGCCGAGACGCTACCGGACGGGTGATCCCGCAACCGGGTCNNCCAGCTTGGCCTCCATGGCCGTGGTATCGAGGCCGAGGGCCCGGTCACGCAGCACCCGGAGCGCCTGCTTGCGCTGGTCATCCTCCAAGCGTTCGAGCATGAGCACGCCGTCCAGGTGGTCGACCTCGTGCTGGAAGACCCGGCCCAAGAACTCGTCGGCCTCGATGGAGACCTCTTTGCCATCGAGGTTGTAGCCGGTGATGTGGACCTCGTTCGGTCGGACGATGCCGAGCCGCAGCCCCGGGATGGAGAGGCAGCCCTCGTCGTGGTACCACTCCCCGCCCACCTCTTCGATCAGCGGGTTGATGATGACCTCGGGCCCGTCGCCCACGTCGTAGACGAACAGACGCCTCTGCACCCCGACCTGGGGAGCGGCCAGCCCGGCACCCTCGGCGTCGTACATGGTCTCCACCATGTCGTCGACCAGGCGCACGAGAGCTCCGTCGACGTGATCGACGACGCGGGCAGTCTGCTTCAACACCGGGTCGCCGTAGACACGGACAGAGTACGAGGACATAGCTCCATTCTACGAGGAGCGGGGACAGGGCATGCCACTCGTCGAGTTCTCGTTCGCCGCAGTCACGGTCCGGCCCCCGACACGGCGACGGTCATGCGTCGGTTGGGTCCACCTCCACCCGGAGGCGCCCGGCCGGGCGGGGCACGGCAGCCAGGGCATCGCTCATCGCCTGGTGGTCGGGGGCCTTGACGAGCCAGCGGTCGCCCTCCATCGAAGACACGCTGATGCCGCTGATGGATCGGAGCAACTGGGCATAGCCCGGGGCGCCCGGGCCGCCGAGGGTGGCGATGGCCTCGAAGGGCGGGAGCCCGAGCACCTGGCGCAGGGCTCGCTCGGGGGCGGCGAGCAGGCCGGGGTCGGCATGGAGCACAGCCTGTAGGGCCTCGTGGTCGGGAATGCGGGTCTGGGCCAGGATCCGGCCGCCCCCCTCCCTCGTGCCGACCAGTCGGGCCGCCCGGGCCAGCAGGGCCAGAGACTCCTCTCCGGCCGAGAACCGGGGGGCCAACAGGTGTTGGTCGATGTCGAGGAAGGCCACCGCATCGGCCCCGCCGACCCGGTGCAGGGCTGCCTCGGTGCCCACCACCAGGCGGGCCCCCCTGGCCGCCGTCGGCTCCGAGGTGCTGGTGATCTCGGTAGCGGCGACGCCGCTCAGGGCCGACAGCTCCTCCGTGGCCCGGGTCACGCCGATGCGCAGGACCTTGAAGCGGGTCGAATCACACACCGCGCAGACAGCGGGGCGGACCTCCTCGCAGCGCTGGCACCGGAGGGCTCCCGCCGGCTCGGGCTGGGCCATCGCCCCGCCGCATCGGGTGCACGTGGCCAAGGCCCCGCAGTTCTTGCAGGCTAGGAGGCGAGTGCGGCCGGTGCGGTTGAGGATGCACACACAGCGTCCACTTGGTCGGTCGAGCACGGAGTGGAGGAGGTGGGCCAACCGCTCCGAGAACAGGCCGGTGCGCGGATCATCGCCCGTCCGGTCGACCACCTCGAGCACGGGCCAGCCCCGCCGCTCGACGCCCCGGGGGGTGACTACGACCGTTCGTCCCTCCGTCATGGCGACTGGCGGACAGGGCGAGACCAAGATCACCGGTGCCCCCTCCCTGCGTCCCCGCTCGACCAGGACGTCGACGGCCGACCATGTCGGCGCCCGCTCCTCCCGATAGGCCTCGTCGTGGGCATCGAGGACGACGGCCGCACGCAGGCGCGGGACGGGGGACCAGGCCCCCACCCGCGTGCCGACGACCACCCTGGCCCCGAAGGCTGCTGCCTCCCACTCGTCGGGCAGGAGTGCCACCGGGCACCCGGCGCCCCTCAGCCGCCTGGCGAGCTCGGTGGCCCGATGGTGGGACGGGACGAGGACGACGATCCCCTCCGGGTCCAGGCGGTGGAGCACCTCGAGCACCACCAGGGCACCGTCGAGCGCCGGGGCCAGCCGCACGACGGCTGGGCGTCCGACCTCGGCCAGGGCCGAGTCCACGAGGGCCACCGACCCCCCACCGGGAGAGGCCGGCCGAGGGGCTGGCGCTGTGTCTCGGCTGGACGGTCGACGACGGACCACGCGGGCCGGCGAGGCCGTCCCAAGGAACGACGACATGGGCCCGGCCCAGCGCCACGCCGCCCACGCCGCCAGTTCGACCACCGGAGCCGGAGGTCCCTCACCACTCGATCCGGCCAGTGGCTTGACCGTCACATTGGCGGTGGGCTCCACATCGTCCTCGACCACCCAGGCGCCGACCCGGCGGCCGTGGAGTTCGACGCGGACCCGGCTGCCCACCCCGACCTGTGAGGCCAGGGCGTCTGGAACCGAGTAGTCGAAACGACGGTGGATGGCCGGTACGTCAGGGACGACTCGGACCAGCCGGTCCGAGTCAACGACGGTGGCCGCCACTTCACCGGCACCGCCGTCACCGGTCGGGCCCTGAGCGGGCTCCCCGGCCGGTACGACTGCTCCAGCCGGGCTGGTCAGAGTCCGAGGGCCTGCTTCAAGTCATCGGCCCGGCCGGTGTCCTCCCAGGTGAACTCTTTCTCGTTGCGCCCGAAGTGACCGTAGGCCGCCGTCTTTTGGTAGATGGGCCGCAACAAGTCGAGGTCTCGCACGATGGCCGCCGGTCGCAGGTCGAACACCGCGTCCACCGCCTCGGCGATCTTGTTGGGGTCCGCCTGCTCGGTGCCGAAGGTCTCGACCAGCACCGAGACCGGGCGGGCCACGCCAATGGCGTAGGCCACCTGCACCTCGCAGCGCGAGGCGGCGCCCGCAGCCACCAGGTTCTTCGCCACCCAGCGGGCGGCGTAGGCCGCCGACCGGTCGACCTTGGAGGGATCCTTGCCCGAGAAGGCACCGCCGCCGTGTCGGGCCATGCCCC
>PLSY01000276.1 GCA_003164275.1 Acidimicrobiaceae bacterium | reverse complement strand
GCCGGGTACGAGAACAAGGTGAAGTCGAACCTGCACAGCCGGACGGCGTCGATGGGGATGGAGGACCGCATCTACGAGGTCGTCATCCCGATGGAGGACGTCACCGAGTTCAAGAACGGCAAGAAGGTCGTCGTCCAGAAGAAGGTCTTCCCGGGATACCTGCTGTGCCGTTGCGAACTCGACGACGACAGCTGGGCCGTGATCCGCAACACCCCCGGCGTCACCGGCTTCGTCGGCCCGGGCACCAAGCCCACGCCTCTTTCGCGCCGCGAGGTCGAAGGAATCCTCCAGGTGAAGGTGGAAGGCGGCGAGGCTCCTGCCAAGCGCAGCCGGCCACGCCTGGAGCACGAGGTCGGAGAGACGGTCCGTGTGAAGGAAGGACCCTTCGCCGACTTCTCTGGCCAGATCGCCGAGATCAATGAGGACCAGCTCAAACTCAAGGTCCTGGTCAACATCTTCGGCCGTGAGACCCCTGTAGAACTCGAATTCAGCCAGGTCGCAAAGCTCTAGGGCTGCGGACCCAGGTAAGGAGAATCAACTAATGCCACCGAAGAAGCGCGTCCTTACGGTCGTGAAGATCCAGCTGCCGGCAGGCGGTGCCACCCCCGCGCCGCCAGTGGGAACGGCTCTCGGGCCACACGGGGTCCAGACCATGGACTTCTGCAAGCAGTACAACGCTGCAACGGAGAACCAGAAGGGATCGATCATTCCGGTCGAGATCTCGATCTACGAGGATCGTACGTTCTCCTTCGTCCTGAAGACCCCGCCCACCCCGGCTCTCCTTCGGGCCGCGGCCGGTCTTGAAAAGGGTGCGGCGACCTCCGGTCGCGAGCAGGTGGGCACCGTGACCGGTGCCCAGGTGGCCGAGATCGCAGCTGTGAAGCTTCCCGACCTGAACACCGCCGACCTCGAGGCGGCAAAGCGCCAGGTCGAGGGCACCGCACGTTCCATGGGGATCGCCGTCGCCGGCTGAGGCCGACCAACGCGCACATTCGAGAAAAAACGGAGAATCAGCATGTCCAGAGGAAAGAAGTACAAGGCGAGTATCGCCACGTTCGATCGCCAGCACCTCTACAACCCGGTCGACGCCATCGACCTCGTCAAGTCGTCCGCCAAGGCATCCTTCGACGAGACCATCGAGTTGGCCATCCGTCTGGGGGTCGACCCCCGCAAAGCCGACCAGATCGTGCGCGGCACCTTGTCCCTCCCGGCCGGGACCGGACGGACGGCCCGAGTCGTCGTCTTCGCCGCCGGTGAGAAGGCCACCGAGGCGCGGGCCGCCGGTGCAGATGAGGTTGGTGCCGACGATCTGGTGGCGCGGGTGAAAGACGGCTTCTTGGACTTCGACATCGCCATCGCCACCCCCGACCTCATGGGCCAGGTCGGGACGCTCGGCCGGGTGCTCGGCCCACGTGGTCTCATGCCCAACCCGAAGACGGGAACAGTGACCGACGACGTCGAGAAGGCGGTCATCGAGTTCAAGGGCGGACGAGTGGAGTACCGGACCGACAAGGTCGGCAATATCCACATCCGGATCGGCAAGGCGTCGTTCGAACGTGCCCAGGTGCTGGAGAACATGCACGCGGTGATGGAGGAGATCCACCGGGCGAAGCCGGCCTCCTCCAAGGGCCGGTACGTGAAGGCTGTCACCCTGTCGTCGACCATGGGTCCTGGCGTCCACATCGACCCCCTGCTGGCCCGCCAGGTCGATGACGAGCTGATCGCCAGCGCCTAGCCGGCGTGCCTCTGGCCCGGCGGGGCTGGTCGGCGAGTCGAAGTTAGGCTAAAGTATTCTTTTTCTAGTTTCATGAACTGCCGTAGACCTCCGGTGTGCCGAAATGGCACCGAAGGGACCCAGTACGGGTCCGCCTGATGAGGCGTTCCGCGCAAGGCTTCGAGCCTGGCGCGTGCCACTCGTTGGTGTCTGCGGCCCAGATCTGAGCTCAGTGCTCAGCGGAGGAACCGATGGACAATCCGAGGGCTGACAAAGTCGCCGTTGTCACCGAGGTCAAAGAGCGCCTCGAAGCAGCTGACGGTGCCGTCCTGACCGAGTACCGCGGCCTTACCGTGTCCGAGCTGGCCGAACTGCGCCGGGAGCTGGCGACAGCCGGCGGTGACTACAAGGTCTACAAGAACACGCTGGTCAAGCTGGCCGTGGCCGACGGACCCCAGTCGGGCATCAGCGACATGCTGACCGGGCCGACGGCCATCGCCTTCGTGCAGGGAGATGTGAGCGCGGTCGCCAAGGCCCTCCGGGACTTCGCCCGCAACAACCCCAACTTGGTCGTCAAGGGCGGTGTGGTCGGCACCGGGGTGCTTTCGGCCTCGGACATGGGCGTCCTCGCCGATCTGCCCTCCAGGGACACCCTGTTGGCGCAGTTCGCCGGTGCCCTCGCCGCTCCGCTTCGGCAGCTGGCCGGACTCATCGAGGCTGTGCCAAGGAACCTGGCCTATGGCCTTTCCGCACTCATCGACCAGCGCCAGGCCGGTGGCGAGACTCTCGTGACCGCCGACAGCGACGAGGCCCCTGCGGCTGAGCCCGAGGTGGCAGAGACGGCACCGCCAGCCGACGCCGAGGGGGTAGATGCTCCAGCTGCATCCGATGCGCCAGAGGCCGCACCGGTGGCCGAGGCTGAGACAGAGGTGGCATCGTCGACCGACGAGGCGCCCACAGCCGAGTAGTCCGGTCGGACAACCGGCCCAGTACAAGCACCAACATCGCATCCAACCGAACGAACACAGAGAAACAAGGAGTTATGACAATGGCAGGCACCCTGACCAAGGACCAGATTCTGGACGGCATCGCTGAGCTGTCCGTGCTCGAGCTGAGCGAACTGCTCAAAGAGTTCGAGGAGAAGTTCGGAGTGACGGCAGCGGCCCCCGTGGCCGTTGCTGCAGCCGCCCCCGCCGGCGGTGGTGACGCCGGCGGTGGTGAAGAAGAGAAGACCGAGTTCGATGTCATCCTGACCGCGGCCGGCGACAAGAAGATCCAGGTGATCAAGGAAGTCCGCTCACTGACCAGCCTCGGACTGAAAGAGGCCAAGGACCTGGTGGACAGTGCCCCGAAGCCGGTCATCGAGAAGGCCAACAAGGACGATGCCGAAAAGGCCAAGGCCCAGCTCGAAGCAGCTGGTGCCACGGTTGAGCTGAAGTAGCCGCCAAGGGTTCTGGCGCCCGGGACACGGGCGTCAGAACCTCTGCGTGAGCTGTCGCCCCGCCTTCCCGACGCGATCAAGGAGCCCGTTGGTGCTCGGTGGCCGACCGGGGTCGTGACATCCTTGACGGCGAGGTGCGGGTCTCCTACCCTTACCCTGCCTGCTGAATCGGCTATCTCGGCCGTCGCGCTTGTGATCCTGTGCGCTTCCGGTTAGGATTGTTGGTTGCCGTGCCTGCTCCCTCCGCCTTCCTCAGTATTCTGGCTGATTGACGCGCGCCCCGGCGCCCCCTTCGACCGCTCCGGCGGTAGTTGTCGACCCTTGAGAATTCTTTCGAACATGTCTCGCCGTTCTATGTAGTACCGCAGCAACAGCGCATCACCGCAACATCCCGTCGTATCCCCATTCGCCCTGCAACTGGGAGGAGTAGGCCGTTGCCTACACGGTCCAACAGCCCGGAACGTTTTTCTTTCGCCAACATCGATGAGGCCCTGCCGCTACCGGACCTCGTCGCCATCCAGCGTGACTCATTCCAGTGGTTCCTGGACAGAGGCTTGGCGGAGACGTTCAACGACATCAGCCCCATCGAGGACTTCACCGGTCAACTGAGCCTCGAGCTGGAGTTCGACCCGACCGACCCCGACCTGCGCCCACCACCGAAGTTCTCGGTCGAGGAGTGCAAGGAAAAGGACATGACGTACGCCGCGCCGGTCTTCGTGCGGGCCAGGTTCATGAACGCCGCCACCGGCGAGATCAAAGAGCAGACGGTGTTCATGGGCGACTTCCCGGTCATGACCGACAAGGGCACCTTCATCGTCAATGGAACCGAGCGCGTCGTGGTGAGCCAGCTGGTTCGCTCGCCCGGTGTGATCTTCCAGCCGGGCCGTGACGCCAAGACGGTGTTCACCGGCACCATCCACCCCTACCGGGGCGAGTGGATCGAATTCGATGTAGAGGCCAAACCCGGCAAGGACGTCACCGCAGGATGCCGCGTGGCCCGCAAGCGCCGTCTGTCGCTGTTCGTGCTCCTGCGTGCCCTCGGCTACGAGGATCCCGCCTTCCTCGAGCGTTTCGTCCGCCACTTCGACTTCTTGGAGGGCCAGTGGGAAAAAGAGCAGAATCTTGCTCCCACGCGGGAAGAGGCGCTTCTCGAGATCTACAAGCGTGCCCGTCCCGGCGAGCCGCTCTCGGTCGAGGCGGCCCGCCAGTACTTCGAGAATGCCTTCTTCAACCCGAAGCGCTATGACCTCACCCGGGTCGGCCGCTACAAGCTGAACCGGAAGCTGGGGCCGGAGATCGAGCGCATCTCCGACATCCTCCAGATCGATCTGGAGCGCCCGACGCCCACCCAGGGTGTGCTCAGCCCGTCTGAGATCCTGGCGTCGTCGACCTACATGCTCCACCTGGCGAAGCACATGGCCGACGGTGAGTCCAACTACCGCATCGACGACCAGGACCACTTCGCCAACCGCCGCATCCGCTCGGTGGGCGAGCTGATCCAGAACCAGGTGCGCGTCGGCCTTTCACGTATGGAGCGCGTGGTCCGCGAGCGCATGACGACCCAGGACGTCGAGGCCATCACGCCCCAGACGCT
>PLSY01000136.1 GCA_003164275.1 Acidimicrobiaceae bacterium | reverse complement strand
GGGTTGCCCCTCACGGCTTTTCAAGTGCGACTAGCGGCGTCCACCGAGTAGCGCTCAATGCCCCTGACCTGGATGTATTCATTCCGACCGTCCAGATAGTTGAACTCGGATTGACTCGGTTCGTCCGACTTTATGGCTTGGATTATGGCTTTGAGATCAAGCGAATGAATCTCAGGATGCAATATGGCGATTGCTGCATAAAGGGCCCCAAACCCAATTGATCTGGACATCTGATCTGAAAGCGTGCGTTGCGGGCTCGTGCGTCATTCTGTGGGGGATGGGCGATCTGGCGCCATGGGGCACGGGTACTCCCGTGCCCCGGTCCGAAGTCCTGTTGGCGAAAGGCCGGAAGACCTGCCACTTCATGAAGCCACACTCTCGGACACCAAATGCATCCCATTGACGGCGATCCCGAAGAGGTCCTGCAGGTGGCTCCCGAACTGCTCCGGGGTCAGAACCGTGATGTCGTGGAGACAGGAGGCGTCTGCTGCGGTCTGGGGGTCGATGGCCCGCACCAACAGGACGGCGTGCGGGCCGCTCACTCCTGCCATCCGGCTGATGGCGGCGAAGCGGAGGAAGTGCTGCTCCACGTCGCCCCCGCTCTTGCACTCGACGATGAGAGGTGTGGCGCTGGCACCGGACAGTGCCAGCAGGTCGAACTCGGCCTTTCGATCACCGGCGTTCACCTCGACGTTCGGATGGAGGGTCACCTCGGTCGAGCCAAGGACGCGCTGGGCCAAGGCGAGCGCCCCTGCCTCGAGCCAGCCTCCGCTCAGGAACTGGCTGAGGCGCCGATCGACCATGCCCTTGCCCGGCGAGGGGATTGTCGCCGAGAAGACGTCGCCATTCTGGCTCGACCGGCTGAGGTAGCCGAGGCGAGCAAGTCGTTCGGTTGCGGCATGGAAGGCCACCCGGGAGGACTCGTCGCCGTTCAACCGGACCCGAGCATCTTGGCGGTCATTGTTCAGCTTCCACGACATGTCCCGGAACAGCTTGGCGAGATCCGGCGAGTCGAAGACGTGGACGGCGACCTCGCCGAGGATCCGCTCGGCGTCCCCGATCTCCGGGATCCGGACCAGGTCGAGTTCTTGGCGCCTGGCCCACTCGGCCAGTGGGCCTGCCTCGGTGGCGGTCTCGGACTCGGGACCGGCAGTGAAGTGGTTCTCGGGCATCTGAGGCTCCTTCCGGAGGTCCGGCCTCTCCGGCCTCCGGAAGGTGTTGTCTCAACGCGCTCAGCGCGCAGCTAGTACGCGTTTTCCCGCGCGCGAGAACTCCCTGTTCAGGGGAGCGAATGTCTTCCTAATTTCCCTTGTCACAAGTCAGGACTCCTTGGCGCTTCTCCCCTGGACGACGGACGTCGAGGGGACAGGAAGGAGGAGGCCAATGGACAGGGACCTGACCGGAAGGGGGTGGATGTGGTGATCCGGGCGGTCCCGTCGACTTGGCGGCTGGGACGCCTGGTGCGCAGGCTGTTCGCCTCTGATCCGGCGACCTATGAGGTCGCCGGATCAGAGGCCGGCGCCCGATTTGCCGCCCAACCGTGGGGAGACGACCAGATCGGCCCCACTGCCCCTGCGGGAGTGGCGGTCATCGAGGCCCGGGCCGTCGGTGAGCTGGCAGTGGTGGCGGCTTCGTTCGAGCGGGATCGTGGGCGGTGGCGCCAGAGGTTGCGGCGGAGGGGCGCGACCCTCGAGGTCCGCCGGACGCGGCTGCGCCACCTGGCGGCCGAGGAGCTTGGCCATGAGGAACCGGTCGAGCCGGGGGACACCCGGCGGGTCGCGCTGTTCTGGTGGGCGTGGCTGGTCGGCCTGTGCGCCGCCTCGGCCGGCCTCGACGCGGTCGTGCTCGAAGTGCTGGGGATGGACATGGTCACCACCTGGGCCATTGCCTCCATCGCTGGCATCGCCCAGGTGGTGGCACTGGTCGACGTCGGAGGGCGGGTGCGGGACCGCCATGACGACGTAGGCCATTCCGGAGAACGGATCCTGGTGGCAGTTGGACTGGGGGCGGCCTTGGCCTTCGGGGTGATGGCTGCCACCATGCGGACCGCCCGCATGGTGAGCGCGGCGGACATGGTCCACCTGGCGGCACCGAGTTTCCTGCTCGGTGTCCTGACCTTCAGTGCCCTGGCCCTGGTGATCGACGGGGCCGCCCTACTCCTCGGCTACCGCCTGGCTGGGAGGGGGGTGCGGGCCCAACTGGTCCGCGCCCGAAAGCGAAACACCAACGCCCGACGAGTCCATCGGGCGGAGCGACGTCTCGAGCGGAGCCGCGGCCGCTTCCTGGCCGCAGCTGAGCCTGCACGCAGTCAAATCGAGCTGGCCGCCGAGGCCATCACGTTGTCACTCGCCCGTCACCTGGCTTCGGTGGCTGCCTTCTACGACGCCGCCTGCGGAGGTGCCGACGCCATGACCGGGGCTGCCCTGGCCGACCAGCTCGAGAACCGACGTCCCCTTGCCGAGGACGAACGGTTGACCTGGGAGCAGCGCATCAGTGAGGCACGCAGTGAGCTCGTCGACCTCGTCGCCTCCTACGGGGAGGAACTGGTCGCGACTGCGACAATGGCGACGAGCGTGTACGTCGTCGAGAGCGGCGAGGAGGTGAAAGACACCGCAGACGAGGAGGCGGCGTGAGGCGGGGGTCAATTCAACTCCCTCGGGCCATGGGATGCCGACTCCTCCTCAATGACCGCAAGACGAAAGCCTAGAGGAAACGGCGTTCGCCGGAAGTGGTGCCTCACCATGGACCGCCCGGTGAGGGCTGCTCGCGGGGAATTCTCGCAGCGAGGCGTCAAACGGCAGATGTGGCGGCCCGAAGGAGGTGCATGCCGACCGATGCCGTGCTTCCTCCTAGCAGTGAGAAGGGCCGAGCAACTTCTCCAATCCGACGCGGGGGATGACGATCCGGCGCCCAAGGCGGATCGCCGGTAGCTCTCCCCGGGCGACCAGCTCGTAGGCAAAGGCCCGTGAGATGTTGAGGAGATACGCAGCTTCAACCACAGTGAATACCAGCCGATCCTTGGCGATCGAAATCCCTGAGGACCGGTCTGATCCGTCGAAGGCGGCTTGAAGGTGGACAGGCTCCCCATCGGTCGACTGGGGAACGGTCGGATGAATCGTCGCCGACCCCAGGGTGGACTTCGGTTGCGTAGAGTCATCTGGTTCCATCGTCGAGCTCCAATCTCCAGGTCCGCTGACGTCGTCCATCGTTCACGTGCACGTCACCTTGAACGTCACCCGCTTGGGGGCAGTTTCCGAACACCAATGTCACCCTCAATTGAGAATCCCCGCGTGCCACGTCACCTTTGAATGCGCAGAGTCACCTCCAACGTCACCTCTGGGTTGTGGTTGCTACTGTCGACGTCACCCTGGTGAGAAGTCCTGGTGCTCGGAGGCGGCGCCCGTGTCACCCTGCACGCCGGAGTACCACCGTTAGCTTGGAACGAACGTCACCCTCGATTGGGAACTGCATCTTGCAAGACCGGAATGGACGGCCCTGCTCTAACATTGGCCATCTGGTCAGCAGCTTGCCGGCGCAGGCATTCCGGACTCCGCGATTGGGCGGTCGCAGGACCGTCGATCAGTCCACGGCGCTCATGAATGAGTGCGGCAGTCCGTCAATGATCGGGCTCCCCCATTTCAACGTCACCTCCGAACGTCACCCTTCCTGCTCAAGCCGCCATTTCCTGCCTCCGATGGAAGACTGGGCGGTAATGGCGGATGGGACCACGGCGACGCCTTGCCATCAGTGCAAGCGGGCCTTTCGCCGCAAGGTGGTGCATAGTCGGACCTGCATCGCCTGCCGAGATTGCCCTCCTCGAACCCCACCATCTTCCAGCCTCGCTGAGCCAGGGCTACCCTCAGCCTGATCACCCCGGCGCCAAACGCTGTCATCTTCCCCTGGCTCTGTCCGAGGCCAATCCGCGGCTCGCCCCCGATCCCGCGTCACACCCTCTGAATACCTTGAACACGATTGCAA
>PLSY01000219.1 GCA_003164275.1 Acidimicrobiaceae bacterium | reverse complement strand
GCATCAGGATCCGGCTGTGGGGCAGGGCGAACCGCTTGCCCGGGGTCCCGGCGCACAGCAGGAACTGGCCCATCGAGGCGGCCAGGCCCACGCAGATCGTCCGCACGTCGCACCGCACGTACTGCATGGTGTCGTAGATGGCCAGGCCGTCGGTGACCGAGCCGCCGGGCGAGTTGATGTAGACGGAGATGTCGCGATCTTGGTTCTCTGCTTCGAGCAGGATCAACTGGGAGCAGACCAGATTGGCCGTGTTCTGATCGATGGCCGATCCAATGAACACGATCCGCTCTTTCAACAGGCGCTGGAAGATGTCGGAGCCCGGGCCGACCTCCGTCCCGGACTTCATATCGGCGATTCCGGAGGTCGGATCAGAAATCTGGGCATGCGTGAGGAGTTGACGGGTGGCGTCCATGGGCCAAAGCCTAGTGGCTCACACCTCGCCGCGGGCGCAGGGTGGGGAGGCGAACACTGGGTTCAAGAGGGAGTGACTCCCGGCCGGGGGACGCCCAACACGGCTTCGACCAGGAGGTTTTCTGCGTCCTCGGCGCCAAGCTCTCGAAACCTCACCCGCCCCCGCTCGATGAGCCGGGCCTGCTCGCCCGGATCTCCCAACAATTCATGCACCGCCAGCGCGACCCGACGCGGGTCTTTCACCTCCAGCAGGACACCACTGCCGCCGAGCACCTCGGCGACCGCACCCGCATCGAAGGCCACGATAGGCAGATCCTGGCTCATGGCTTCGACCAACGGGACCCCGAAGCCTTCATGGTCCGAGAGCATCACGAGCACGTCCGCCGCCCGGTAGTGGGCGGTCAACTCCTCATTGCTCACCCCTGAGACGAAGTCGACCGCGTCGGATAGCCCCAGCGCACCGGCATAGCGGCGCAGGGCACCGGCGTACGCCGGCTCCGTGGGCGAGCCGATGAGGGTCAAATGGGCACCTGGGTCGCTCGTCATCCTGGCCACGAAGAGGGCGGCGATCGTCTCGTGGTGAGCTTTGTTGGGGGCCCACCGTCCGACTGACAGCCAGCGGTGTCCGCTCCCCGAGTACCTCTTGTTCAGGCCCTCGAGCATGTCCAGGTTGGGTGGCTCCGCCGGTACGGGGACTCCGGCCACCGGGACGACCACCGTTGTCGGGCAACCGGCACGGCGGAGCTCCTCGGCGGTGAACGCCGAGGTGGCGATCCCGAGTGACGCTCGTGGGGCGAGAGCCGCAAGTTGCTGCCCGGCTTCGACCTGCAGTCGGGCGATGGCGTTGTTCCACGGGGCGAAATATTGAGGGGGCGTGATGCTGTGGAAGTTGATGACCAACGGCTCGGGACGGGCAGCCAACCATCCGGCCATGGCCGACTCGGTGGCGAACTGGTAGACGACGACATCGTCGGGCTCGGCCTCGGACTCGTAGTCGAGGTAGTGACTTGTCTCGGTGGCGGTGGCCGGATCGGGCAGCTCGGTGTAGATACGACTTGCCACCCCTCGGGCCCTCAGTCGGTCACGGAGCGCCAACGTGTGTTCGCCCACCGCATCACGACGGTGGAGCATGGGCACGAACAGGTGGACCCCGCTCATGTCGCCACCCTGGCCACGATGGCGTGGACCACCCCCGTGCGGGGCCGGTGCCACTCGGCGGTCATGCCGGCCCGCCCGAGAAGCAGCAACCACGTCTCTGGGTGGAGGGGGCGCCCGGGCGAGAGGTCTCGCTGCGGTGGCGTGCGTGACCCGTCCCAGAATTCCTGGTCGGTTGTGAGGATGATCAGCGTCCCATGGGGCTGGAGAACCCGGAGCGACTCGGTGAGAAGGGCAACGTTGCCGGCCACGTCCGCCCGGTCGACACAGCCGGTGAGCACGAGTCCACTGCAGCTCTCGGCGTCCACGCCCCGGAGGTGGCCGATGACCTCCCCGAAGATGACCGCCGGAGCCCCGTCGTCCGCCGCCTCGCCGAGGGCCTCGAGTGAACGCCAGGCCAGACCGCCCCTCGGCTCGACCCCTCGGGCCTTCCATCCGGCCTGGGTCAGTGCTCGCATCAAGACACCGTCTCCTGATTCGCCGACGAGGACGGACCCTCGGGTCCCAGAGGTCGGGAGCCATGAGGGCGCCGCGTCCAGCCACTCGGAGATGTCCGGCGGGTCTAGGGCCAGCTCGGCCACTTCGACGCCAGCTGGGTCGACACGCGCCTCCAACAACTCGACGCGGGCGGCCAGATAGCGCAGAGCGTCCCACGTGGCCGTATTGGCGCCGGCCACGGCCGCGCTGGCCACCGTCCGAGCGTCGGTGGCCAAGAGGTCGGCGAGCACGCCGGCCACGTCGCCGACGAAACGCTGGCCGATGCGCGCCGAGCGGCCCCTCATCCACAGGTCGTCTGGAAGGCCTGGCCAAGGGTCGGCGCCCGTCGTCGATACGGCATCGGGATGAATGATCCGGCGCATGGCATCGTCAAAGCCCCAGGCCAGGCCGCCTTGAGGACTCATGCGGTCGAAAGCGGCCAACAGCTCGGCGTCGGCCGTTGCCATGGGCGGCGCGGTCGGCGGCGCGTCCGGCGCACTGAGCGCCTCGCTGGCTGACTCGGATTCACTCATCGGGTCCTCATCCCTTCCTCACGTACGCGGTGCCAACCCCGGGCAGCCGAAGGCGTTCAGTCCCGATGGTCTTTGCTGGACCACGATCGATCACGGCTTGGAGGAACGCCGCGTAGCGGTCGATGATCGACGGCCAGCGGTAGTAACGGGCGGTGTACCGGCGGCCGGCCGCGCCCAGGGTCGACCGCAATGAGGCGTCGCCGACCAGTCGATCGACGGTGGCCTCGAAGGATCGATACGAGTCGAACCACAATCCCCCGCCGGACCGGCGGCAGTGCTCCATCGTCGCCGCGCACGAGGCATTGACGAGCACGGGCACACCGAGTGTCCAGGCCTCCAACAGCACCAGTGAGAACGATTCGTAGGCAGAGGGGGTGACCATGACCTGGGCTCCGGCCAGGACGTCCCACTTGTCCGCCTCGGACACGGTGCCGGTGGCCACGATGTCAGGATGGTCGGGAGACTTGTCGGAGATGGGGCCGACGAAAGCCAAGGCCAGGTCCGACGGATTGCGCTGCTTGTACTGCTCGAAGTACTCGGCCAGCATTCCGCAGCCCTTGTGCTCGTCCACCCGTCCGAGGTAGCAGAGATAGGGCCGCTCCCCGAGGCCGAGGATGTCCCCGCCGCGGCGCCCGTCACCGGCAGGGTCGTTCACTCCGAGGCCGAGCACGATCTGGGGCTTGGCCCCGTTGGCGAAGGCGTACTCCATGAGATCGCGCTCGGCATGGGTGTGGTAGACGAACCCGTCGATGTTCCGGAAGCTGCGACGGAAGGCCGAGAGGTAGAGGGCGGGCTCGTCATGGGCGGCGGCATGGAGAACGGTGGGGACCTTCGACACGGCGATGGCGTCGACGGTGGTGGCGAACAGGTACGGGTAACACGCCACCACGTCGGCATCGGTGGTGGCCACGGCATCGATCAGCCCCGGGCACATCGGTCCGTTGAGCGCCACCCACTCCCTCGATTCGGCCAGAGAGGCCGAACCGGGCGAGACCCGCAGCTTGGCGTCCAGCTCGAAGTACTCCATCATGCGTTGACTGGCCGTCGGGAAACGGTGCACCGTCACCCCGTTGATCGTCGTGGTGCCGGCCGGCTCGGTGTTCTCCCACGTGAGGTGGTCGAGGGCGCAGCTGGTCAGCACCTCGACAGTCCATCCGGACCTCTGGCACAGTCGCTCGGCCAGCATGCGGGCAGCCGTCTCAGCTCCGCCGATGACCTCGGTGCCGTAGCGGGGGGTGACGAACGCGAGCTTCATGGGACGAGGGCCTGACCCTCGGCCACCGCGCCGAGCACCTCGATGAACCGGGCCTTCGTCCGGTCCTGGGCGAACTCGCCGAGCCGGTGGTGCCCGGCTGCCACGAGATGGCCGGCCAACTCCGGGTCCCCCCGGATGCGGGCGATGGCGGCCGCTACTTCGCTCGGCCGCTTGGTGTCGAGGAGCAGACCGGCCTGGCCCAGAGTCTCAGGGACGGCGCCGGCCGAGTAGGCCACGATGGGAAGTCCTGATCGCATCGACTCGAGCAGCGGGATGCAGAATCCCTCGTGGTCGGAAAGGCACACGAAGACGTCGGCATCCTCGTAGAAGGCAGCCAGCTCCGCGTCTGTGAGGTCTTGGTCGTGGCTGACGGCTGCGGAGAGGCCGAGCTCGGCGGCCAGGTCCATGACGGCCTGCACATAGGAAGCGGTCACCCCTGGCCCGACCAGGTGGAGGAGGGCGCCCGGGTCGTACCACCGGCGATACAGCCACAATGCCTCGACCAGGTCGTGCTGGGCCTTGTTGGGCGAGAGCCGGCCCACGAACAACAGAACCGTCGCCCGGCCGTGGGCACCCGTCAATCTGGACAGGGTGGCCGGATCGGTCCTGGGCTCATGGTCGTCGATGTCGACGAGGATGGGAGCCACGGCCGTGGCCCGGCATCCCATGCGCCGGAGCTCGTCGGCGTTGAAGGCGGAGTCGGCGATGCCCAGCGTGGCCCCCGGAGCGAGCAGGGAGGCCTGGACGCGGGCCAGCGCCACCTTCTCGCTCGTGTGGTCCTCCCATCCGTCATAGAACGACGAGGGGGTGATGTTGTGATAATCGAGCACCAACGTCTCCGGCCGCTCCAGCAAGAACTCGGCTACAGGTGATGCCGTGCTCAGTTGGTAGAGGAGGATGTCGCCTGGGCGGGCCCGCTCCGGATAACGCTCAAAGTACGAGGCACGGTGCCACAGGTCGTCATGGGCCGCTTCGACATAGATGTCGGACTCCCAGCCGACGCCGCGCAAGGCGTCCTGCAGGGCCAGGGTGTGGTCGCCTGTGGCATCCCGGGGCAAGAGCGCCGGGACAAACTGGTGAACGGAGGTCACCGCTCCCGGACGGCGACGAGTAGGTACTCGCTCGGACCAAGGAGTAACGCATTGAGCGCATCGATGGCGGCATTGATGGTCGCCGCATCATTGTTGGTGTCGGCCACAGGTTTCAGGCGGCGATCCTCGCCGCCGAAGGTCAGGTTGACCTGTCGGAAGCCATGGTCCTCTATGAGATGGACCCAGGTCTCGGCATGGAGGGGCCGGCCCGGTGCCAGGTCGCTGACGACGTGCGACGAGTCGGCCAACCAGGCCTCGGGTGTGGCCGAGTGCACGACGAGGACCCCGTCGACGGCAACCCTGGAGGTAGCGAGGGTGACCAGGCGGCCCCGCTCGTTCGGGTGCAACCACTGGATCGAGCCGGTGAGGATCAGACCGGACAGTGCCTCGTCGGCCACGACTCCGAGGTGGCCGAGGACCGATTCTGCCCGGACGTCGAGACCGCGCTCCACCGCCGACTCGATGGCGATGTCGTCGGTATCGACGCCATAGGCGTCGATACCACTGGCGATGAGTGCGTCGAGGAGCTCGCCGCCCCCACACTCCCCTTGTAGCACACGGCCCTTCACGCCCTTCATGGCGGCTACCGCTTCCGCGGACCACCAGGCGGTGCCGGGGACAGTTCGAGGCACGGCGCTGGCCGGAAGCTCGGGGGTCCGTTGGGTCTCGACGGCGGCCTCTAAGTCCTCCACATGATCGACGACCACGTGGAACATGCGCGACACCGACCAGGCGAACTTCACGATCTGATGGACGATGAAGCCGATGTACCAGCCCATCGACTTGCGAATCAGCCGCTTGACGTAGCTCCCGACCGCCTTTTGGGATTCGGTGGGTACGGCCACGTCGACATAGGCTGACCCGTCGACAAGAGCCAGCGTCTCTCTCAACCTGGCCTTGCCGTGCAGGCCAACGGGTGAGAACTCCAAGAACAGCTCGTCGAGCTCTCTCTCCAGGCCGGCGGGAAGGTCTCCCGAGGCCCTCCGACGCCGCACCTCGGCGTCGATGTCGGCCATGACCTCGCTCAGATACTGGGCACTGCTGGCACTCTGAGCGGCGTCGTCATCGGCTCCAGATGCAGCGGGAGCCAACGGGGAGGAGGAAGTTGGTGCTGGCGACACACGGCGACTATAGCCAGCGCCCCCCCGTGGCCCGGACATCCCTCGCCGCTCCCCCCGACCGCACCAGGGTCTTCGCGGCCATTCTCCACTCGGTAGGCTGGCCCCACGCGGGCGTGGCGGAACTGGCAGACGCNNGGGGTGGAGGTTCGAGTCCTCTCGTCCGCACAACAGGCGCCCCGACGGGTCCCGTCCAGCCCTCCCTAGAGCACGGACCGGGCGGCCGGCGATCTCGGGGCCCCGGTGAGGTTCGACAGAGCCGTCGGCTTGGAGACCGCCGACAGCGGGCTGGCTATGTCCTCGAGCGACTGACCCTCGGCATTCACCCCGAGGAAGATCTCCACCACCCCACCGATGACCATGATGGCGGCGCCGAGCATGTAGTCGATGAAGAGCTTGAAGTGGTCCTGGCCGTTGCCGATCAAAAGCCCATAGATCCAGGGTCCAAGGGCACCGAACGATTGGGCGATGGCAAAGAAGACGGAAATGGCCTTTGCCCGCACCTCGACCGGGAAGATCTCGCTCACGGTCAGATAGGCCGCGCTGGCCCCCGCCGAGGCGAAGAAGAAGATCACGCACCAACAGACGGTCTGGGTCACGGCATCGAGCGCTCCCGCCTTGAACAGAAAAGCACTGGCGGCCAGCAGCACACCCGAGAGGATGTAGGTGCCGGAGATCATCCGTCGTCGGCCGACGCTGTCGAACAGGTGGCCGAGCGTCAACGGTCCGGCCAGGTTTCCCAGGGCGAAGAAGATGAAGTAGTAGGCGGTGTCCTTGGCATTGACCCCGTAGACCTTGGTCAAGACCAGGGCGTAGGTGAAAAAGATGGCGTTGTAGAGGAACGACTGGGTGATCATGAGGGTGGCCCCAAGGATCGATCGGCCGGGATATCGGGCGAAGAGGGTGCGTGCCAATGTGATGAACCCGATGCGGTTGGCCAGCGTGATCTCGATGGACTTCGAATCGTCCACGTCGCCCACCGTTCCGCCGGAATCATCGGTCAGCGACTCGATCTCCTTCACCGCCGCTTCTGCCTCCTCTTCCCGTCCGTGCATGAGCAGCCAACGCGGGCTCTCGGGAAGGTTCTTCCTGACGAAGAGGATGACCACTCCGAGCACCGGGCCGAAAAGGAAGGCCACCCGCCACGAGTAGGTGATCGGCAGGTGGTTCACCACCAACAGCATGAGCACGGTGGCCAGCAGCGCACCACCCCAGTAAGTCCCGTTGACAGCGATATCCACCCGACCGCGGTACTTGGCCGGGATGAGCTCGTCGATGGCCGAGTTGATGGCCGCGTACTCGCCACCGATGCCCATGCCGGCCACGAAACGGGAGAGATAGAGCCAGTACACCCAGATCTCCGTGTGGCCGAGGGTGAGGGCGGTCATGAAGCCGCCGAAGAGATACACCCCGAGGGTGATCATGAAAAGGTTGCGCCGGCCCCATTTGTCCGACAGGTGGCCGAAGAACAAGGCGCCGAAGACCTCGCCCAGTAGGTAGACGGTGCCGACGGCGAAAGACACGCCAGCCGACGACAAGTTGAGCGACTGCTTGCTCGAGATCAGCCCCGTGACATTGGACGCGATAGTGATCTCCAGCCCGTCGAGCACCCAAGCCACGCCGAGGGCGACGACCAGGCGGGTGTGGAAGCGGGACCAGCCGAGGCGATCGAGTCGGGCTGGGATCAGGCTGTGGATTACCCCGTCTCTTGGACCTTGCGTCCCGCTCCGGGCATCCGCTTCCAGTGTTGACATCACGTCCCCCTTGCTTGGCTGAGACTTCGTATTCCCACCGGAGAAAGGCTCTAATCACACGCTCTCCACAAGGTTGTCAGGCGAGGGTTCGGGGGTGTTAGCTGGAGCCATGCCTCTAGACGGTGAGTATGAGCCCAGCACGGCCCAGTGGGTCAGGGATCAGGTCGACCACTACGAACGATCGGGGGGAACCGAAGAGACGACCCTGCGAGACATGCCCGTTGTCATCCTCACCAGTCGGGGCGCCCAGACGGGGAAGATCAGGAAGACCCCGCTCATGCGGGTCGAGCACGAAGGCCGCTATGCGGTGGTGGCGTCCAAGGGCGGCGCCCCGGCCAATCCGCTCTGGTACTACAACCTGGCCGCCGATCCACACGTGGAGCTACAGGACGGGCCCGCCAAGACCGACATGGTGGCCCGGGAGCTGACCGGGGACGAGAAGGCGCAGTGGTGGGAGCGGGCCGTTGCCGCCTACCCGGACTACGCCGACTACCAAAAGAACACTGCCCGCCAAATCCCGGTGTTCGTCTTGGAGCCAGCCAACCGCTGAGCATCCGTACAGACGACCGGCTCGTTGCCCTGTTAGTCGATCACCCCTCTGTTCAGAGTGGTTTTCGGATGATGAGGGCGAGCAGATAGCACGATTCAGTGTCGAAGTAGACGCCGTAGTTGCCGGCCAGCGCCTCAGGGTCGAACTCCCCTCGACCCACCGCAGGACCTCCCCAGTTGAGGCCCCGCTCCGTAAGGATCTCGAAGCCTGCCCGCTCCACTTTGTCCCGGAGTTCGTCGAGCGTGTACTCGACCTCATGGTCTGGATCGATGAAGGTCGACTGTTGCAGCCGGGTGACCCGGCCGTTCGGAGTGTCGATGGCCATGTGACCGCCGGGCCGAAGGATTCGGAACGACTCGGCCAACACGGTGTCCCCGACGGCCTCGGGGACGTGCTCGATGGACTGGCCGCTGTAGACGAGGTCGACCGAGCCGTCGTCAGCGAATGAGAGGTCGGCCATAGACCGGTACTCGTAGCGAACCCGGCCTCGAGCCGTGTCTCCCTCCCCAAAGCGCTCCGAGCGATAGAGCGGATGGCGGTCGTCGGGGGGAAGATCGACGACCACCAGTTCGGCGAAGTCATAGGGATAGCCGAGGACGACCAGTGCACCTCGGGAGTCAGTGGTGTGCCCACCGCCGAGGTCGACGATTCTCTCTGCCGGAGGCAGGCCCACAATGAACTCGCACCGACTGGCGTGTAGGGAGCTGTGCAGGCTGGGCTCCCCGACCGGGACTTGGGTGCGGTACTCGCTCGAGCAGCGCACCCGGTCGACCATGTCCCCCCGGGACAGGGCCCCCGACGCGATGGCCTGGGCCTGCTCACTCCAGGCCGGCTCATCAGGTTCCCGGCGCAAGAGGACGTTGTAGGCCATACGTACGGCCTGGCGAGAGCTGAGGTCCTCGAACCCGACTGCGGCCAGGCGGGTGGCCTCCCGGCGGAACTTGCGGTCGATGCGGTGGAGCTGAGGGCTGACACGGCTCACCACGGCACTGAGGGAGTTGGGTGTCCCCGACCCTCCCGACGGGGTCGTCTCCGGCTGTTGCTCTGGGTCCACACCGTCTCCGTTCACCATCGACCGAACCCGGTGAACCTACCATTGCCCTCCCTCAGGTCTTCTGGCCACGACCACCGACGACGGGCAGAACGGGCCCTTCAGGTCCGTGGACAACATGTCGTCTAGACCACCTCGCGGGCCCTGCCTTGCCCAATGGGGAGGATTTCGGCCAAGCTTCCCCGGTTCCGCACTTCTCAAGGGCCAGTCGACTCCTGTCGACTGGAACCCTGACGTCTCACCCTGCGGTGAGAGCGGATGCGGTAATCGACCACAGGCTCGGGCGCCACGCACTTCGGGCACCACACACAGGAGGCATCATGGGACTACTAGACGGCAAGGTGGCCATCGTCACCGGCTCAGGGCAGGGCATCGGGCGAGCCGAGGCGCTGCTCCTCGCGTCCGAGGGCGCCAAGGTGGTCGTCAATGACATCAGCGCGGCCCGGGCCAAGGAAGGCGAGAAGCACCCGGCCGAAGGGGTGGTCGAGGCCATCAAGGCGGGCGGGAGCGACGCCGTCGTGAACACCTCCGATGTGAGCTCGTGGTCGGAGGCGAAGGACATGGTCGACCAGGCCATAGACACCTTCGGCCAGCTCGACATCTTGGTCAACAACGCAGGGATCACTCGCGACAAGATGAGTTTCAACATGGATGAGTCCGACTGGGACGACGTGATCCGGGTCCATCTGAAGGGCCACTTCGCACCGGCTCGCCATGCGGCCGTCTACTGGAGGGGCCGGGCCAAGGCCGGCGAATCGGTGACCGGTCGGATCATCAACACGGCTTCAGAGTCAGGCTTGTTCGGCAATCCCGGCCAGGGCAACTACGCCGCCGCCAAAGGCGGCATAGCTTCGCTGACCAACGTGCTCGCCCGTGAGCTCGGCCGCTACGGCGTCACGGTGAACGCCATCTCCCCAAGAGCGCGCACGGCCATGACCGAGGACGTCTTCCCGGAGATGGCCAAGCCCGAAGACGGATTTGATGTCTTTGATCCGCGCAACGTGGCGCAGCTCGTGACCTACCTCGCCTCCGACGAGGCGAAGGATGTCAACGGCCAGAACTTCATCGTCTTCGGCGGCAACATCTGGGTCATGGGCGGGTACCACCCGGTCGGCCAGTTGACCCGGGACTCGATGTGGTCGGTGAAGGAGCTGATCGACGCCCAAGGTGAGCTGTTCAAAGATGCTCCTTCGAGCATCGCTCCCTTCAGCATCTTCTAGAGCACCACGTCCACGAGCAGGGCTCAGAGCCTGTCGGCCACCCGTTTGGCCATCTTTCGGACGACCGATCGCGGCAACAGACGCACCAGGCCGGCCCCGGCCTTGTTGACCGCTCCCGGCACCACAATCGCCCGGTTCGACGTCCACCCGTTCCACCCAGCGGCAGCCACGTCGGCGGCCGACATCCACACACGCTCGGGCACCGATTCCGCTTCCATGCCCGATTGGGCCTGGAAGCCCGTATGGGTGAACCCACAGGCACGTCACCTTGACGCCCGATCGCAGCACCTCTTCGTGGATGGCCTCGGTGAAGCTGAGCACGAATGCCTTGGTGGCCGCATAGGTGGCATTCCAAGGAGCCGGCTGGAGGCCACCCAGTGACGCCACGTTCAAGATCCCACCATGTCCCCGGTCGATCATGGTGGGCAGGGCGGCGTGGGTGCGGCGAACAAGGGCCGTCACGTTGGTCTCCAGCTGGATGACCTCACCCTCCAGGGGCAGCGAGGCGAACGATCCGACACTCCCGACCCCGGCGTTGTTCACCAACACCTCGACGGGGGCCTCGAGTGAGGACGACCGGGCCTCGACCATAGCCAGCTGCCCCGGATCAGAGACATCGGCGGCCAGGATCTCGACGTCCACACCGTGGGTCTCGGCGATCTCCCCGGCCGCCCTGCGCAGCCCCACCTCCCCCCGGGCCACCAGCACTAGGTCATGACCGGCGGCCGCCGCCTGGTGGCCAGGGCCTCGCCGATGCCGCTGGACCCCCCGGTGACCAGGCCAACCGGGCGGCTCACGGTTTCACCCGACCGAGCACGAGCTCGCTCATCTGTGCCTCTGCGCCTTCGACCGAGCCGTCATAGACCACGCTTCCCTTGCTCAAGACGATCACCGAGTTGGCCAGTTCAAGCGCCCGGTCCACATGTTGCTCGATGATCAAGAGCGACGTGCCAGTGGAAAGGACCCGAGCAAGGGCGGCGTACACCTCGTCGACCATCACCGGGGCCAGACCGAAGGACAGTTCGTCAACAACCAGCAGCTTCTGGCCGAGGACGAAGACCCTGACCATGGCCAGCATGCGCTGTTCCCCGCCCGAGAGGGTGCCGGCCGACTGGTAGCGACGCTCGCCGAGCCTCGGGAACGTGGCATAGGCGCGCTCCAGGGCTTCGGGAACACCCTTGCGGCCGAGGGCCTGACGGAACGGCAGGACCAAGTTCTCTTCGACGCTGAGCGACGAGAACACGGAACGACCTTCGGTCACTTGATTGAGCCCCATGCGGGCGATCTCGAATGCCAAGCGCTTGGTGATGTCGACCCCATCGAACAGGATGGATCCTTCCGTCGTCGGAACAAGTCCGGACACCACTCGCGCCACGGTTGACTTGCCCGCCCCGTTGGCGCCGACAAGGGCGACCGCGCTGCCGGCGGGGATGGAGAACGAGACGTCGAACAGTGCTCGGTAGGGACCATAGGAGGCGCTCACCCCGTCGAGCACGAGCTGCGGCTCGGCGCTCATGCCTTCACCCCCAGGTAGGCACGCCGGACTTCTGGGTCCGCCAGCACCTCTTCGACCGGCCCGGCCGCCAACATGCGGCCGAAATTGAGGACACAGAGCCGATCGACGACCGTCTCGACCAGCTGGAGGTCGTGTTCGACCAGCACCACGGCGGTGGCCCGGGATTGGCGGACGTCGTCCAGGATCCGGGCCAACCGTCCCGTCTCCGTCGTGTCGAGCCCCGATGAGGGCTCGTCCAGCATCAAGAGCCGAGGCGTGCCCATCATGGCCCGGCCGAGCTCGACCAACCGGGCGTGGCCGAGGCCCAGCCCTTCCACCGGTCTGTCGGCCAAGTCCTCCAGGCCCATCAGCTCGAGCACCTCTTGGACATGACGCAGCTCCTGGCCGGTGGGGCCGCCCCGATGGAGGAGGTCGCGCCACAACCTGAAGGTTCCCGCGTGGGCCTGTTCGGCCACCAAGAGGTGGTCAGCCACCGTCATGCCCTGGAAAAGCTCCATGCGCTGGAAGGTCCGGCCAATGCCGAGTCGGCTGCGCCTCCATACCGGGAGGCGGTCGATCCGGACTCCGTCAAAGGTGACGGTGCCGGTGTCGGGCTCTTCGAGTCCGAGCAGACAGTTGAACAACGTGGTCTTTCCCGCGCCGTTCGGACCGATGACGCCGACCGACTCGCCCACCCCCACCTGCAAGGAGAGTTCGGAGAGGGCGACGATGCCGCCGAACTGTTTCGAGATGCCGTTCGCATCCAAGAGGACGCCGACCGTCACGGGCCCACGACCTCGGGTGCCACTGGAGCGATGTCCGCGTCGGCACGGCCACGCTCCAGCCCGTCGTTGGCCGAAGGCGGTCCGGCTTTCGGGCCGGGTCCGAGAAGCTTCGATGCCGCCCGGTTCCGGCCCATCAGCTCGATGAGTCGACTGCCCAAGTAGTCGACGAACCCCTCGGGGTGGCGTGTGTAGCTGAGGGTGGCCAAGCCGAAGAGCACAGCGACCAGGCCGGCGTAGCGGCTGGGCAGCGTGGTGACTGCCTTCTGCAGGGTCTCGTAGACCAGCCCGGCGACGATGGCGCCGGTGATGGACCCGAGGCCGACGATGGCCACCACGACCAACAGCACAGCTGAGATCTGGAAGCTGACGTCGGTGGGCGACAGGCTCCCCTCGAGCGATCCGAACAGCGCTCCGCCGACGCCGGCCAGACCCGCCGACAGGGCAAAGACCATGACCCGGAGCCGGTGGACGTCAATGCCGACCGAGGTGGCTGCGACTTCGCTTCCCCTCACGGCAGCGAGCAGCCGGCCCATGGTGCCGTCTCCCACCAGCTTCACGATTGCTGCCGCAACAGCCAGGATGATCAGAGACAGCACGAAGAACGGGCGCGCCGAGGCGAAGCTGACCCCTGCGGCCGAAGGCCGGGGGACGATGACGCCGCCTGCGCCGTTGCCGATCCAGGAGTTGGGGAACAGGATGTTGTCGGCCAACAGGGCGAAGGCCAAGGTGGCGAGAGCCAGCGGAAGGCCGGCCAGGCGGAGGGTGGGCACGGCCACGATCACCCCGAGCAGGGCGGCCAGGAGGCCGCCCGCCACCATGCCGATGACGACCGGAAGCCCATAGTGGTCGGCCAGCTGACCGGCGACGAAGCCGCCCAGGCCAGCAAAGGTGGCCTGGCACAGGGATATCTGGCCGCTCATGCCGGTGAGAAGGGTCAGTGACAAAAAGATGACGGCAAAGGCGATCCCCTGGGTCATGGTCAATAGCCAATCGCCGGGTACCCAGGTAAGGGCCGAGACGATGGCCAGGGCAGCCACCACCCAGGCCAATGTCGAGGTAGGTCGGCGGGCCAGTCGGCGCCACCACGACTCGCCGCTTTCGGTCTTAAGGGCACGATGCCACAGGCCCACGGCATGGACCCCACCCTGGGTCCCGGCCAACGTGGTCGCTGATCGGTACCCGCCAGTGTCCCCTTCGAGGGCGGTCGAAGGAGGATCGCAGCTCGACAGCGGGTCGTCGACCTGACGCTGACGGGAGAAGGGCAGGAAGATCAAAAGGACGATGAAAGGCAATGACGGCCGTAGGCCGGTGGCGATGATCCCGGCTGGGAGATAGCCGGCCACGATCTGCTGGGCGACCCCGAGGGCCAGCCCCCCGACCAGCGCCAGCGGGAGGCTGGCGAAGCGCCCGACCACGGCGCCAGCGATACCCCACACCAGCAGGACGGTGAAGTTCTGCGGGTCCAGTTGGGAGTAGAGGGGGGCGAGGAGGACGCCGGCCAGGGCGGCCATGACGCTCGACAGCATCCAGGCGAAGGCGCTGACCCGACCGGCATTGATTCCGGCCAGCTCCGTCATCCGCGGGCTCTCGACGACGGCGCGCATCTCGAGCCCGACCGGCGTGAAACGGAAGAGGACGACCAGCACCCCGACCACCACCAGGGTGGACCCGAAGATCGACAGCTCGAGCCCGGAGAGGGGCACGGATCCGAGGTGGGCGTAGACCCGTTGGGCGTTCACGAACAACGCGGGGGGTGGGATGTCCGGCGTCGATCCAGCAATGATGAGAGCCAGTTGCGGCAGGGCGATCAGCAAGCCAAGGGACGGGACCAGCTTGACCAGGGGCGAAGCCGTGCGGATGCGGCGGAAGAGCAGACGGTCGAGCAGGATGCCGACGACCGGTCCAAGGATGAAGACCGAGATGATGCCGGCCGCCCATCTGGGCCAGCCATCTTGGACGAGTGAGACGAAGGCCAGGGCCGAGACGAAGGCCTGAGCGCCGAAAGCCAGGTTGAAGACGCCCGATGCCTTGTAGGTCAGCACGAGGCCTACCGACATGAGGGCGAAGACGCAGCCGAAGGGAATGCCCGGCACGGCATAGTTGAAGAACTGGGTCATGTCCCTGGAACCCCCGGCTGCTCGGGCAGGGTCGTGACCGTGGTCTGGGCGGGGCCATTCTGGTGGAAACAGACGTAGACCTTTGACCCTTGGTTGAAGGTGGGCACGAAAGATTCTCCGTCAGCCTTCACGAAGGTGGAGCAGTCCAGTGAGTTCACCCGGGTGTGGGCTGTCGTCCAGTCCACCGGGGGCAGCGCTCCGTTCGCCGTGTAGTCGTCCATCTTGTTGATGGCATCGACCAGCCCGCTTCGAGTGACGTTGGGACCGATGGCGCGTAACCCCTCCGTGAACAGGTCGGCGCTCACCCAACCGGCCAGGAGTGGCGTCGACGGCAACGTCCCTTTCGGCGCGTACTTGCGCAGAGCCTCGTTCAGCTGGTCGATGCCCGGATAGACGCCAGGGAACTTGGCCGTCACTTCGAACGGGGTCTGCTGCAACAAGAAGTACGCCCCATCCATGGCCGCGTGGTTGTTATTGAGGGTCTGTTGGTCGTACCCATCCAGCCAGTACTGCGTGACCGACCCCATCCCGTGCTGCTGGAGCGTCTGGGAGAGCTTGATGTTCCCGGTTGCGTCCATGCACGTGGCGACGAAGTCGACACCGTTTTGCTGCATGCGGGTGACATCCGCATCGAGTGAAGCCGCTCCGTAGGGGATCGAGACGTCGATGACGGGAGTATCGATGTGGAACTTCTTCAGTGCGGCGATCACGCTCACGCACCCACCTGACGATTGGGCGATGTTGTAGGCCAGCACGGCCACCCGCTTGGCCTTGGTCTTTTGGGCCACGAAGGCGACCTGGGGCATGGGGGCTGCCGAGTCGACGAAGGAGCCGCCTGCGCCGAACATGGTCGGGCCGGCCCACTGGGCGTTGGTGTTCTCCTGGAGCCCGAAGGTGGGGACGGCCTGGGCCCTCAGAATCGACGACCCCGTGAAGAACGGCGTCCCTACCCCTACGACGGCGAACACTTTGTCCTGGACGAGCTGCTGTGCAGCCGAGGTGTCGCCTGACGGGGACGTGCCATCGTCGAGGACGGGTGAGTAGTCGATCTTGCGACCATCGACCCCTCCGGCCGCGTTCAGTCGATCGAAGTACATCTGAGCGCCGGTGACCACTGGGGCGAAGTCGGAGCTGGCGAAGCCGCTGATCGAGGCGATGGCCCCGACTTTGATGGACGTCGGGGTTATGCCGTAGGTGTCGCCGGCATGGGACACCGTGTCGATCGTCACATTCGCACAACCCGCGAGTCCGAGGCAGAGCGTGACGGCGACAACCGCCGCACCCCAGGGTGCCCGCACTGCGCGCCGCCCTGGTCGATCCACTAGTCCTCCTCCGGTCGCATTGCAGCGCAGCTCCGGGTTGCCCGAATGAAGCTGGAGGCCTCCCCTAAGGCCTCAGCCTGGGAAGACTGTACCCGCAGGGATCGTCGGGCAGTTGGATCAGGACCGGGTCGCCACGGCCGCTGTGGCCTCGCCCACCACCTTCTCCTCGCCATTGGCATTGACGAGGCGGACATCCAGATCGATCACCGCCACCGTGCCCTCGTTCCGCTTGTCCCGGACCACGATCCTTGTTTCGAGCTCCTCGTCGGGCCAGGTCTGGCGGGCGAATCTGACCCGAAAGTGACGAATGTTGCCTACACCGACATAGTCGGAGATGGCCGAGCCGAGCAGACCCATGGAGAACATCCCGTGTCCGAACACGCTCGGTTGACCGGCCGCCTTGGCCCTCACCTCGTCATGGTGCATAGGATTGAAGTCTCCGGAGGCTCCCGCGTAGATGACCAGATCGGTCCTTGTCAGTTTGTGTGACCGCACAGGCGCTTCATCGCCTATGACCACATCGTCGAAGTACAGGACCGAATCACCCACGACTCCGGCCTCCTCGGTCTCGATGGCAGCGCTTATCTGGGCACCCCAGCGCCGGCGGGCGTCGTCTCCTCGTCATTGGTCGCATCGCCTTTCTCAACTCCTGTGCATGATGTTCATGCGAGACGTACACACAGGGTCGCCCGTGGCCTGCTCGTTCCACGCCGTCTCGACGACCACGAAGGTCATGGTCCGGCCCTTTGACTCCTTCCGGTAGGCGTCGACCACCGATGCAGTGCCGACGAGCACGTCCCCGGCCAGCACCGGTCGGTGATACGTGAATTCCTGTTCGCCGTGGAGGATCATGCCTCCACCGGCGAGAAGCGTTGACAGCACCTTTGTCATCGGGTTCTCGTCCGGCTGGTCGCCCGGCTGGAGCTCCGGGTAGACGCCGAACATGCCCATGACGAATGGGTAGGTGGGGGGCGCCGGAATGGCCGGCAAGCCGGCGTCGTTCGCCGCCCGTGCATTTCGGTATATCGGGCTTCGCTCCTTCACCGCATCGGCGAACAGCTGGAGTTGGCCTCGCTCGACAGTGACCACCGTCGTCCCTGCCGGTTTGCCGACGATGCCGTCCAAGAGGTCCTCTGCCATGCCGGGCTCCTCCCCGATCTCAGCACCGTTTGCTGCCCGGTGCGCGGCGGGCTGGATCGCCCGCTGCGCACCGTAGCGCGCCTGATCCCACAACTCGGTCATCGGTCGCCGGAGCAGGACTCGGGATGCCCATATGGCCAGTCGCCACGGGCCGTTGACACTGTGTGCAGTGACCTGAGCTCAGGTGCAGGCTCTCCGGCAGCCAGGCCCCACTCCGTTGTCACCTCGTCGGCGACGATCGGGACCCTCGGAGCGAACAACCAGGGCCGCTTCGACGGAGTTGCTCGGATGGAGCGTTGCCTCCCGAGGCGAGACCTCAGCCCTCAGTCGGACGCGTCAGCACCTTTGACGGCGGCCAAGCCGTGGTAGGGCATCCCCCGTTGCTTCCACTCGTCATACCTCGTCAGGAACTCGTCGCCGAAGGGGTCCTCCCCGATCAGCGGCATGCCGGCACGCCAGATCGTCAGGTCGTCAGGCGCTAGTTGCGAGGCCCTGGCCACGTGACGATGGGTGGCATCCCTGTCACCTCGTCGGTGGGCCTCGGCGGCGATCCTGAAATGGAGGCGAGCAAGGATCTCGTCCTCTGAGAGGTCCCCGACAGCTTCGAGCGCCTCATCGTGGCCGATTGGGAGTTCGCCGTCCCGTGCCCACCGGCGTATCTCGTCCAGCAGCGGGCCGGACTCCACACCGGTAAAATCGGCGAAGATGTCGGAGCCGAAGCCCAGGCCGTTGGGCCGGGCAATGTTGTCCTCCTCGTCGATCCACACCACGGTCGGCACATTGGAGATGGCATACGACTCGGTCAGGACGTGGTTCGGATCGTAGAGCACCGGCATGGTGATCCCCTCGGTCCACGGTCGCACGTCCTCGGCCGACTGGTCTATCGCCACGGCCACAACGGTGAGTCCCTCTGACTCCAACTCGTCGTGGAGCGCCTGCCAGCCCGGAAGGTCGTAGCGGCACCCGCACCAGCTGGAAAAGGTCACGAGCACCTTCTTCAGGCCTTCCCACTCGGTGAGGGAGTGAAGCTTCCCGTCGACATCGGGGAGCTCGAAGTCGGGGGCCCGCAGGTCCTCTAAGGCCTGGCGCCGCAGTTCGGCCGGGAGGGCGACGGCCATGAGTCCGGCCTCCAGGTCAACTACCACTGGGCGCCCAAGTGCCACCGCCACCGCCTGGAGGTCCACCCGGTCCCCACACCACAAGGAGTCGGCATCGCGAACCGGGACGCAGGTGTCGTCCTTGCACAAGCCCACTGGCTTGAGTTGCCATCCGAGGGCATCGGGCAACTGCTCGGCATCGATCAAATAGGTGCCCCGATCGAGGTCGGGTGTGGCCTCGACGGTCCTGGACACGGTGTCGATCACGGTGATCTGCATCTTCACAACCCTCCCTTGTCGCCTCCACCGGTGGCCCCACGCCCCGGTCGTTCCGGTGCCGCGGCACGGGGACGTTCAGTCCATGCCGATTGCGGAGATGAACTGTCGGCTCCGCTCACCGTAGCCACCCTGGCCTGGCGGCGTTGGTGCGGCCGGCGAGAACATGACGACACCGCCGGAAGGTGTCAGCGCCATGGCCCGATGGACGGCATCGGCCAGGCCGGCCGACGGCTCAACCGACAGTCGGACGGAGAGACGATCCCCGGCACGACGGATGGCATCGATCAGACGGTCGGGGTCGGGGGGAAGAACGAGGACCCGTGGGGATGGTTTTCGGGAAGCCAGCGACTCGATCAGCGCCTCCGGATCCACCCCGCGGTCGACGCCTCCGAGGATGAGGGTCAGCTCTCGTCCAGTGAAGGCGTCAAGCGAAGTCAAGGTGGCGAAGGGGTTGGAGGCAAGGGCGTCATCCACGAAGGTCAGCTGGTCACGCTCACCAACTGCCCGACACCGGGAGGGGAGGCCATCGAACATCTCGATCGTGGCCTGAATGGCGGCACGGTCGGGTGGGGCCCCTGTGAGCAGCCAGGCACCGGCCACGGCGCCACACAGGTTCCAACGATTGTGGCGACCGGGTACGGCGAAGGCAGCAAGGTCGGCCACCGGCTCTCCGTCGATCTCGAGGAAGTCAGTGTCTTCACCCACCATGACCCTGCCCGAGGGCCCGAACAACGTGCGATGGGGATGTTTCCGTGTGCGGTCGAGTGCCTCGGCATTCCCGGCGTTGACAGCCAGCTCCCCTGCTGGGCCAGCCTCGATCAGGCGAAGTTTGTCGCGGTAGTACGCCTCCTCGCCGCCGTGCCAGTCCAGATGGTCGGGGGCGAGGCTGGTCAGCACGCACACTCTGGGAGAAACGGTGACCTCGGCGGCCTGATAGGAGGAGACCTCCACCACATAGGCATCAGCATCAGGCCGACCGTACGTTTCAGTTACGGGGATGCCGATATTCCCGATGAGGGCCACGTCCAACCCATCGTGGCCGAGCATGGCCGCAGCCAGCGCCGCGGTGGTGCTCTTCCCTTTCGTCCCGGTGATGGCCAGGACCTTGGCCCCGGCATAGTCCTCGAGCCACATCGCCATCGCTGTGGTCACCCGGACCCCGGAGGCCGCCGCGTCAAGCAGTTCGGGCCGATACCGGCTGACTCCGGGCGATCTCACCACCACGTCCAGAGCCGACCATTCGACGGCCTCGGGGTTGGAGACCGATGCGTCTCTACTCAAGAGCGAGTTCAGGCGGACGGCGGCGGGCTCGGGGTCATCATCGATGAATACCGGGGCTGCCCCGCGACTGTTGAGGAGCTGGGCGATGGCCAGGCCCTCTTGGCCGAGGCCCCACACCCCCACACGAAGGGCAGCCACCTCCTCGAGCTTCACGACGGTTCCGTCAGCATCCGCTCCACGTCATCGGCGATGTCGGCGTCAGGGTAGCCAAGGTCCGAATCGGGCGTAAGTAGCGCCCTGATCTCAGCGTCAGCGACCAGGCGGGCAGCCGTGGCCCCCAGCGCTGCGACGACCGGCTTCGTTCTCCAACGCGGTTGCTCCGAGAGCATCCTCATGGCTGCCGCCGACTCTCGCCGCTCGCCTACGCACTCGAACGGCTTGTCCTCGTCGCTCATCAACGCGGCAAATCCGGAAATCTGGTCGGCCTGGGCGAACAGGTCAACGCCGATGATGGCGGTCAGAGCCCCGGGCTCCATGAACGGGGCGAGCATCAGCCCGACGAAGCGGCACTTCGGGCAGTTACCGCACCATCTGGCATCGACCGAGGCCGACTGTCGAAACGCGGTGTTGCAGCTACAAAACAAGGAGTGGTACTCGGTCAGGCGGGCGAAGGCCCGGGCAATGGCCAGCTCCGAATACGGGCGGAGGGCCGAGGCGTAGGACAACTCGGGATCGATGGACGTGGCGACGAGAGATTGGAAGAGCCGCTCGAACTCCAGGCTCTTTGAGAACTGGTGATTGACCGGCACACCGTTGACCGACCTCGTCTCCTCGCTCGCCGATCGCTCGACGGCCATGGCGATGGCGTCGTAGCCGTAGAGGAAGCTGCCGGCCACGGCGATCAGGGAGACGATGGCGGTGATGGGAACGTGGCCGTTCAAAGCCCCCGCCCGGTTGAGTTCCAAGAGGCTGGGCGAGAGTCGGCGACGCACGACGATCAGCTCGAGGCCCGTCTGGGCCGCAAGGTCGAGTACCAGCGGGTGGGGGTTGACGGCGAAGAGGCGCGGCTTCAGGTGCTTGACCGCTTCGATCAGCACCATCGAGTCCTTGCCGCCGCCGATGGGCACGACGAGTCCACCAGGCCGCACCGCTGCCCCTGACGCCTGCCAGGCCGTCGTTGCCAGCCCGGCACGGATCTCGACACGTCGGGGGACGTCCAGGCCGTTGGCGACAACGAACTCCCTCAGGCCATCGTCGTAGAGGCGACGGTGGAACTCGAGCTCGTCGGAGGTGAGACTGGTTGACTCGACGACCACCAGGGCCGGGGCGGCCACTTTGTAGTAGCTCGTCCCAGCGGCAATGTGGAGGTGCAGGAGCGCCCGCTCGAGGCCTGGGCCATCGGGCTCGATGCCGGCGGGAGGCGGCGTCTCGAAGGTGACCGTCTCGACGAACCGATGCTGGTCATCGAGGGCGTAGTGCAGCGAGATGGTCCTCGAGTCCTGGTCGAATGCACGGTCGAGGACCCGAAAGGATTCGACCGAACCCGGGTCGACACGGTTGGGTGCGCTCATGTCGCCCACAGCGTAATAGTCATCCGCCATCGACCGGCTTGGAGGCCACCGGTCGGCGCAGATGTTCGGCGATGGCGAGTGCCTTCCCGATCGACTGGACGACCCACACGTCCCCTTTTTGGAGTCGCATGCTTGCTCGACCTTTTGCGCTCGGGTCGGGGACCAAGAAGTCCAACAGGGCGTTCGCCACGTCACCGTGGGTGCAGAGCACGGCCGACTCGCCGGCCATGGTCGTGAGCAGTCTGATGGCGTCACTGCTATGTCCCTCGGCCAGCTCGTCAACGGATTCCACCGCCAGCCCGAGCGACTCGGCCACTGGTTGCACCGTCTCGCAGCAGCGGACGTACGGGCTTGAGAGTATGCGCTTCGGTCGGTAGGCAGCGAGGATAGGGATCAGCGCGTCAGCCCGGGCCCTCCCCCGAGGGGAGAGAGGGCGCACCCGGTCGTCGCCCTTAGAGGCGCTCCGTCTTCCGGCATGTGCGTGGCGAACGACCAAGAGTGCCATGACCATGATGCTGCCACGACTCAACGACCGCGCCGACCACCCATCCTGTCGGAGTGCCGACAGGGGCAGATCAGCCCCTACCGCCGAATCCGCCCCCGCCACCGAACCCGCCACTGGCACCGAACCCGGTGCCTCCGAGCCCCGCCCTCGAGAACCCTCGGGTGGATGCCGTCGAGGTCGTCGGGACGGGCTCATTGAGGTCGGCGAGCGATACCCGCTGCCCGCTGGTCACGCCCGAGGTGACCTGGGTCAAGACATCGCCCAGCACCCCAACCGTGACCCTGGTCGCTTTCAATGTCGAACCCTCGACGACGGTGACGATATGGTTCGAGCCCACGGTCCGGACCGCCGAGGTCGGCACCGTCGTGGCGCCGACCGCTCGTTTGGTGACGATCGACACTCCGGCCTCTACCCCCGATAACTGCCCGAGGTCCGGGGACTGGATGCCGATCGTCACCGGATACGTGGTGGTGGTCCCGCTCGTGGCGAGGATCCCGATGGACGTCACTTTTCCCTTGATCAGCGAGGTGGTCGAGTCGGGGGTGACATCGGCCTCCTGGCCTGCTGCCACCTCCCCGATGTCGGCGACGGGCACATCGGTTGACACGGAGTAGGTGGAGCCGGATCCGATGACGACGACCTCACCGGAGGTCGAGCTCGACGCTGAGGAGACGCTGTCGCCCGCTGCGATGGACACCGATGCCACCGTGCCGGTGATGGTGCTGACCAGACTGGCGCCCGATAGCGACTGTTCGGCATCGACCAGGTTGGCCTGGGCGGTGTCGATTGCCGCCTGGTCGAGGGCCAACTGTTCCGAGGATGCCTTGGACGTCGTCTTGGATGCCGTGCCGCCTGATGCCCCCGAACCGGACGATGATGCCGAGGGGGTCGCCACAGTGGCGCTCGTTGCCGAAGAGCTCGAATCGGCCCGAGCCGTCGACCCGTTGGAGGGGGTGGAGCTGGCACCGGCAGCGGACTGCAGGCTCGAGGTGAGGGCGGCCTCGTCCTGGGCCACCTTCTTGATGTCGGCAGCCACCGTTGTCTGCGCCGACGAGGCGGCGGCAAGCGCCCCGGCACAGGTGGTCGGCGGTGTGGTCGTGGTCGGAGGGCCGGCGGACGGGTTCACCCCTGGGCCTGGGGCGGTCGTCGTGGTGGTGGTGGTGCCGCCTGACGTCGGTACCGCGTTGGTGGTGCTCGTCGTTGCGGTCGACGCGCAAAGAGCGGTGGCTTGTCCGAGGGCCGCCCCGGCGGCGGCGGAGTCCGTGTCCTCTTTGGTCTGATCGGCCACCAGCGCGGCCTGCAGCTTCTGGATCTGCTGGTTGGTCGCGGACGTAGGTATGGCGGTGGACGGGGTGGTCGTCGTGGTGGTCGAGACGACCTGCTTCGATGACGCCATCGTGGTCGACTCCGTCTCACTGGCTTCTGCCGACGCCAGGGTGGCCTTGGATGCGGCGAGGGTGGCGTTGGCGCTCACCAACGACGACCACAAAGGGGTGGGGTCGAGGGTCGCCACCGTCTGACCGGCTGTCACTTTCCCACCCACGGCCACATCGACGGCTTTGACCTTGCCCGCAACGTTGAAGTTCAAGTTGGCTTGATTCGACGGGGTGACAGTTCCCACCGAGTCGAGGGTGGACACAACCGTGCCCTTTCCCACCAGCGCCGTCCTGTAGGACGGTGCTCCGCCTTTGGTCAGTCCCCAGGCCACCAGGGCAGCCGCCACGACCACCACGACGACAGCGATGCGGAAGGGCGAAAAACGACCAGACGGCTGTCTAGGCACGCCGGGTGTCGTTTGGCGTTCGAGCGGGTCGGCCTCGCCGTCGTCGAAGTGTCCGGGTTCGTCGCCGATTCGAGCTACTGCGTCAGGCACCTGCTGCGCCCCCGCCACCGGGTCCTCCCGCACCCCTGCCTCCGCCGAAGCCTCCGAACCCGCCGGCGGCCGTTGTGCATCCGCTGGATCCTGCCGTGGAGAGGGTGATGGAGCGTGCCGTGATGGCCCCGGTCGTGTCAGCTGTGCCGACGGCATCGGCACACTTGCCTACGGCTAGGTCGGTGGCTGATGCAATCGTTCGCGCCGTGAACGTCGTGGCGGAAGTGAGGTTGACCACGACGTTCGACTTCTTCTTTGTCACCGGATTGGTCTCGCTCACCGTGACCTTCGACCCGCTGACGGCGGTGACCGAACCCGATGCCGCTCCGAACTGACCGGTGCCACCCCGGAAGTACCGGCGATTGGCGGGCAGCTTCGATGTCCCGCCTTCCGGGTTCCCACTCCCGGTGGGACGACCCGCTCCGGCTGCCCCTCCGAATCCCCCTCCGCCTCCGAATCCGGTGGTGCATGTCCCAGAGGTCGGCTGGGTGATGGTCACGGTGGTCGCCGCAACCGGAGTGGCAGCGACGTTCGTGCTCTTTTTCGACTGCTTCTTGGCTGACGTGGTCGGCTTCCCGAAGGCCGAGATGCACGAGCCGACGGTCACGGCGGAGGCCGAGGCCGTCACGGTCTGATCGAACGTCGTCGTCGGCGTGTAGGTCACCGCGGTCTGACTCGACGTGCTCTGCACCTCGAGTGTGGTCCCAGTGATGGCAGCGATCGTTCCGCTCGTGCCGGGGAACTGTCGGGCCGCCCCGGCACCTGTCTTGGGCGCAGTGGCCGCACCGGCCAGAGTGGCTGGGCCGACAATCCCGAGGCCGACGGAGGCGGCGCCGAGAAGCGAGATCGCCGAGATGCAGGCAACCGCCGGCATGACTCGGCGCCTGTCACGACGAGTCGACCCGTCGGTGGTGGTATTTGGGACTTCGCTCATGTTCTTCCTTGCTCTCTTGTATTCACGTTTGCCACGTCAAGAACTTTCACTCGCTGCGCAGTGCATCGATCGGCGCCAAGCGGGCGGCTCGGCCGGCCGGATAGACGCCGAAACCCACCCCGATGGCCATGGCCACGACAATCGCCCCGATGGTGGCGGCCAACGAGATGGTGATCGGGTCGGAGATGAAATGCGGGAGGATCCAGGCTCCGAGGATCCCGAGGCCAGCGCCGAGGACTCCACCGACAAGGCCCAGAACGGATGCTTCGACGAGGAACTGACGCCGTATGACTCTCGGAGTCGCCCCCAGCGCCTTTCGCAACCCGATCTCGCGAATCCGCTCTGTCACCGATACCAACATGATGTTCATCACGCCGATCCCGCCGACCAGCAGCGATATGCCGGCAACACCGCCGAGCAATACGGTGAGAGTCTTGTCGACCGATGTGGCCGTTGATAGGACCTGTTGCTGAGATTCGATGGTGAAATCGGCGGCCGAGGCCGTGGTGATGCTGTGGAGATTGAGAAGCTCAGAGTCGGCCTCTTGGTACGCGGCGGACAATGTCGCGGAGCTGGTCGCCTGGACGAGTATGTCGCTCACTGAGTTCCGGTCCGAACCGCCGAAGAGTTGCGTTGACGCCGTGGTGATGGGCACGATCGCCTGGTCGTCCTGGTCGCTTGTCGTGGAGGATGAACCCGAAGACCCGACGGTGTTCAACACACCGATGACGGTGAGAGGCACCCCGGCGACCGTCACCGTCTGGCCGAGTGCATCGCGACCGGCGAAGAGTTCCTCGGCCGTCGTCGAGCCGAGGACCACGACGTCCGCCCGGGTGGACACGTCATGGCCGGCGATGAAGCGTCCTTCGGTCATCGTTCGGCCTCGCACCGACAGCCAGGACGAGTTGGTCCCAACGACGGTGCTCGTCCAGTTGGTGGTGCCGGCCACCAGGCTCTCGGACTCCGAGGTGGTCGGTGCCACAGCACCGATGTCAGGGGCGACGGTCTTGGAGGCGAGGGCGGTCGCGTCCCCCACGGTCAATGTCGAGGCCGACCCGAACCCACCGCGCACCCCTGCACTCGAAGTGGTGCTGCCGGGCGAGATGGTGAGGAGATTCGATCCGAGCGACGAGATCTCGGACCCGACTTGTTGCTGGGCTCCTTCGCCGAGCCCAACGGTGAGGATGACCGCTGTGATGCCGATCATGATGCCGAGGACGGTCAGGCTGGAACGCAGACGATGGGTGATGACAGCTTCGAGTCCGGTCCGGAACGTCTCGATGATGTTCATGGGAACCCGGCTCCCGCGTTCGCCCGGTCACCTTCGGAGATCTGGCCGTCCCTGATACGCATGGTCCGCTCCGCGGCACCGGCGACATCCGCATCATGGGTGATGAGCACGATGGTTCGCCCACCCCGGTGAAGTTCGTTGAGAAGCTCGAGGACGTCGTGGGCAGACACCGAGTCGAGGTTGCCGGTCGGCTCATCGGCCAAGATGAGCGCCGGGTCGGTGACCAGGGCGCGAGCCACCGCCACACGCTGTTGCTGACCTCCGGACAGTTCGCCTGGGCGGTGTTCGACCCGGTCCCCTAGGCCGACCCGGTCCAATGCCGCAAGGGATCGTTCCCTTCGGGCCGCCCGATCGACGCCGGCGTAGACCAGAGGTAGCTCGACGTTCCGCCATGCCGAAAGGGAGGACAGCAGATTGAACTGCTGGAAGACGAATCCGATCCGTTTGTTGCGGACATGGGCGAGTTCTTCCTCAGACATCGCGCTCACGTCCTCGCCCGCCAGGCTGAACCGACCCGAAGAGGGCACGTCAAGACAGCCGAGGATGTGCATGAGCGTCGACTTTCCCGACCCCGAGGGCCCCATGATGGCGACGTACTCCCCGACGTCGATGTCGAACGAGACGCCTCGGAGGGCTTCTACCTCCAACGAGCCGTTCCGGTAGGTCTTGTACACATCCTCGACGGAAATTACCGAAGGGAGGACCACCGGATGCCGGCCCGTCCTTTCCAGCTGCACCTCCGCCGTGTCGTCGAAGCCCTCCGGGGAGTCAGTCTCACGTGACCCGGTCATCCTCCGAACCCGGCGCCGCCAGCTCCGCCGGTGAACCCGGCCGCCCCTCCGGCCCCACCGGAGAACCCACTCGACCCGGTGCCACCGAAGAGGCCCGATCGAGCCCCGCTCGCTCCCGAGCCGAGTCCGCCTCGGAACGTGATCTCGGTCTCATAGACCTTGTCGCCAACCACTAGCCCGCTAAGTACCTGGGTGTCGCCGGCCGAGGCCGCGCCGATGGTAATGACCTTGGTGACCTTTTTGCCACCCTCGTCAGCCAGCACGGAGACCGAGTTTCCGGTGTAGCGGATGGCCGCAGTCGGCACCACGACGACGTCGCGAAGCTCTTCTGTGGTGATCGACACAGTGGCCGACGAGCCTCCGAAGAGGCCCGAGGGACTTCCTGTCACATTCACGACAACCGGGAATGAGGCCACACTTGAAGTGGTACTGGCCAACAGGCCGACCGACTCCACCGTCCCGAAGATGTCCGAGGTTGCGCCCGAGACGGTGATAGTGGCCTGGTCCCCCACTTGGACTTGACTGACCTGGGTGCTGTCAACCGTGGTGTTGACGATGTACGAACCGGTGGAGACAACCACCACTTGAGCCGATGACGAGGACGAAGAAGAAGCGGAAGAAGAAGAAGCAGCAGAAGACGTCCCGCCACTAGCGCCTGTGGCACTGGCGCCCGACGGAGACCCGCCTGTCCCCTGGGAGCCCGATGCGCCACTCGATGACGAAGACGACGACGAGCCGGAAACCTGCTGGCCGACCGTGAGGTTGACCGAGGCCACGGTTCCAGCGATCGTTGAGGTCAATGTGGCCTCCGACAACGAGGTCTGGGCCGTTGCCACTTGGGTCTGAGCCGACGTCACCGCCGCCTGGTCAGAGGTGATTTGGGCCGATGAGGCACCTGCGCTCTCGTCGCTTGCCAGCTGGGCCTGGTCGTTGGCCAGACTGGCTTGGGCCTGGACTAGGGCTGCAGAGAGAGACGTGTCGTCGATCGTGGCTAGTGCCTGGCCGACGGCCACCGTCTGGCCGACGGCCGTGTTGACCGCGGTCACCCGACCCGACACGCCGAAGTCAAGGTTTGCCTGGTTGGCCGGTTCGATCGTCCCCGACGTGGACACGGTCTCCGAAATGGTCCCGGTGGCGATGGTCTGGACAGTCGTCTTCGTGGAGATGAGCGGCGCAGCGCTTGACCCTTTGGCGGCCAACCAAATGCCCACGCCGGCGGCGACCAGGACGACGAGAACTGCGGCGAGGACGGCTCTCTTCTTCGTGAACCTTCGACTGTGTCCAGGCTGCAACGTACGCCTCGCTCGCTTCATTGATCGGGCTGAAGCCACGTCCCCACATGGCCCCGAGATGGCGCCTCTCGGGGTGGCGCCGAAGAGGCGACCCGGAAGGCGACTACATCTAACCCGGTAAACATGTGCGCCAGGACACAATTACCTGTGAGTTTCATAAGAATGCCGTCTGGACTCTCGAGCGCCCAGATGGTCCGCTTAGTGTCGCATAATCCGGCGGCTCGGAAGACCAGCCGTACGTCACTGTGGAGGCATCATGGAGTACACCAACCTGGGCAGCACTGGACTAAGGGTTTCCCGTATCTGCCTCGGCATGATGAGCTACGGCAACGACAGCGACCGCCCTTGGGTCCTTGACGAGGAGCACACAGAACCCCTGGTCAGGGCGGCCATCGAGGGTGGCGTCACCTTCTTTGACACCGCCGATACCTACTCCAAGGGGGCGAGCGAGGTGGCCACTGGTCGTCTCCTGCCCAAGTTCCTCAGTCGCGATGAGGTGGTGGTGGCCACCAAGGTCTTCATGCCGATGACTCCTGGCGAGAACGGGGGCGGTCTCTCTCGCAAGCACATCCTCTCGGCCATCGATGCCTCATTGGCCCGTTTGGACATGGACTACGTCGATCTCTACCAGATCCACAGATGGGACCCCTCAACGCCCATCGCGGAGACCATGGAGGCACCTCACGATGTCGTGAGATCGGGCAAGGCCCGCTATATCGGCGCGAGCAGCATGTTCGCATGGCAGTTCGCCAAGGCCCAGCACGTCGCAGAGGTCAACCGCTGGACCAAGTTTGTCTCCATGCAGCCCCACTACAACCTGATCTATCGAGAGGAGGAGCGCGAGATGATCCCCCAGTGCCTCGACCAGGGAGTGGGGATCATCCCTTGGAGCCCCTTGGCCAGGGGCGTACTGGCCGGCACCCGCAGCCAGGACGGTTCGGCCCGAACCACCACTCGCTCCGACAGCGACGGGCTGATCGACCATTTCTACAACTCGCCCACCGACTTCGACGTCGTGAAACGGGTGGCCGAAGTGGCCACGGAACGGGGTGTTTCGCCAGCACAGATCGCATTGGCGTGGGTCCTCCAACGCCCCGGCGTGACGGCCCCGATCGTCGGTGCCACCAAGATCGGCCACCTGAGCGAGGCGTTGGCCGCCGAGCGGCTGGTGCTCGGGAACGAAGAGACGGCGCGACTGGAGGAGCCCTATGTGCCCCATCCGGTTGTCGGGCACTTCTGACCGACAGGACGATGGTGGCATCCGTCGCTGTACGGTCTCAACGATGACGGCAGATGTCGTCTGGAACGAGAGGATGGCAGCGCCGTGGAGCGTCCCAACGGAGTCGACTTTCACTTCGACATCATGTGCCCGTACGCCTATCAGACCTCACTGTGGATACGTGAGGTGCGCGATTCGTTGGGCATAGACGTTCGCTGGCGCTTCTTCAGCCTCGAAGAGGTCAACCGGGCGGAGGGAAAGAAGCATCCCTGGGAGCGCGAGTGGTCCTACGGTTGGTCGATGATGCGGATCGGTGCGTACCTCCGACGCCAGGATATGGCGCTCGTCGACCGTTGGTATGCAGGAGCGGGAAAGGCTCTCCACGAGGACGGGCGCAAGCCACATCGCCCTGAGGTGGCCGAGGAACTCCTCCGAGAACTGGATCTGGACCCCGGCGCCTTGGGAGCAGCCATCGCAGACCCTTCGACGGGCGACGAGGTGTTGCGTGAGCACGAACTGGTCATATCGAAGGGCGGGTTTGGGGTCCCGACACTCGTCTTCGACGACGGGCAGGCCCTGTTCGGACCCGTGCTGGTCAATCCGCCTGTCGGCGCCGCGGCCGTCCGGCTGTGGGAGCACGTGACCGGGTGGCTCGAGTTTCCAAACGTGTACGAACTGCAGCGACCGAAGACGAAGCAAGATGTCGACACCATCGTCACCGTCTTCTCCTCATATCTCGAGGCACGCGACTGGTTCTCGGTCTGACCTGATCAGGCGATCGAACTCTGGGCCTCGTCGGCCGCGGCCGTCCTTCGCAGCCGCCAAAGTCCGAGCGCCGGGAACAGCAGGACTGAGAGCATGCCGGCAGCCACGAGCGACGCAGCATTGACGGGGAGCATCTTTCCCTCCGCCGTGGCGATGCTCGTGATCACAACGATGAGTGGCAGCCCGGTCGCCGACAGCAGGGCCATCGGGAACCATTCGGGACGGCAAAGCACCTTTCGGTACAGGAGATACACCGGTACCCCTCGGGCCACGAGCATGAGGCCCAAGAACAGCGGCACCCTCCACAAAGACTCCGGGTGCTGGATAAAGACGTGCAGATCGAAGTTGATGCCGCTGACGACAAAGAAGATCGGGATCAGAAAGCCGAAACCGATGGCCTCGAGCTTGGCCCTGATCTTCTCGTTTTCGCCCGAGGCTGAGAACAGCCGCACGACGATGCCGGCCGCGAAGGCGCCGAGGAGGACGTCGAGCCCGAGGGTTTCGGCCAAGAGGACCAGCAGAACGATGAACAAGAGCGAGACCCGCACAGGTAGCTGTGCACTCGATTCGAGGTGGCGGTTGAGGATGGAGACCACTCTCGGAGGCTGCGCCCGCGCAGCCAACAAAACGGTGGCGACGGCCACTGCGATGAAGGCCACCAGCAACAACGACGTGAGCAGCGGCTCCTTCTTCGTCAAGAGCAGGGCTACGAGGACGATGGGCCCAAACTCGCCCACCGTTCCGATGGCCGAGATTTGCGAGCCGAACGGCGAATCCATGATGTGGGCATCTCGGAGCATTGGCACCAGAGTGCCCAACGCCGTGGTCGTAAGGGCCAAGCCGACAACAACGGTGTTCCTGGCCAGACCAGATGAAACTAGGGCGAACGCGGTCGTCAGGCCGATAGCGAGCGAGATTGCCCAACCGGTGGCGGCCAGTCGCAGGGGTCTCCCTCGTATCTTTTGAAGGTCCAACTCGTAGCCGGCCAAGAAGATCAGAAAGGTCAGTCCCAGGTCGGAGAGACCAGTCACAATGCTGGAGAGATGGGTGATGTTGAGCACATACGGTCCGAGCATGATGCCGAGGCCAATCTGGATGACGATCTCCGGAACAGCCAGAGGACCTGTCAGCTCCGAGATCACCGGGGCGAGAACAGCGGCGATGGCAATGAGAACGAGAGCCCCGACGGCGCTGCTAGTCATGGCTCTTCACCGCCGGCCCCTGGTCGAACATCGCATCACATTAGGCCTGCGGCCACGACAGAACGGGAATCCATACCGATGAGGAGGGCAGGCTGTACACGGTGGCGCAGACTTCACCCCATGGCCCCGTCGGTGTTGACGGTCGTTGGGACCCTTGCCAGTGAAGGTCATGTCCAAGATGGACACCCAGAGCGTTCCGCAGGGATGACCGCAGAGGCTGATGGCATGGAAGGCCTGCACCTTGGGAACGACCTGGCAAGGCTGGACGCTCGACCGGCAACGGCGACGCACTTGGCCTCTCCCCTCCTCCGACCATCTCGCCCGGCTCCGACGCCTCTCCTAGATCGGCGGCGGTTCGCTGGACCCAGACTCCTGCCTGGCGGGAGCGTCGTGGCGTTCGTCCCAGTTGGCGGCAGGAGCCGACCTCGCGATCGAATCTTGCAGAGGACCGAGACGGGGTCTGCCTTCGTAGCCACCAGACCCTCGGCCACCAGACCGGCTCACCAGGGCATGGGCTTTTGCCTGGTCAACAATGCTGCCGTGTCAGTAGGGGCCCTCCGTTCGCAGGGCGAGCGTGTCCTGATCGTGGATTGGGAAGTCCATCATGGAAATGCCACCCAGGCGTTGTTCTCGGAAGACCCGGACGTCTGGTACGTGTCCACCCATCAATGGCCGTGCTGCCCCGGGACAGGACATGCCTGAGAAGTCGGTGGTGGCCCTGGCGCGGGGACGACGATCAACGTCCCGCTTCCCGACGGGGTATGGACCAGATCGCCATCCTCCAGAGTGCCAGCCAGGAGGTCCTCCATCAGGTTCTCTAATCATCCGGACCGTCGGGCTCACGTGACCGATCCTCGTCAGTTTTCCCGAGATCCAGGGGTGTGGGACCATGCATGATGAGCGAGTCCACGACCAGGTACTCCCCGTCGCCAACGGATGAGGCGAACGGGACAAGAGTGGTCTCCTGCGAGCTCTTGTTCAACATCATTGAGGCCGCCGAGGTGGTCCTTCAGCTGGTGGCTGCGTCCGGGGCAGGACGTGTCGTGAGCGAGCGCTTGGAGATACTGATTGACGGTCGACCCGTTGACGACGTCGTCGATCTGGATGGCCCTCATGGTGGTCGCCTTCAGATCGTGCCTTCCCCGCCTGGCCGCCTGACGGTGAGCTATCGCTCTGAGATCGAAAGTGCGGTGGCAGGGGGCAGCCAGTCGACCGAGTCCTCCATCGATTCGGTTTCATCAGCCGCATACGACCGGCTTTCCTACCAACGCCCGAGCCGGTACTGCCCGTCTGACCATCTGGTGGGTTTCGCCGTGGCCGAGTTCGGGATAGGTCCGCCAGCATCCGTCCAAGTTCAGGCCATCACACGTTGGATCCAACACCGGATCGGTTACGTCGCAGGATCCAGTTCGGTCCACGACTCGGCGGAGGACACCCTGCTCACCGGCATGGGGACGTGCCGAGACTTTGCCCATCTAGGTGTGGCGCTGTGCCGGGCTGTCGGCATTCCGGCCCGATTCGCAGCTGTCTACGCTCCCGGCCTGTGGCCCATGGACTTCCATGCCGTGTTCGAGACGCTTGAAGAGGGGCGGTGGCTCGCACACGATGCCACCGTCCTCGCTCCTCGACAGACCATGGTTCGCATGTCGACCGGACGAGATGCAGCAGATGCCGCCTTCGCCTCGGTGAACAGTGGCATCGCCACCCTTGAGTCCATTGAGGTGACGGCCACGGCCGGCGGCCGCCTCCCTATCGACGACCCCGATGCTCCGTTCGAACTGGCCTGATCCGAAAACTGGCACCGCCGAAGCTCGAGTGCCCGGCCTTATTCTCGGGTCGTCGCGGCACGAGACGGCTTCTGCTCCTCGCCGGCGGAAGCAGCCAGCGAGGGGGAGACCTTCCTGATCGACTCTCCCTCCTCGGTCTCAAAGCCGACCTCTAGCGCCTGCTCTGGCCGTGACTTGGCTTGGACGACGGAGTCGGTGAGCACCTGCTCGTCAGCTGTGGTCAGGGGTGGCTGGACGAGGCTTCGTGGCCAAAGGCGTCGGGCACGAACGACATTGACCTCTGCCGCGTAGAGGGTTAGCTGTGCCCCGAGGAAGATCCACGCCAGGAGGCCAAGGACAACGGCGAAGAACCCGTAGACCTGGCTGCTGTTCCGCAGGCTGTGCTCGACGAGGGCACCGCCGATGTATTGGAGGAGGGTCCATCCGGCTCCTCCGAGCAGCGCCCCTGGCACTAGTGGCCTCCAGCCTATTTGTCTGGGGGTGAGGAGACGGAACGCAACGAGGTAGATCCCCGCGTTGAGTATGAGCGAGAGCACGACGGCCCCAACGACCTGAAGGCCAGGCCTGTTTCCCACCGTGGCCACTCCGGCGAGCGCCGTACTGGCCAGGAGGAACACGCCCAGCACTCCCATCATGGCGAGGGTGCGCAAGAGCTTCGAGAGGTAGTTCGGTCGGTCGACGTTCGGGATGTTCCAAACCTCGGCCATGGCGTACTGGCCTGATTGGATGGCCCCTTGGGACCCCCAGATCAGACCGATGATCCCAATCGCCAAACCCACGCCGCTTCGTTGATGGAGCTCGTGAATGTTCGAGCCCAGTTGCTGTCCGACCACAGGAAACTGTGAGAGGGCGGACGTCTCCACTCGATGAGTCGCCGATGCGGAACCCCCGGTGGCTAGCCCAACGACGGTGATCAGGAGCAGGAGCAGCGGGAAGATCGACAAGAAGCCGTAATAAGTGAGCTGAGCAGCCAGCGACCCGCATCTGTCATCGCCGAACTTCTTCACCACACCGAACACGAACGCGACTGGCCTGCGGCTCTGCTGGAATCGGTCGACCGTGTGCACGGTCCGTTGAAGGGCGTTCACCTGAGCTCAGGAGTCTTTCGGGGACACCGCTCCGTTCGCGGAGTCAGTCGGTTTCACGGCACGCCCCTTCACCGCGGCACTCGCTCTGGTGGACCGTTGCTTGGCTTTCGCCGTCGAGGCCGTGGCCTTCTTCTTGGTGGTAGCCGCGGCCTTCTTGGTCGATGCGGAGGCTTCTCCCGCCCGACGCTTCGATGCCGTCTTGGCCATTGCAGCCTCCTGTTTCACATCGGCTGCGGCCTTCGTGAGCGCGTCTTTCCCACCAGAGCTCGCCGACCCGAGATGCTGGCGGGCGGTCTCCCGCATCTGGGTCACTCTGTCGACCACCGCGTCCACGCCAGCGGTGGCCGGGCCGGCGATGTCCGTTTCTTCTACTCGGGCGCCCGAGTCGACAAGAGCATCAGCCACCCTGTCCCGCACGCGCTCGGCCGTGCCGATAGACCGCTGGACCATGAGGTCTCCCAGTGTCGACTTCGCGGGGGCGGGCGCCCGGCGCGCCGAGCTTCGGTCCATCAGTTCCAGGATCGCCCCGATCAACAAGGCAACAGCGCCTCCCACCATGAGCCGCTTCGGCAGTCCGTTCATTCGAGTCCCTCTCTCGCTCATGGAGTCCGGACCCTGACATACCGCCCCGGACCTCTTGTTCCCTCCCTTATTCCCCATGGCAAGGGATTCATGCTCATCGGGTGCCTTCTCAGGGGCCCACCAGGGCTCCGAGCAGCTCTGCCTCGGCCCGTTGGGTCCCTTCGGGCCCCGATTTGCATGAACAGCACCTGCCGTGACCGGCATACTTGGACAGTTCGGCCAGATAGCAGGAGGAAGCGGACTTGTCCGACCCCAACGAGCAAGACCTCTCCAAGTCCGTAAGCCTCTTTACCGACAGGCTGGACTATCCCCTCTTCGTCTTGACCGTGCAGTCATCAAACGGGGAGCGGAGCGGATGCCTGGCCGGATTCGTGACCCAGTGCAGCATGATCCCGGTGCGGTTTCTTGTCTGTGTTTCCAAGCTGAACCGGAGCTATTTCGTGGCTGAACAGGCAACCGGGCTCGCTCTTCACCAGTTGGGTCACGATCAACTGGAAATCGCCTCACTCTTCGGCGAACAAACCGGTGACGCCATCGACAAGTTCGAGCACTGCCGGTGGAGTGAGGGAAAGACCGGATCACCCGTCCTTGCCGAATGTGCCGCCTGGCTCGAGGGCTCGATTGTGAACTCCTTCAGCGTCGGCGATCATCACGCCTTTGAGATTCGGCCGGTGAGTGCCGGCGTCGGCACTCACGAAGGGCTCCTGACCTCCGGGACTATTCCGCCCTTCAGCCCTGGGCACCCGGCGGCATAAGAGAATACCCTCTTGGACCATGCTCACCCTGCTCTCAGGGCACAGCAACGCAGGCGTTGCGAGATGCTCCATCAACCGACAGCTCGCCGAAGACGACCTGAGTCACCGCTCGGGGACGAAGGACTCACGGAGCTTGGCCAAGCTGGCAGTGAGGACCCGCGACACGTGCATCTGGCTGATACCCACCTCCCCGGCGATCTGGGACTGGGTCATTCCCTCGACGAAACGCAGGTTGAGGATGACGCGCTCCCGCTCCGGCAGCTTCGCCATAGACATGGCCAGCACCATGCGATCCTCCGCCCCCCCAAATCCCGAATCCACCTCTCCCAGTCGTGTCGAGATGGATCCATCCTGCCGATCCGGAGCATCGATAGAAGACGTCCGATAGCTCTGCCCCGCCTCCAGGGCCTCGAGGACTGCCTCTTCTGAGGCCCCCGTCGAGTTGGCCATCTCGGCCACGGTTGGCGGGCGTCCGAGTTCATGGGAAAGGGCTTCGATGACCTGGCCAAGCTCGAGATAGAGCTCTTGGATCCGCCGGGGCGCACGAATCGCCCATCCCTTGTCGCGGAAATGACGCTTGAGCTCGCCGATGATGGTCCGGGTGGCAAACGTCGAGAACTCGACCCCCCGTTCCGGGTCGAAGCGATCGACCGACTTGATCAGCGCGATCGACGCCACCTGGGACAAGTCGTCATAGGTCTCACCACGATTGGAGAACCGTCTGGCCAACTGGAAGGCGAGGCCGAGGTGGGCCTCGACAAGCTCGTCGCGCAGGCGTGGGTCACGAGATTCGGCAAAGTCGACAAACTTCTGACGGGTGGCGTCTGCAGATTGCCCGGCGGCCACCATCAATCCTCTTGCCGCGACCGCCGCTTGCGCAGCCAGGCTCGGTCGTCCCCGGCCACGGTCTCCCGCCCGTGCTCGTCGACCAGGGCATCCAGAATCTGAGCTGAGAGTCCCTGCACGGCTTCGCTCTCACCACCGGTCCCGTTGCTCGACGATGCAGGCTGGAAGGTGCACGAAACCTCGACAAGCGTTCCGTCCCTCGTGAATGCCAGGTTCAGCCGACCATCGGCCCCCTCGTGGAGGAGCGAGACGCAAAGCTCATCGACGGCCAGGCGAAGATCTTCGATTTCCTCAACATCGAACCCTGCCCGCGAGGCGACCGTGGCCGCGGTCAGCCGAGCCAACACCAAGAGGTCTGCCCCAGCGGGGAGCGAGAGGTCGACAACGTCGCTCACTTGGTCCTCCGTCCACCACAGGATGGTGCCACCACTAGCCCTGAACCGCTTCTTCCAGCGTCGGGAAGATTGAGAACAGATCCGTAAGCCCCGTGATTTCGAACACCTTCAGGACGCGCTGGTCGGAGACGGCGATGCGCATCGAACCGCCCGCCTCGTTGCATCGCTTCAAGGCGCCGATCAATACACCGAGGGCCGTCGAATCGATGAACGTCACCCCGAGCAGATCGACGACCACGACCTCGACCCCACGGTCGATGGTCGACTCGAGGATCTCGCGCAGTGTCGGTGCGGTGGCGATGTCGATCTCGCCAACCACCGAAACCGTTGAGATACCTTCTCTCGTCTCCTCGGTTATGTCGAAAGCCTCTTCCACGGCTACCCACTCCTGTTCGACCCGAACGGGCCCTTGCTCCAGTGACCTAGCCCACAGTTCGGACCGGCCGCTCTGCTGATGTTCTCGCGTCCTCTGATAGATCTCTTTCCGCGGTCAGTGGCACCGGACCTCCGAGAGGTGGCCACCAGGCGAACCACGGCCTCAGTACCGAGAAACAGTACAGCCCCCACACGCTTGCGCTGACCGTTGACTCCCCCACCACCTGGGCTTTATCGTCGACAGACTTCCCATGCGTCCAGAGTTGCGCTCGCTTGGACTCATCCTGAAGGGGTAAGAACTCCCCCGTGGCTGAACCGTCCCTAGAGACCTACCGGAGAAAGCGCAACCGGGGCCGGACTCCTGAGCCGATTCCGGCGAAGGGAGGGGGCGAGAAACAGGCGAAGGATGCCTCCAGGCCCTCCTTTGTGATCCAAGAGCACCACGCTTCCAGTCTGCACTGGGACTTTCGACTCGAACGCGACGGCGTACTGGCCTCGTGGGCGCTTCCGAAGGGGCTCCCTCCCAGTCCGGACGAGAATCATCTCGCCGTCCATGTCGAGGACCATCCCTTAGAATACGGCAGTTTCAGCGGCACCATACCGGCCGGTCAGTATGGAGGCGGCAACGTCTCGATCTGGGCCAGAGGCTGGTACGAGTGCGAAAAGTGGACCGATCGGGAGATCAAGGTAGTGCTGCACGGCAAGAAGGCCAACGGCCGGTTCGTCTTGTTCCCGACCAAGGGAAAGAACTGGATGATCCACCGGATGGACGAGCCCACAGAGGGATTCCAGCCCCTGCCCACCAGGATCTCCCCGATGCTCGCCGTCGCCGGCAAGCTCCCAGCCGAAGACGAGGGTTGGGCCTACGAGTTCAAATGGGACGGCATCAGAGTGCTGGTGTGGGTCGACGGAGGCCGCGCCCGGGCCGAGTCTCGGGCAGGCAACGACCTCACCCGGTCATTTCCGGAGCTTCGGGACATGGGCGAAGCGCTCGGATCGAATCAGGTCCTGCTCGACGGCGAGATGGTGGTGCTTGAGACCGGAGGCGGCCAATCGTTTTCCCGTTTGCAACGCCGCATGCACCTGACCGGGACGAGGGACGTGGCCCGAGCCGCAGTCGACAATCCGGCCAGCTTTGTCATTTTTGACCTGCTCCATCTGAACGGGCGATCGCTCTTATCCGAGTCCTACGACCAACGGCGCTCTGCGCTCGAGGGGTTGAAGCTGGCTGGCCCGAGTTGGGCTGTAACTCCTTCGTTCATCGATGAACACGGACCGGACGTGCTGAAGTCGGCCGTTGCACTCGGGATGGAGGGCGTGGTGGCGAAGCGTCGAAGAAGCCTGTATCGACCGGGAAGTCGCAACGGCGACTGGATCAAGGTCAAGGACCAGCGCACTCAAGAGGTCGTGATAGGCGGATGGTCGGCCGGGCAAGGAGCTCGACGGGACTCCTTCGGATCCCTACTGCTCGGCCTGCCCGCTCCCGACGGACGCCAGCTGACGTACGTGGGCAAGGTCGGTACCGGGTTCTCCCGCCAGGCCGCTGAGGAGCTGTTGGCACAGATGGAACCGCTCCGACGGGCCACTTCACCATTCACCGAAGAGCTCTCGCCAACCGAGGCGGCCGGCGTCACGTGGGTGCGCCCGTCATTGGTCGGCGAGGTGCGCTTCAGCGAATGGACCCCCGGCGGCCGATTCCGACATCCCGTCTGGCGCGGGCTGAGGCCGGATAAGTCGAGGAAGGACGTGCGCCGTGAGTCCTAACTCGTCCATCAGGACGACCATCGGCGGCCGAGAGCTGTCTATCTCCAATCTGGACAAGGTTCTCTACCCGGCCACGGGATTCACCAAAGGTCAGGTCATCGACTACTACGTCAGGATCGCCGATGCCATGCTCCCCCACATCGCCGATCGCCCGCTCACGCTTAAGCGGTATCCGAACGGCGTCGACCATCCTTATTTCTTCGAAAAGCACGTACCCGCCCATGCCCCGGACTGGATCCGCCGGATACACGTGCCCTCGGCATCCGACGGGGAAGCCGTCGACTACAGCGTCGTGTGTGACGTCGCCGCTCTGGCGTGGGCGGCCAACTTGGCGGCCATTGAGCTCCATGTCCCGCTCTGGCATGTCGGGAGGCGCCGCAAGCTCCCGGCACCACCCGACCACATGGTCTTCGATCTCGATCCGGGCGAGGGAACCTCGATTGTCGAGTGCTGCGACGTAGCCATTCTGATCGACGCGATTCTGAGCGATCGCGGGCTTCAGGCTTCCCCGAAGACCAGCGGGTCAAAGGGCCTCCAGCTGTACGTGCCGCTCAAGGGCCGTCCCACCTGGGCAGGTCTGCGAGATGACGCTCACGGGATCGCTCTCCAGCTGGAGAAGGACCATCCCGGGCTGATTGTGTCGAACATGCGGAAGAATCTGCGTCGAGGCAAAATCCTCATCGATTGGAGCCAAAATCATCCGGCCAAGACCACAGTGGCCGCCTACTCCCTTCGGGGCAGAGCAGAACCCACGGTCTCGACGCCGGTGACGTGGAATGAGGTGCGTGCCTGTCGGGACAGGACCGATGCCGAGCTGCTGACCTTCACCGCCGAACAGGTCCTGGAAAGGGTCGATGAAATGGGGGACCTGTTCGCTGCCATCTGAATGCCGCTAGCAAAGCAAAGGGGTCACGAGGCTCTGCGCCGGCGAGCGGGTCGTGGCGTCTTTTCGGTCTTGCTTCCCCTGATGTGAGACGCTCATCGCCTTTGAGATCCAGTTCGACCAGTCCACCTGCGAAGAGTTCGACCTGGTGATCTTGGACATCACCGGGCTCAGTGGTTTGGACCAGGCTGGAGCCAACGCTCTCGGCCGGTTCCGACGGCATATCGAACGCGGGGGCGGCTCCATGCATATGGAGGGCACTACGACCACCCACGTCAAGGACGCGCTGAGCGGGCCGCAGGTACTGGGCGAAGCGCTGGACTAGTCGAGGAACACCCTGGCTTCGTTGCCTCGGAGCAGCTGGATGCCTACGGCCGGAGCCTGCCAATCCCTAGGGAACCATCCGAACCATCCGAACCTCCAGATCCACGGCCCTCCGCCTCCGACTCGATCTCGGTGACGGTGACGGGCTCAGTCGTGAACAGATAGGTCCGAAGATGCTGGTCAAGAACCGGGTCTTGTCGTCTGAGCCATTCGAGCGTCATGGCAGCGTGCTCTTTTTCCTCATCGCGATTGTGAGCCAGGATCGTTGCCAGCTCAGAGTTGGTCGTTGCCACGACCCTCTGGTCGTACCAGTCAACTGCCTCAAGTTCCTCCTGGATAGACGTGATGGCACGGTGACGGTCGATCGTCTCCGGCGTCAGCTGGTCCTCAGGTTCGTGGAGACCGGCACTTTGGGCCATGGAAGTTCCCTTCGGTCATTTAATCGTCGGTGGCGGTGGGGCTGTCCGGACCTACCGCTTGAAGGTGATGCTAATCGTCTTGTCTCGAGCTGAAACTCCTCGTCTAGGTAGAAGAAACAGCGGGCGAGCGCTTGAACTCGGCGAGCAGTGCCGAGTTCAAAGCGTCTGGATCGTTGGGATCCCGGCTCGTAAGGAGAGTATTGGGCCCTTCGGTGGACACCTGCACCTCCAGGTTGGTCCAGACACCCCCTGCATTTTCGATATCGACTCGCAGGTTTGGCCATGAGGTCAGGATACGGCCGCTTACCAAATCGCCTTCCACCAAGGCCCACGGTCGGTGGCAGATCACAGCAACGGCTTGCCGGCCTCGAACATGGTCCGGACGAAGGACGCTCCGGGCCCATCGGTTCGGAGTTGGTCTGGATTGGCGACGCCGCCCTGAAGCACCATCGCATCGGAGTCGGCGACGTCAGTCTCGGCCTCGACCACTTCAATGGTGTCCCCTCTGTCCAAGTGATTCATCATTTGGGCCCGACCGGGTTCGGGAGCGACTACCGCCAGCCGAGCTCCTGCAGCACGCAAGACCCCCCAGGTCGTCTGGAGCCCAACCTGTTCGATACCCTCGTCCGCTACGACAAAGGCCACGCGCGTTCCGTTCAGTTCATTGCCCATCGACGACTCCTTCCGCAAAACTACTGCTACCACGCACGCCCTTCCTCAAAGCCTCTTCAGGGTCAAAACCCTCGTGATGCGGATCGGAACTGAACGCTGATCCGGGGGCCAACGGGTAGAGCAGTCTTCGGGATGGAGTGTTCCCAACGTCGTTGACACATTCCCCCCATGACCAAAAGGTCACCAGCCGCAAGCTCGAATCGTCGCGTCGCCCCTCCTCCACCCCTAGGCCTCAGTAGCAGTCGTCGGGCGGCGCCCAAGGACACGATCGCCACCAGCGTCTCAGTGTCTCTCTCCCGGCCCACCCGGTCGCCGTGCCAGGCGACACTGTCGCGGCCGTCTCGGTAGAGGCACATCCCGGCACCCTTCAACTGCTCTCCGCAATCGTCCCGGTAGTGGCGGGCTAAGGCATGGCGGGCCTCAACGAGGCCGGGGGCCGGTAGGTCCGCCCCGTCCCCGTACTGGGCAATCAGGCGGGGCACATCGACCAAACGGTCATACATCGGTCGTCGTTCAGCCTGCCAGGTGACGCTCTCCAGTAGCTCCTCGAAGAGGCGATCGGCACCCGCCATCCAGCCCAGGCACAAGTCGACCCATGCCCCGGCGTCGAGGGAGATCCTGCGCACCGAACCATCGAGTGGGCGAGGTCCAATGTGATTGCCGCATCCAAAGAGTGAACCCTGCACGCATGCGATCATCCGGACATGCTATACGAACATATGTTCGCTCTAAGCCCGGTTACCACGTCTGACTTCGAACGCATCGTCGACGAGTCCTTCGATCCGCCCGTCTCTCTCGGCGTCAGGCTGAACAGTGTTGTGGCCGACGACCTGCAACACGCAGAGTAGGCCGCCTACGTACGCGGCCTCGCCGAGGGTAGCGGTTTCGAACGGGCCGTTCGCGCCGCCTGCTCACTCCATGAGTTCGGTCCGGCGCAACAGCATGCTCGACTGCGCAGCGAGGTTCACCGTTGGGGTTCGGACTGCCCTACTCCACGGTCCGGGGCGGGCGGTATTCAACAGCGCTTCCCAACGTCCCGGCTCCGCCACCCGGGGAAGGGCGTACGAGCGAGAGCGGATACCCGCATTCAAGAGGAGCAGCAGTGTTTCCCCACGGGTCGAACGCCCGCGAAAGTCCACCTCATCAGCGGCCCTGCCGAGCAGGAGCATGCCGATTGTCCGGTTCTCGGCGTCGCTCCAGTTCGCCTCGGTCATCTCCAGCCCATCGGGTCGGATCCACGTCACATCCTTCATCGGTCCACCGACCGGGCTCCCCGAAAGAAAGTCACGGCGCCTCAGGATCGGATTGTCGGCCACAATCCGTGTGAGCTGACGGACGAACTCACACAGGGCTACTCCGTTTTCGTCGATGTCCCAATCGACCCAACTCGTCTCATTGTCCTGGCAGTACGCGTTGTTGTTGCCAAACTGGGTGCGACCGATCTCATCGCCGCCGGTCAACATGCGGACGCCTTGGGAAAACATGAGCGTTGTCAGGAAGTTTCGCTTCATTCGATCTCTCATTCGCTCCAAACGAACCGAGTCGGAATAACCCTCCACCCCCCAGTTTCGACTGTTGTTGTCCGAAGCTCCGTCCCGGTTGTCCTCGCCGTTGGCCAGATTGTGGCGCTCCTCGTAGCTCACGAGGTCGGTGAGGGTGAATCCGTCGTGACACGTCACGAAGTTCACACTGGCATACGTGCGTCGTCCGCTCGGGGCGTAGATATCACTCGAACCGGTCAACCGAGAGGCGAGTTCGGGCACCTGGCCGGGGTCGCCCTTCCAGAACCGACGCACACTGTCGCGATAGGCACCATTCCACTCCGACCAGCCCGGAGGGAACCGGCCTAGCTGATAGCCGTCAGGCCCGACATCCCATGGCTCGGCAATCAGCTTGACGGTGGAGAGGACCGGGTCCTGCTGGATAATCTCGAAGAAGGCGCTTGGTTGACCCGCTTCGAACCCGCGGACCAAAACGGGTGCCAGATCGAATCGAAATCCATCGACGTGAAAGTCGGTGACCCAATAGCGGAGACTGTCCATGATGAGCGCCATCGTGCGGGGGTGGAGGATGTTGAGGCTGTTCCCCGTGCCCGTGTAGTCGATGTGATAGCGAGGATTTTCTGGCTGCAGGCGGTAGTACACCGAATTGTCGATGCCTCGCAGCGACAGTGTTGGACCGAGCTGATTGCCTTCGCCAGTGTGGTTGAAGACGACGTCCAAAATGACCTCGAGGCCGGCTCGATGCAACGCTCGGACCATTGACTTGAACTCGGTGACCTGCTGGCCCAGTCCCCCGGTGGCGTACCCGACGTGAGGTGCCAGAAAGGCAATCGAGTTGTATCCCCAGTAGTTGGTGAGACCCTGGTCGACAAGGTGGCGATCGGCAACGAAGTGGTGCACCGGCATCAGCTCGACCGCCGTCACGCCCAGACCCAGGAGATGGTCAACGATCGGTTCGGATGCAAGCCCGAGGTAGGTGCCCTGGAGATGCTCGGGAACGGCCGGATGACGCTTGGTCATTCCTCGTACATGACACTCGTAGATGACCGTCCGGTTCCAAGGAGTGGCCGGAGGACGGTCATCCCCCCACGTGAACGAGGGGTCGACGACGACACACTTGGGCATGCCGCCCGCTGAGTCCCGGGGGTCGAACGACAGGTCTGTCTGAGGATCCCCGAGGGTGTAACCATAGAGGTCGTCGGTCCAGCGGATCTGACCACTCACGGCCTTGGCGTAGGGGTCGATGAGCAGTTTGTTTCGGTTGAAGCGATGGCCTTGTTCGGGAGCGTACGGACCGTCAACTCGATAGCCGTAGAGGGCCCCCGGCCGAACGTCGGGAAGATAGGCGTGCCAGACTCGGTCCGTTGCCTCGGGCATCGAGACCGTGTCAGTGGGAACCGCGCTGTCAGCATCAGCGAAGAGGCAGAGCTCGACGGCAGTTGCGTGCTCGGAAAAGATGGCGAAGTTGACCCCCTCTCCATCCCAAGTCGAGCCCAGCGGATGGTGACTTCCAGGCCAGACTCGCAACGCTAGATCTCTCCTGTGGTCGGATGCGGGGGAAACGCCTCCGCATAGCGGAAACCCATTCATAGACGGCGAACCCTGCGGCTTCCAAATGGAGCATGTGCCTTTCCCCCGGGATCGAAGGCTGAAAGGTGTGGCCGAGCCGGTGGTCAGCCCCCTGCCGGCTGGCCCAGAATCACGCATCCGAGGGGTGGGGCGGTCACATTGAGGGTGCGTGGGCAGCCGTACCAGGGGACCGGTTGCGCCTCCACTCCGCCGAGATTCCCCATGCCGCTACCCCCATATTCACGAGCGTCGCTGTTCAAAAGCTCGTGCCAAGTGCCGCCCGTCGGCACTCCAACCAGGATGTTTGTCCTTGGAATAGGAGTGAAGTTACAGATCACCAGTGCCGTACGGCCATCCCGGCTGCGTCGGAGGAAGCTGAGGATGCTGAGATCGGCATCCTCCCGTCTGATCCACTCGAATCCGGCTGGATCGTTGTCCAGGTCGTGGAGCGCGGCTTCCGAACGGTAGAGACGGTTGAGGTCGCCGACCCATCGTGAGATGCCTGCGTGTCTGTCGTCGTGCAGCAGTTCCCAGTGAAGACCGCGATCATGATTCCACTCATCCCGCTCGGCCAGTTCCGAGCCCATGAAGAGAAGCTTCTTACCTGGCACGGCGAACTGGTATCCGTAAAGCAGACGCAGGTTGGCGAACTTCTGCCAGTCGTCACCCGGCATCTTGGACAACAGTGAGCCCTTGCCGTGCACGACCTCGTCATGGGAGAGGGGAAGGACGAAGTTCTCGCTGAAGGCATAGACGGAGCGGAACGTGAGCTCGTTGTGGTGGTAGCGCCGATGGATCGGGTCTTCTTCTATATAGCCGAGGGTGTCATGCATCCATCCCATGTCCCATTTGAAGCCGAAGCCGAGCCCGCCGGCGCCAACCGGCCGGGTTACTCCCGACCACGCCGTTGACTCCTCAGCCGTGGTCTGGATATCCGGATGGTCGGCGTAGACACTCGTGTTCAGCTGCTGGAGGAAAGACACCGCGTCGAGATCCTCTCGCCCCCCGTAGGGGTTCGGCTTCCACTCGCCCGCTTTTCTCGAGTAGTCCAGGTAGAGCATCGAGGCGACGGCGTCGACTCTCAGGCCATCTGCGTGATAGGTCCTCAGCCAATGGTCGGCGGATGAGGCCAGAAAGCTTCGCACCTCGTGGCGGGCGTAGTTGAAGACGAGGCTGCCCCAGTCCGGGTGTATGGCCCGCTGGGGGTCGGCGTGTTCGTAGAGATGGGTTCCGTCGAACTCGGCCAGGCTGAAAGAGTCCGTCGGGAAGTGCGATGGGACCCAGTCGAGGATGACCCCGATCCCGGCATCGTGCAGCAGGTCGATCATGCTCATGAGGTCCTGCGGTGTTCCGTACCTGCTGCTCGGGGCAAAGAATCCGGTCATCTGGTAACCCCAGCTCCCGTAGAAGGGATGCTCCATGACTGGCAACAGTTCAACATGGGTGAATCCCAATGCGGTGGCGTGTTCAGCCAAAAGAGGGGCCACCTCGACGTAGGACAGGATGCGGTCAGGCTCTGTCGGCGAGCGCAACCAACTCCCCAGATGCACCTCGTACACCGACATCGGAGCGTGTACTGTCGAAAGTCCGCCACGATTGGCCATCCACTCCCCGTCCGACCAATCGTAGGTCATGTCCCAGATGATGGACCCAGTGCGCGGCGCCTCCTCGCTGTAGAAGGCCAGCGGATCAGACTTCTCCAATCGTCTCCCGTCGCTGGCCGTAATGTTGTACTTGTAGATGTGGCCCGGACCCGCCCCCGGGCACACGCCCTCCCATATCCCCGATACGCCACGCGGGCGGAGTTGGTCTGCACTCTGATCCCAGCCGTTCCAGCCGCCGATGACCGAGACCGCCGTGGCATTCGGGGCCCAGACGGCGAAGTGGGTGCCGGAGCCGCCGTCGCCGATGGGATGGGCACCCAGGTGCTCGGCAAGTCGGCGGTGGGTGCCCTCGCCGAAATAGTAGATGTCCTCATCGGTGATCAAACTCTGACTTTCGGCTGGCGGTGAGATCGAATCGCCCGTGTGGAGGGTCATAGGTCGGAAACTCCCTTGGCAGTGATTGGCGTTCGTCGATCGGTTGGTCGCTCAGAGCTAGTCGGACCGTCGGGGTCCGTTGCTCGACGTGCGCTGTCGACCATCCGGAGGGTGGCGGTGACCACAGCGTCGTTTTGCATGTCCTTGAACGAGAGCGATGACCGTGCTTCCCAGTTCTTTGCCTCCGGGCCCGAGCCCGGACGGTTGACAGGACGTCGTTCCTGCCAGATGTCCTCTAGGTCCACCGAGACCAATCGCGCCCGGCTGCCGGCCAAGTGCGCCATGGCAAGCTGGAATTCGTCTGCTGGCGTGATTGTCGAGTTGGTATCGCTGTCCGGGCTGGCGAGCGAATCGAATGCTTGGCGCCAACCTCGGCGCTCGGTCCGCTCCGGGTCAGCCCATGACTCGCCCTGGGCCCCTCGTTTCACCAAGTCGTCGATGTCCTCGCCGTCCAGAAAGGTGGCGAAGCGAGGAAGATCGTGGGTGCCCAGGCTGGCCATGGCCAACTCGATTGGTTCGGGCAGCGGGTTCGACTGGGTCACGTCGAACTGGAGGACCCAGGTCCTGAGCATCCTCAAGTCATCCATCGCGGCCCTCACCTCATCGGGGACAGTGCCGAGATCTTCCCCAACCACTGCGGTGCCGGAACGGAAAGCCTCGAGGGCCACTATGGACTTCATCTCCTCGAGCGGGTAGCGCACGTAGACACCGTCGGTGGCATCCAGCCCGTTCGGCACCCAGAACAGTCTTTGCAGCCCCATGACGTGATCGATGCGTACAACCGATGCCCGCGCCATGACGTGCCTCAGACAGGCGATCGGGTAGTGGAAACCGTCGTCGATCATGGCCCGAGGGTGCAGGGGACGAAACCCCCAGGTCTGGCCCGACGCGAAGAATGCATCGGGCGGCGCACCTCCCTCGACGTCCTTGGCAAAGGCATCGGGCTTCCACCACGGATCGAAGCCTTCGGGGTGGACTCCGATGGGCATGTCTAGATACAAGCGCTCGCCTGCCGCAGCAATCTGTTGGGCAGCGATCCATTGGACATAGAGGTGGTATTGGGAGCAGGGGTCCAGAGCTTGTGCAGGCAACGCCTTGTCGGCGACGCTCGACTTTTGCTCCTGGGCACTTCGGAACTGGGCATAGCGGAGCAGCTCCGGGTGCGAAGAGGCAAAGGTCTCGAGGTCGTCACGCCTCGGCCCATCCGACAAGTAGAGCGCTTCCGCCATGGGCTCGAGAATCCGTCGGATGCGGGCCATGACGCGCGGGTAGTCCACGACGGACAAATCACGTGGGCTTGCGTCCGCCTGGGTCTGTCGTGACTGGATGAGGGTCGCTGCCTCAGATGACTGGGCCAGCTCCGGCACCTGGGTCGGGTCGATGAATAGCTCGCTCCAACCGAGCCGCGTCACCGGCAGGTAGGGACTGACTTCGACGGGTCCCTCGAGGTAGGTCGGATAGAGCGGCAGCGTGCCGACAAAGCTCCCCCCTTGCTCCCCGACCCAGGCCGTCAGCTCGGCCAGGTCCTGGTAGCTCCCCACCCCCCAATCGGACTCGCCTCGCAGTGCATGAAGCGGTTGGAAAGCGCCCCAACCACGAGCGGGCACGGGACACATCGGAGCGACGATCACTAACGCCCCGGCATCAACCCCGGGGGCCTCGATTTGGAGTTGGTGATAACCGAGCGGAAGTGACGTCTCCAAGAGGTCGGCCAGAGCAAGTCGGTAGCAAGGCGACGAGTGGCCGCTCGCCCCGATTTGAGGAACCAGATTCGGTCGCGTCCGTCGGACCATGCCGTTCTCCAACACGAGGGTCGTCCAGCATTGTTCAGGTCGTACGTCACCCGGCAGTCGTACCGTGGTGAGTCCGGGACTCTTCTGGCTGCAGGCGATCACCGGATCGAGGACCTTCCGATCGAGACGGTTCCGCTCCTGTCGGATGGCCGATTCAGCATCGGCCGACGAGTCGATCGGCGCCCCCAGAGTCCGCAACACCCGGATCAGCGCATCTGCGGTGGCGTGATGCACTCGACCGGTCACGTCCTCGAAGGTCGGTAGGGCACCGTAGAGCTCCGCCAGCTCGAGTAATGCCCTCGATGGGTTCGCTGCCGTCATGGACCACCATCCAAGACGTCGAGGATCCCTTGCGCCGGTATGTCCACCCAGTCGGGCCTGCTGTTTGCTTCGTAGCCCAACTCGTAGATTGCCTTCTCAAGCAAGAAAAAGTCGAGCAGGGCCGACAGCTGTTGAGGGTCGTTGGGCACAAAGCCCGCTCCCTCGACAACGGCCAGATACGAGCGAAGGAACGTCCCCGAGACCCATCGGTACCAGAGAGTCAGCCAATGCTCGAGGGCCACGGGCTCGAACGACTCGGTGAGATCCCGGTTCAAACGCATGGCCGCAGCTCGAGACGCGTAGTGGAACGATCGGATCATCCCAGCGAGATCTACTGCTGCCGGTCGCTTGAGGCGCCGCTGCTCGAGGGATCGCACCGGCTCCCCCTCGAAGTCGATGACAACGAAGTCCTTCCCGGTCCATAGGACCTGGCCCAGGTGGAAGTCGCCGTGCACCCGAATGAGGTCGGCGACGATTGGCTTCGAAGTGAACGAGCGCAGGCGCTCCAGGATCTCACCCTCACGAGACAACACCTGCTGCACGAATCCCGACTGCGTCGTGCGACCTCCGAACTGTCGGATCATCTGGCGGGCCTGTCGACGTGCCCCGTGGTACAGCGATTGCCGGTCGACGGTGGTGAGGGCAACTGGTGCGAACGCCGGATCCGACCGATCGAAGGCCAAAGCGGCGTGTAGCTCGCCCGTGCGGCGGCCGAGCAGGGACGCCCACTCAATGTGCGGCCCGAGCAGAAGGTGGCCTGGGGGGAGCTCCTCTCCAAGGACGTCCATCAGTCGGGGTGGTGCGACCATCTGCAGCTCGCGCTCACCAGTATGAGCTATTGCCTCTTCCAGGCTATGACCCAGGGCATCGACCACATAGCTCCACCCGTCGCCCTCGTTCGGAACGAACTCGACGAGCTCGGCCAGCGTGATGGCATCGTTCCCGCCGGTGGCGCGGTAGTTGATGCTTCCTCCGACTAGCGGGGAGTGCGGGAATCGCACGCGCTCTCCCAGGTAGCGACCTATTTCGACTCCCGGATTGGTTCCCTCTTCCACTCGTCGAATGAACTTGAGAATTGCCTTGTCCCCGAGGGCCACCGAGGTGTTCGACTGCTCCGCCGTCATCACCACGTGCGGAGTGTCTTCTGTGAGTCCACCGACGAGCGCTCGATAGGACTGCGCGGGAGCGCCCGACAGGCCTCCTTGGGCGCCGTGCTGTGTCCGCCTGCTACCGATGCTGGCGGTGATGGCCTTGGTGAACTCGGGCTCCCAGATGGCGTCGTAGAGCACACCGTCTTTCCCATTGGCCTTGACGTCGGCCACGACCGCATCGGCGTTCCACCGGCACAGCTCTTCGGCTCGATGGTCCTCGGCGTAGGCCAGGGGCAATAGGTAGCGTTCCGGGCTACCGAAGTCGAGCTCCAGCTGAACCATGACCACGTAGGCCACGGGCTTGCCTCGCCCTCCATTGGCGGACACCGGCACAGCGTCAATGACACTGGCTGATTTGATCGTCCTCGTTTTCGACGGGAACCAGCGGCGCTCGGCGATATAGACCGGCAATACCTCTTCGAGGTCCGAGAGAGAGGAGCCGGTGATCAGTTCATTCCACTGTCCGTCGACGGTCAGTACTGACCGCTCCGTTGTACGTGGGGATGGGTCGCTCTCAAGGGAGAACCAGTAGAAGCCGTGGGGGCCGAGGGTGATGAAATAGGGAAGGTCTCCAACCTGGGGGAACGCAGCGTTTCCGAAGAGCTCGACCGGCGTCGATCCCATGAACTCGGAGAGGTCCAGTTCTACGCATTGGGCGAATCTAGACAGATTGGCCACTACGAGCAACAGCTCGCCATCGTGTCGGCGCAGGAATGCGAGCACCTTGCGGTTGTCGGCGCGAAGCACTTCCAGCGTTCCCCGGCCGAATGCCTTGTAACGCCGCCGAAGTTGGATGAGCCGACGCATCCACCACAGCAGTGAGCTCGGGTTCTCGTCCTGCGCCTCTACATTGACCGCCCCTGCGTGATAGCTCGGATCGATCACTACCGGCAGATACAGCCTTTGGGGATTGGCCTTGGAGAAGCCCGCGTTCCGATCATTGTCCCACTGCATGGGCGTCCTGACCGCATCACGGTCCCCGAGGTAGATGTTGTCTCCCATGCCGATCTCATCGCCGTAATAGATGATCGGCGTGCCAGGCAGGGAGAACAGCAATCCGTTCATCATCTCGATCATCGTCCGGTCATTCCCCAGCAAAGGGGCCAGGCGCCGTCTGATTCCGACATTGATCCGGGCCTGTGGGTCCTGCGCATAGGCCCGGTACATGTAGTCCCGCTCCTCGTCGGTCACCATCTCGAGGGTCAACTCATCGTGATTGCGCAGGAACAGCGCCCACTGGCAGCCCTCAGGTGCATCAGGAGTCTCTGCGAGGATGTCGACGATCGGGAAGCGGTCCTCTTGCCGCGCGGCCATGAACATTCTGGGCATCAGCGGAAAGTGAAAGGCCATGTGGCACCGGTCGCCGGCACCCATGTATTCCACTGCGTCCTCCGGCCATTGGTTCGCCTCTGCGAGCAGCATCCTGTCATCGAAACGGGCGTCCACATGCGACCTCAGGCCTTGCAGAAAGTCCAAGGTCTCGGGGAGGTTCTCGCACGACGTTCCTTCTCTGGCATAGAGATAGGGAACGGCGTCCAGTCGAAGCCCGTCGACCCCCATCTCGAGCCAGAAGTCCATGACGTCGGTCATGGCCCGACGCACCGCGGGATTGTCGTAGTTCAGGCTCGGCTGGTGCGAGTAGAAGCGGTGCCAGAAGTAGGCACCGGCCTCGGAGTCATAGGACCAGTTCGAGCTCTCGAAGTCCTTGAAGATGATCCTTGCGTCCTTAAATCGATCTGGAGTGTCATTCCAGACATAGAAGTCGCGCTGGGAGGTTCCGGGGCGGGCCTGGCGGGCTCGCTGAAACCACGGGTGCTGATCCGACGTGTGGGCTAACACCAGCTCGGTGATCACCCTCAGCCCCCGTCGGTGCGCCTCTTTCAAGAAAAGGCGAAAGTCCCGCAGTGAACCATACGAAGGATGGACATGTCGGTAGTCCGAGATGTCATAGCCGTCGTCTCTGAGTGGCGAGGGATAGAAGGGCAGCAGCCACAGGGCGGTCACCCCGAGGTGTTGAAGGTAGTCGAGCTTCTGTATGAGGCCTCTGAAGTCGCCGATCCCATCCCCGTCGCTGTCGTTGAATGCTCGGACGTGGAGTTCGTAGATCACCGCGTCCCGGTACCAGTGCGCGGAGTCGCCAATAGGCTCGCTCTGACTGGAACGGACGGAGTCATCTGATCCGGTTCGGTCTTCGAGCACGGTCACGCGAGCCGTCCTTTGGGGTCCAAGAAAGCGGTGGGCTGGATAGAGAAAATGTGGGCCGGGACGGCGGCAGGATCGAGTGACACGTAGTTCGATGCTCCCTCCCACTGGTAATAGGAGTTGGTCAGCAAGTCATGGACCGTGAAGGACGTTCCTTCCTCGATCCCAAGTGCCTCCAAATCGAGGTGGATCCATCCCGTCTGGGTCCGTTCTGTGTCGAGGTTGACCACGGTGACCACCACATCGGAGGCCGGCGTCCACCGGCGGTTTTCCGCGTGGTGGGACTTCGAGTACGCCAAGAGCTGCTCATTATCCGTGGCATGGAATCGCAAGGTGTCATTGCGTTGGAGCGCCGCGTGCTCCCTCCGGATGCTGTTGACGCGGGCCACCAGGTCGGCGAGGCTCATCGGACTGTCAAGGTCCCAGTGGCGAACGGAGTATTTCTCGGAGTGTGCGTACTCCTCGGTGTGATCACCCCGACCCAGATGCTCTTGGAGCTCGAACACCGGGCCGTAGATGCCATAGCTTGCCGCCAGTGTTCCGGCCAGGATGAGCCTGTTGACGAACATCGCCGTTCCACCTGTCTGCAGCGACTCCGTCAAGATATCGGGGGTATTGGGCCAGAAGTTTGGTCGGAGGTAATCGGCAACCGGGCTTTGCGTTAGCTCGGTCATATACGACTCGATCTCCCATTTGGAGTTTCTCCAGGCAAAGTAGGTATAGGACTGGCTGAATCCCACCTTGGCCAGCCGTTGCATGATCTTCGGCCGAGTGAATGCCTCGGACAAGAAAATAACTTCAGCGTGGTCGACCTTCACCGAGGCGATCAGCCACTCCCAGAATCCGAACGGCTTGGTATGAGGGTTGTCGACTCGAAAGATCGTGACCCCGTGTCCGATCCAGAAGTTGACGACGTCAAGAAGGGCCTGCCAGAGCTCTTGCCACGCGCCAGTCTCGAAGTCGAGGGGATAGATGTCCTCGTAACGTTTCGGCGGGTTCTCGGCGAAGCGAATGGTTCCGTCCGGTCGGTGCAAGAACCACTCGGGGTGCTCAGTAACCCAGGGGTGGTCCGGGGAGCACTGGAATGCCAGGTCCAGCGCGATCGTGATGTTGCGCCCTCGAGCAGAGTCCACCAGTCGATCGAAATCGTCGAGTGTGCCGAGTTGGGGATCTATGGATGTATGGCCGCCATCGGCTGATCCAATGGCCCAAGGGCTGCCGGGGTCGCCTGGCCCGGCCACGGGGACGCCATCTCTCCCCTTCCGACTGGTCTTCCCGATCGGATGGACGGGCGGCAGATACAGGACGTCGGCACCCAGGCGTTCGACGTAGGGGAGCCGGTCGATGACGTCGTTCAGTGTTCCCGCTCTCGTCGGGTCGGGCGAAGCCGAACGTGGGAACAGCTCGTACCAGCTCCCGAACCGGGCCAGTTCGGGTTCGACCTGCACCGAGCACACTTTGGATGAGACCGACGATCCGGTAGGCCGGTACAGCCTGGCGAGAGCGGCTAGGCGTCCGCTTCGCGTTACCTCCAAGAGGTCGGGCTCCACGGGCACAAGGCCCCCCACCACAAGTCCGGCCGCCTCGTCGAGGCGTTCACCCACTTCCACCAGGAATCGAGCATCGGAGGCTGATGCCCGAGCCGCTGCCTCTCGCAGAAGACGGGCGCCCACAACAAGGTCGACCGACACATCTTGCCCGACGCCAAGCCGGGCCTCGAGGTCGCGGATCCAGGTGCCGAATCGGTCGATGTCGGCACGCACGGCGAATCGGTAGGCGCCGAGCTCGGCGGCTGGGAAACCGGCCTGCCATCGGTCGTTGCCCAAGGGCACCATTGTCTCGGTAATCCACCGACGCTCGCCGAGGCGGTGATATCGCAGCTCGCAGAGAATGGCGTCGTGGCCCTCGGCGAAGACATCGGCCTCGACCGTCACCATGTCGCCCACCGCAGCCTTTGCCGGGAAGCGACCGTCCTCTACAAGAGGTCGGATTCCTTCGATCACAAGGCGCAGGCGGGACTCCTCTGCTGGCAGGGTTGGAGGCAACGGAGGAATGCGCGTCGAAGGGAAGGCCTCCTTGCCTGCTGGCAAATCATGTTGGCCCCATCCTTCGTTGCGGGCACGCTTTCTTGCCATCGGTGCAACGGCCTCCTTAGCTATAGCTTGTACCCTCACCGGGCGACCGCTACACAAGAGGCCGTAAGAAGCCACACAGCTACGCGATTGCTGACACGTCTACGAGATCCTTCGGCAACTTACCTATCGACCTGTGTGGACCATGACTTTCGCTCTAACTGCATTTTAGGTGAACGGCGAGTGCGGCGGGCGCTTATCACGACCTATCGGTACCCAACTCAGCCACGCCCCTTGGCGACCGACTACTCCGGTCTCGCTCCCGGTGGACCACTTGGTACGAAGAGGCGGCCTCGGCCTCGATACGGCACAGGGCATAGGGGAATCCCTCAGGTGCCCTCGTTTCTCGGGGCGCACTCGTGATGACGGGTACTGACTTGAATCCCCCGGCTCTGACCTCGGCGTCCCCGGAGATCCCGAAACCGGCACCGTGGGTGGACTCGCGCTCGGCCTCGTTTCGGCGGACCCACTCTGCCGACGTTGACCCCATTTGGGTAGACCAGTCGACCATGGTGACCGATCCCCTCCAGACCTGAGCTCCCGCTCTCCCACGAGAGCCATCTGGGCCGTCAGCCAGTTGGCAGGAACCACCGAACGAAGATTCGAGATGAAAGGTGCTCATCCGGTGGGTGCCTGGCCTTCCATCGCCTCGGCGTCTTCCCAGGCACGGGCAATTGCAGGGTCGTCGGCCTCTGGGATCGGATCGGCGACGGCGTCGACGTGCAGATCGATGTCGGCGTCGGCGTCGGAGGCCGGACCCTCGCCCGGTTCCCTCCCCGCCCACGTCGACGGTGCATCACTCGCCGGGAATGATTCCCGCTCCATCTCGTCGACCACGTCATGATGGCGGTCTCCCCCGGCCTCGGTACCTCCTGCAGTCTCGTGCACCTTCGGCTCCTCCCCTGCTGTCCGTTCCGATCTGATGCCCGCTGTGCACTACCCCTCGCAGCTCCTCCACAAACCGCTCCCGCTCCGTCAGCGGCTTGGGCGCCGTTTCACCAGCCGATGGCTGGCGAGACAGGGAGAGCGGCACCAGGACAAGAGGAGATTTACCTTGCCCCCAGCGAGCACAACCAGGACCTCCAGTTCGGATCAGCCGACGCCGAGGATATCGAGTGGTTGAACGAGCTTGACGATGGGGCGTTAAAGAAGAGGTTCTGCCCGAAACAGCCACGTGCAGCCGGGAAGCCGGGACACCTGTGTGGTGGTGTGCGCCGAAGGCCCTCCTATTGGAGGAGGCTGGCCACCACATTGATGCTGAGTGCGACGATCACGGCCCCAAACAGGTAGGACAAGAGGGCGTGACGAAGCGCCGTCCGACGGATGGGTTTGATGGTGAGGTTAGTGTCCGAGACTTGGAACGTCATGCCAATGGTGAAGGCCAAGTAGGCAAAGTCGAGGTAGGTGGGCGGGTCGTCCTCGTTGAAGTCAATTCCCCCGTCCGGCGCCTCGTAGTAGGTACGGGCATAGCGGAGGGTAAAAATCGTGTGGACAGTCGCCCACGAGAGCGCGACACTCCCCACGCATATGGCGATGAGGTAGGCCTTAACCTCGATCCACCGAAATCCC
>PLSY01000378.1 GCA_003164275.1 Acidimicrobiaceae bacterium | reverse complement strand
CATCTCGATGCTCTGGTGAATCTAGGACTCGCCGCCGTGCTCGGACCAAGCAGGTGTCACTGTCGGGTCGAAGCACGGCGTAGTCCACCGGAGCCGTACATTGCGCCAATTCCTCCCTCAGCGGCTCGAAGTGCCACGGGCCGAGGATGCCGTCCAGGACGACGGTGAACCCAGCGTTCGCCATGCGGACCCCGGCAGCCGCCGCTGCTCGGATTACGGCCCGATTCTGAGCATCCGCTGCACGCACCCACGGCGGGATGTGGCCGTTGACGATTGTGGTCCAGAACCAATCCGAGTGGATGCAGGCAGACAGCGGCGACTCGGACGCAATGATTGCGCCCACCGTCGTCTTTCCGGCTCCTGGTGGGCCGGTGAGGATGAGCAACATCCCGTCGTCCATGCCGTGACGCTATCGACTTCCGGCTGACCCAGGGGGTGCCCCCTACCAGCTCGGCGGCGCTCCAGGCCCACGTGTGCTTGCCGAGAACTAACCGACCTCGATCGGAGCGTAGGGGTGTGCGGACAGCCAGGCTGTTTGTCGTCCCGCGCGACAAGGGCTGGGTCCTTCCCAACCGGTCCCGGCAGAGGCGGGACTCGATCGCTGAGAGTATGCAGTCCCGCTGTTCGCACCTCGCATCGGCAAAGGGATGAACGCGAGATGAACAGTGGGTGACAACCGGAGATCGGAGCGCGCTACAGGGATCGCTAGTGGAAGGATCTCCAGCGCAGGGGACTTGCGGCCACGAGACGATTGGGGACGAATATGCGGCGGACGAGTGGATTGGTGTTCGTGGTGGCGGTCGGGTTGGCCGTTCTGGCTGTGGGTGTGCCACGCGCCGGGGCCACCACTCGGCCCATCAAGACTGCCCCGTCGGCGCCCGTCGGGATCGTTGCCGCCTCTGGGAATTCCTCGGCGCTCATCACGTGGTCGGCGGTGACACCGCCTGCAGGCGAAACGATCTCCAAGTATGTGGCCGTCGCCTCGGATTCCTCCTCGGCGACGAAGCACTGCAAGGCTGCGACGGGCCGAACCTCGTGCACCATTCCGAAGCTCATCAACGGGTCTCACTACACGGTCCTCGTGCAGGCGTTCGTCGGCCGTCTGAGCAGCCCCGACTCAACGCCGATTACCGTGGTGCCGGGGCTCGCCGGTGCTCCGACGGCGGTCAGTGCCACAGTGGGGAGCGGACAGTCCGCCGTGGCGTTCACCGCCCCTTCGTCGACGCCCTTCCCGGTCATTTCCTACACGGTGACCGCCGCTGACGCGACGACTCCTGGCAACGGCGGTCAGTCAGCGACGGGCGCCTCGAGCCCGATCACGGTCACCGGCCTTACCATCGGGGACAGCTACACCTTCACGGTGGTGGCGGTCGACAAGTACGGATCCGGCCCGGTGTCGGCTCCCTCGGAGCCGGTGGTGCCGGTACCCGTTCCAGGAACGCCAACCGATGTCACGGCTGTACCGAGCTATGGCCGGGCCTCGGTCAGTTTCACCCCACCCGCCGGTCCGGCTCTCGGGTTCACCGTGACGGCGACCGACCTCACTACCCCGGCCAACGGTGGCGAGTCGGCCTCCGACAACGTCAGCCCGGTCACGGTGTCCGGACTCACCGGTGGAGACAGCTACACCTTCACGGTGACCGCCAACAACGGCCCGGTGGTCGGTCCGCCGTCGGCGCCGTCCGCCGCGGTCGTCCCGCTGACGTTGGTGCAGCTGAGTGCCACTGGTTCGAGCTTCGCGGCGGTGGCGATGCAGCAGTGGGCGGGGCAGACGGCGCTGCTGTCGAACTTCCTGGTGAACTGGCAGGTGACGACGTCGGTCATCGGCCTGAACACCTTCGCCCAGGACCAGGTCGACTTCGCCGCTTCGGACCTTCCCTACAGCGCGTTGCAGTCGACGTACTACCCCACACAGCCTTACCAGTACCTGCCCGACGTGGGCGGGGGACTTGGCCTGATGTACAACCTCAACGGCACCGACGGCCAGCGCATCACCGACCTGAACCTCACCCCGTCACTGATCGGCAAGATCTTCCTGGGAGAGATCACCCGGTGGAATGATCCGGCCGTGGTGGCTGCCAACCCCGCACTGGCGTCAGTGCTCCCGGACACCACGATCATCCCGGTATACCGGACCGACAGCGGCGGGGAGAACTACCTGCTGACGGACTACCTTCTGCACCTGGACGGCACCGACTTCACCGCCGCCCAGAGCGCCTTCGAGTCCGGCCTGCCAGGCGAGCCCAGCGCGACCTGGCCGGTTCCGGCAGCGGGCAGCAACCCCAGCGCCACGACGTATCCGGCTTGGGCCTACGGAAACCCTGTCGGAGAGAACGGGTCCGACAACGCCGCCAACTTCGTGTCGTCGCCGTACGAGCAGGGGGCCATCACCTACGTGGAGACCCCCTACGCCGAAGAGCACGGCCTACCGGTGGCCGGCGTGGTGAACGCCAGCGGCGCTGACGTCCTGCCGACGTCACTCAACGTGTCGACGGCACTCGAGTCCGCCACATTCAATGGGGACGGGAGCCAGAACCTGGCGGGTGTGTACTCGAGCACCCAGGCGACGGCCTATCCGCTGTCGTCCTACAGCTACCTGGTCGCTCCGTGCTCGCCGCAGCTCGCGGCGGGACAAGATACGACCTGCGCGGCCAACCCCACGGGTGTGCCAGGGGCAAACCCGACCGGCTCCACGTCACCGTTCGATCCGGCCAAGGGTGCCGCTCTCGGGCAGTTCGTCGACTTCCTGGCCTGCGCCGGCCAACAGAACGTGTCGACCATGGGCTACGCGCCGCTGCCGCCGGCCCTCGTGCAGGCGGACTTCGCCGCCATCGGAAGGATGAATGGCGCCGTCCAGCCTCCGGCACCGACGGCCACCAACTGTGCGAACCCGTACATTGACGGTCAGCTGACGCTTCCCGGAAGCTGATCCGCGCACCTTCGAGGGTCGAGTCTCCCGTGCCCCACGACGCCGGGTAGGCAGCGCATGGTCGGCTTGGGTCACGTAGGGTCCAATCGTGACCTCCGACAATGATGCCGAAGGCTGGTACCTGGACCCCTACGGCCTCCACGAACAACGCTGGTTCTCTGCCGGTAAGCCGTCACGATTGGTCCGTGATGGTCTGGTTGAGGCGAATGATCCTCCACCCATTCGACCTTTCAACGGTCCGCTAACACCAGCACCAACGGATGCCGCACATGCCAGCGGGTCCGACCTTCGACGGGCTGATGAAGCCGAAGGTGGCGACCCAAACGCCTACTCGGACGCAGCAATGAACGCCTGGGGGCAGATCTTCCCTCAGCCCTGACTCGCAGCCTGCCCCAGATCATCGGGAGCGGGGCCCGTTTGAGCTACTGCCCTGCGACCTGCCGGCCAGATGCCCATCCGACAGCTGCTGGGAGCGGTAGGTCCCGAGTGACCGCCTCCTGAACGCTGATCGCCTCCCATCTGGTGACCCAAATCGGCAGCGGTAGGCAGCACCGCTGAAAGGAGTGGCTCGCTGAGCCAGCGTCGGTAAAGACGGCCACTGACTCGTTGAGGTTCGACGCATCGCAAGTCGGCGGTCCGTGCCAGTAGAGAGGTCGTCCCGAATCGGAGCGTCGGGAAGAGCTAAACATCACCTCGACCACCCAGCCGTGCGCATTTGGCCCGTCGGAGTCGAAGGGCAGAACGCCTACCTGGCCATCATCTGCGAGATGCATGGACATCGAGTCAACGGTACCTCGGCACTTTGCAGGGCGCCCCCGATCGCCGGTTCGCGGCGTGGCCCAAGCCACCCGACGGCGGGCGTGCTTGCCGCCCGCGAGCACACCCGACGTGCCGTTCTGCGCTGCGGCCAGGGCGACGACGACCGTCGTTCTTTCGCGTCGTTCGGTGCTCCCTGCAATGCGCCCGATCGCCGAGTCGGGGCTCGCCGAGCTGGACTCCAGAGGTCAATTCGTTGAACGTTCTGGCACGCATCTGACCCTGCGATCGGGGATGTCCTCGCGGGAACGCTGGCCGTGGGAAATGGGGTACTGGGTCCGCCAGAGCTGGCTGCTCCAGGAGTGACGTTCACAACCGGCCTTGAAACATCAACCGCCGTGAGACGAATGGCCGAGCACGGCGCCCCGACGGAGGACTGAAACCGGACCGTCCTCGCTCACGGCGATCACGGTGGCAAACGGGTCGTCATAGCTGTAGCGGCGCCCGGACGTGTGCCGAGTGCCTCCGAGCGGCTCAACATGCTCTTCGGCAAGAGCGGTGGGCACCAGCCGCACACCGAGCTGCCGGAGCACGCCGTCGGCGTCGAAAATGGCGGCGCCGTCGACCTGTGCGAGGGCGTGGCGGAGCGGGGCAAGGTGCGAGGCCTTGCGAATCCTCAGGGACGGCGGCGTAGGAAGCCGCTCCTCGACCGGGGGGCCGTGGTCGGCAACGGGTCGGTAGACGAGCAACGCGCCGATGCCCAGGGAGCCGAGGTCGTGGATCGCGAACTCGAGCATCGCCTCGAGCACCCCAGGATCGCCGTAGGTCGACCCAGCTGCGAGGGTGTCGACCCAGCTGCCCACCGGCGGCTCGTAGTGCCAGCAGATGCCCTCCCAGCGAAGCACGCCGAAACGCCCCACTACCCGGACCGATCCGACGGGATGCCTCTGAACGATGGTTGCGTCGAAGACGCTGGCGAGCACGACGAGGTCGCGCTCCGAGCCGGCCGGCCGATCGAAGACGATCCATTCATTCGGGCCGTCGGTGCGGCGCAGGAGCCAGCTCGAAAGCCCGTCGGCGAAACGACGGGCGGCCCCAAGGGGTTGTTCGGCAAGGGGAGTCCGAGTGATCTCGAGCTGTGTCCCGGCCGCCCAGGAGGCCGGCTCCGCAGCTGGCTCCAGAATCGTGCCGGCGCTCGCCGCCCGGCGCTCGTGGATAGGCGGACGAAGGGCCAGGTCGATCTCTTCCATCAGGATCTCCCGGGCGGCTTCGGCGCCTTCCAGGTGCAGCCCTGTTTCTTCGAGCTCCTCAGCGAGTCGTCGCAGTCGCCCCGCTCCGGATTCGGCCATCGGGATGCACGCTATAGCGATGCGCCTGCCGGCCATCCCGGTACTGGTTTCTCGCTCCCGGATCCACTCGTTGGCCGTCACTGACCGGAGCGGTCGCGGTCAAGGCCGCTGGGCCCACGACGGCAAGACGCACGAGTCCACCCCGTTTTTCGACGTGGTCACCTGGTGCCTCAGGCATACCAGGTGCACGCAGAAGACGACTGGACCCAGAACGGTATCCTCATCCCGCTGTCGGTCCTCGTGTTCAGGATCTTGCTGCGAACTTATTGGCCGGCGATTGCCCTCTGTGTCAACCTGATGTGAG
>PLSY01000183.1 GCA_003164275.1 Acidimicrobiaceae bacterium | reverse complement strand
CTTGATCTTGATGGTCTCGCCGGTCTGGGGGTTGCGACCGGTACGAGCGGCACGCTGGGCCCGGTCGAAGGTCAGAAATCCGGTGATGACGACTTTCTCGCCCTTGGCCACGTTGGCCACCACGACATCTTCGATTCCGGCGAGAATGGTGGCGACGTCCTTCGAGGTCGATCCGGTGTGAGCTGCGACAGCTGCAATGAGATCGGTTTTGGTAATGGGCACTATGTCTCCTTCGTCTTTGGAAGCCACAACAATGCACGATTTGGGCACCTGATGCGCGGATTTCCGGGCGAAAAGGCCCAAATCCTGCGGGATTCCCCCCATGGGACAGCAACGCCGGGATCAAGGTGACGCCGCGTTCCTCCACGTCAAGGCCCGATATGCATACCGCAGATGCACCTGGGAGGCTGGCGCCGCTATGTCCTCCAAATCGGCGCTGGCCATCACTGATCACCCGGCAAACGGCCCAAATCCGGCCGGTCCGTTGGTCATCCTCGTCCACGGCTCGCTCGACCGCTCCACCAGCTTCGCGCGGGTTCTCCGTCGCCTGAAGGACCTCCACACCGTCGTGTACGACCGACGTGGCTACAGCCGATCGCTCCACGCCCTGCCCCTCAACACCACACTCGGCGGCCACATTGACGACCTCTTGGAAGTCATCGATGGCCGCCCGGCTGTGGCTGTCGGACACAGTTACGGAGGGTCCATCGTCCTCGGCGCCGCCCTCCTACCCGAGGGTTCGAGCATTCGCTCGGTCGGCGCCTACGAACCACCCATGCCCTGGCTCGGAGCCTGGAGCCGGTCGGCATCCACGAGTGCGGCCATTGGGGCGGCGGCCGCCGAGCCCAGGGACCCCGAGGCCGCCGCCGAGCGATTCTTTCGGCGAATGGTGGGCAACTCCAGCTGGGAGCGGCTGCCCGAAGAGGCGAAGGCAGCTCGGCGGGCAGACGGGGCGGCCCTCGTTTCCGAACTGGCCGCCATCCGCCTCGCCACGCCCCCCTTCGATGTGACCACCCTCACCGTTCCCGCCACCTTCGCCCGAGGGGACAACTCGTTGACCCGTCACCGTGAGGTCGTGGCCTGGTTGACTGAGCACACCCCGGACGCCGAACTGGTGGAGTTTCCAGGGGCCGGCCACGGGGCACATCTCACCCACCCCGACGCATTCGCAGCTTTCGTGCGGCGGGCCGTCGAGCGGTCCGAGGAGCACACCACGCCCACCACCACCGGCCAATGAAGCGACCTACCGAGCGAGCCAAGATCGAAGGCAAACCATGAACGTACTCATCACCGGTTCCACCGGCCTCATCGGCACGGCCCTGACCGAGCGGCTGCACGCCGGGGGCCACGGCGTCACGCCATTGGTCCGAGGACAAGCGAGCAGCGGGGATTCAGATGCCGTGTCCTGGGACCCGGAGCAAGGTTCGGTGGATATCCGGGCGCTCGATGCCGCCGGGCCCTTCGACGGGGTCGTGCACCTGGCGGGAGCCGGTATCGGCGACCGTCGCTGGTCGCCGGCCCGCAAGAAGGTCATTGTGGAGAGCCGCACCGACTCGACCGAGCTGTTGGTGGACGCCCTGTCCAGATTGCAAATGAGACCGCCTGTCCTGGTCAGCGCCTCGGCCATCGGCTTCTATGGCGTAAGGGGCGGTGAGGTCCTCTCAGAGACGTCGTCTTCGGGCTCGGGCTTCCTCGCCGAGGTCTGCCGGGCCTGGGAAGCCTCGGCCGAGCCCGCCGTCGAACTCGGTGTCCGTACCGTCCTCCTCCGTACCGGCATCGTGCTCGCTGACCACGGGGGTGCGCTCGGCAAGCAACTCCCCCTCTTCCGCCTCGGGCTCGGGGGGAAGATGGGTGGGGGCGAGCAGTACCGCAGCTGGATCACGCTGGAAGATGAGGTCTCAGTCATCGTTCACTGTCTCGAGGACACAGGCCTCGTCGGGCCGGTCAACGCCACCACCCCGCATCCGGCCACCGATGCCGAACTGGCCAAGTCCATTGGCGCCGCCCTGCACCGGCCGACCGTGCTGGCTGTGCCTGCCATTGCCCTCCGCCTCGCCCTCGGCGCGGAGATGGCCGACCAGCTCGTGCTCGGCGGCCAACGCGTGGTGCCGGACGTCCTCGAGTCCCGGGGCTTCACCTTTGCCCACACCGAGCTGGACGAGGCCGTGCGCTCAGTGCTCACTCCCGGGCGCTGACTCCCCGGGTAGCAGGCCTCGATTCTCCACTGGTACGAGCGGTGAGGGACCGAGGGCCGCTTCGACCTTCCGCGAGGGCTGCCGGGCTAGGAGGTCGCCGGTTCCCGAGTCGTCCTTCGCCCCGGCCACCAGTGGCGAGCGTGACAGGACGACCACTCCGCCGATGACCACGACCATGGCCACGAGCTCAACGGGCAGCCGCCAGCCGGCGGTGTGGAGATGGTCATGGAAGAGCCAGATCCCGATAGCCACGCTGGCCAGGGGATCGACAATGGTGAGCGTCGACTGCGAGGCGGTGATCGGACCGGCATGGTACGAGCTCTGGACGAGGAACAGGCCCACCAGACCGGTGGCGACCAAGGCATAGGGGTCCCAGTTGACGAACACGTGACCCCAACCCTCGGTCACGAGATCGGTGAACTGCTTGGTGAGGGCGGCCGAGAGTGCGAACATCAGCGCTCCGGCGATGCCGAACATGGAGGCCCGAAACCACCGGGGCCCGGTGAACCCGAGGGCAGAAGCCACTGCAGCCGCTGCTCCCACGACGACGAAGACGGCCGACCAGTTCTTGATGGTCGGGACCACCGTGCCGCCCCCGGGGGAGGCGACCACCAAGAAGGTGGCGAGGCCCCCGGCCGCGGCCAGAGCACCGGCCCACTCCCGCCACGTCACCCGATAGCGGAACCACACGCCCAAGATGAGGACCAAGAACAAGAGTTCGGTGGTGACGATGGGCTGGACCGAGCTCAGCTGGCCATACCTCAGGGCGACGGCCTGGAGGAGGAAGCCCGCACCGATCAGGGCTAGTCCTGCGAACCAGATGAAGTGGCTGAAGGCGTAGCGAATGAGGCTCCAGCTCATGGTGGTGTCGCTCGGTGCCTCCTGGACGGCGATGCGCTGGAAGATAGCGCTCAAGGCGTTGGCGAAGCCGGCCAGGACGGCAAGGAAGAACGCCATGGGCATGGTCTAGTTCAGCTTCCCGGCCTCCCCGCCACACCAACTGTCCCGGCCCGGGGATCGCTGGCGAATACGCTGGCAGCTTGGGCCTGATGTGGCCTCGACTCAAAGGGGAGGGCCCATGAGCAACACCGCAACCGTCGGGGACCGCACCGAGGACTTCGATGAGGGAGCGGCGATCACTCCCGAGGACTTCGATGCCGAGGTCAGACTCTTCCTCGAATCCCGGGCCCCAAAGCGGCCGGAGACCAGATTCGAGTGGGGCGAGGGATCGGACAACGTAAGCCTGTTCCCAGAGCTGACACCCGACGAGGAGGTGGCCAGACTGGCGGTGGCCCGGGCGTGGCGGCAGGACCTCTTCGACGCCGGACTCGGATGGATCACCGGCCCACCGGAGTTCGGGGGACGGGGTCTGCCCCGCGAGTACCAACGCATCTATGACGCTGCGGCCGCCGAGTACCAGACGCCCTCGCTCGCCGTCTACGCCATCGGCCTCGGTATGGTCGCGCCGCCATCCTCGCCCACGCCACCCCACAGGTGCGCGATGCCTACCTGAAGCCCCTCTACCGAGGCGACATCGTGGGCTGTCAGCTCTTCAGCGAACCGGGGGCTGGCTCCGACCTCGCCTCATTGCAGACTCGAGCCGAGCGCGACGGGGACGAGTGGGTGATCAACGGCCAAAAGGTCTGGACGTCCGGTGCCCAGTTCTCGGACATCGGCGAGATCATCTGTCGAACCGATCCCGACCAGCCCAAGCATCGTGGACTCACTGGATTCGTGGTCAACATGCACGCTCCTGGAGTCGAGGTGAGGCCCCTCCGACAGATGACGGGAGGGGCGTCGTTCAACGAGGTGTTCTTCACCAACGTCCGGGTTTCCGACTCCCACCGGCTGGGCGATGTGAACGGGGGTTGGACGGTCGCCCTCACCACGTTGATGAACGAGCGGGCGGCCATCGGCGGGGGCAGCGGTGGCGTCGGCGTCCCGAGCACCACCCGCCTCATCGAGCTGTCCCGGGCCAAGGGCCGCTCGAAGGATCCGTTGATCCGACAAGCCCTCGCCGAGATCATCATCAACGAACGGGTGGCGGGCTATACCAACCTGCGGGCCATGGCCAAAGTGACCAACGGCGAGCTGCCTGGGCCCGAGATGTCCATCGGCAAGCTGACCATGACCATGAACATGGTCCGCACCTACGAGGTCCTCTCGGCCATACTCGGCCCGCAGCTGGTCGTCGACACCGGCGAGTGGGGCACGTTTGCCTGGTCCCAATACCTCCTAGGCGTGCCCGGCACCCGGGTCGCCGGTGGGACCGACGAGGTCATGCGCAACATCATCGGGGAGCGGGTCCTCGGCCTGCCAAAGGACCCGGCACCGAAGTAGCCAACGGGGCGCTGGCGCAGGGTCAGTGCCTACCCATCTACCGGAAGGCCAGCTCCTCGACGTAGGACCACGATCGGCGATGCACCGACGTCAGCCCGAACCCGGCCAGTGCCGTTCGGTGCACCGGGGAGGGATACCCCTTGTTCTGGTGGAAGTCGAAGCTGGGAAAGCTCTCCGACATGGCCCGCATCATGCGGTCCCTGGTCACCTTGGCCACGATCGAGGCAGCAGCGATGGAGACACAGCACAGATCACCCTTGATCACCGTATGGACCGCGGGTGAGGGTGGATAAGCCGAATCTGATGCCGTAGCGGAGTCGGAGTCGGAGTTGTCAGCCTCGGCGGGGACGGGCTCGCTCACATAGTCGAAGTTGCCGTCCATGAGCACCACCTGGGGCCGAGCAGCGAGGCCGGCGAGCGCCCGTCGGGCAGCAAGCCGCAGGGCGGCCGTCATGCCGAGAGAGTCACACTCGTCGGGCCCGGCGTGCCCGACGGCCCATCCGAGGCACCATTCGGTGACGAGGGGGTAGAGCTCCTCCCTCCGATCCTCGGTGAGGAGCTTCGAGTCCCTCAACCCCTTGGGCGGCCTCTTCCGGTGTGGCGGAATGACCACGCCCACCGAGACAGGCCCAGCCCATGCTCCACGGCCCACCTCGTCGAGGCCGGCCAGCACCTGGCTGCCCTCCTCGCTCAGCGAGCGCTCCAGGCGATCGTGAGGCAGCTTGACGCCACTTCGCTTGACGACAATCGCCGGGCTCACGGAAACACCTCATGACCTGATGGCTGGCCGCCCAGACCGGGATGGCCCGGGCACCGCCTCGGTCGAACTCGAGCGGGCGTCATCGATATTCGAAGAGGCCACAGGCGAGGGCAGAGTCCATCGTCGGCAACGCTACCTTCAGCCTTGGGGGCCGAGTTGGGATCTGACCAGCTTGCCCAAGGCGTTGCGGGGCAGTTGGTCGACCACGTGCACCACTCTCGGGCGCTTGAAGCCAGAAAGCGAGGCCGAGGTGTATGCCACCAGCTCCTCGACCGTCGGAGCCCTCCCCTCCGGGACGATCCACGCGGTGACCACCTCACCCCACTCGTCCGACGGTGTTCCGGTCACCGCCACCTCGGCCACGTTCGGGTGGGTCGACAAGACGTCTTCGACCTCGCTCGGATAGACGTTGAATCCGCCCGAGATGATCAACTCCTTCGATCGTCCCTTGATGACCAGGTAGTCATCCTCATCGGCGCCCAGGTCACCGGTCTTGAACCATGGCGACCCACCGTCGCCAGCACCAACGAAGGCATCCTGGTTGGCCGCCGGTCGTTCCCAATAGCCGTCGAAGACGTTGGGGCCTCGAAGCAGGATCTCGGAATCGGGCCCGAAGGTGAGCTCGACACCGGGCAATGGGAACCCGACCGTGCCCGCCCGACGCTCGCCGTCGTAGGGATTCGACACGTTCATCAGAGTCTCGGTCATTCCATAACGCTCGAGCACTGGATAGCCGAGCGCCGCGCTCACCTCGGCATGGAGGTCCTTGGCGAGGGGGGCCGATCCCGAAACGCACAAGCGGAGCCCTCTGAGCCCTGCCGCCTTCCCCGATCGGGCCAGGCGGTGGTACATGGTCGGCACCCCGAAGAACAGTGACGCCCGGTGCCGACGGGCGGCATCGGTGACCGCTCCGCTGTCGAAGCCGGGCAACAGGACAGCCGAGGCCCCCGCCAACAAGGTGCCGTACACGCCGACGCACAGGCCGTGGGCATGAAAGACGGGCAGGCAGTGGACCAGGCGGTCATCGGGCCCCCACCGCCATGCCAGCCTCACCGATTGGGTGGCGGCCAGCAGGTTTCGGTGACGGAGCACTGCCCCTTTCGGTGCGCCCGTGGTCCCCGAGGTGTAACAGATCAGCGCCGGGTCATTGGGGCCGGCGGTGTCGATCGACTCGGCCCGCCCGTCAGGCAGGTCGACCTCGGGCCCGAGGACAACCACGGGCCCCACGCTTGCCCGCCGTACCCACTCACCCTGCTCTGGCCGCTCCACGATGGCGGCCGCCGGACGGACGTCGCCGACGATGTGGGCCAGCTCGCGCTCGGAATAGGTGATGTTGGCGGGAACCACCACCAGCCCGGCCCGCAGGGCACCAACGTGTGCGGCAAGGGCAGCGACCGTCGAGGTGGTCGACCACAGCACCCTGTCCCCCGGCCGCAGACCGGCACCTTGGAGCCTTCCGGCCACCCGCAGCGTCGCCTCGTCGAACTGGGCCGCCGTCCACCAGCCGGCATCGGAGCTGGCCGATGGCCCCAGGGGCGTGCGCGGGTCGAACCACAGGGGTGCCGAAGGTGCGGCGTGCCAACCGGCGGCCCAGGCCCGGGGGAGGGTCCCGGCGTCCGTGAGATCGCTGGCCACCAGTTCGTCGCCGTCTGGAAGGTGTGCGTGCCAGTCGCGCATTGGACGCTCCTTTCTTCGAGATATCGGCGACACTGAAACGAGAGCCTCACGGGCAGCCCGGATGTAGTCATAGCCCAGGCGAACGGGCCCCTCCGGCGATCCGGGCCTGAGAAGTTGGTGGGATTGGGCAGGGTTCTGCTACACCGGTAGTGACAGCGCAGCCGACCCGAAGCCATTCGCGACAGGCTTCCGGGTGACCACCGACACGGAGGAGACAGCATGGGACTCATGGACAAGGTGAAGGCATCGGCCGAGGTCGGGCTGGCCAAGGCCACCGAAGCAGGGAAGGCCGGACAGGCCAAGCTCGACGCCGCCCAGGCCAAGCACAAAGCCGATGGCCTCCTTCGTGAACTGGGCGCCGCGGCGTATGCCGATGCCAAAGGATTGAGCACCGATCAGACCACAAAGGATGCCGAGCGGATCGTCGCCGACCTCAAGGCCTACGAGGCGGAGTACGGGCCCATCGCCTCGTGAGTCCGGCGCCGGATCCCACCGTGGGCCCGGGGCCTTTCGACCCGAACGCCGGACCCGATCGTGTCGGCGGTGCCATGACCATCGCCGTCGTGCCTCACACCCACTGGGACCGCGAGTGGTACGACCCCTTCCAGACGTTCAGGATGAAGCTGGTCCACCTCGTCGACGGGCTCCTCGATCAGATGGAGCAGGACAGCTCCTACCGCCACTTCCTCCTTGACGGCCAGGTGGCGGTCATTGACGACTACCTGGAGATCCGACCCGAGAATGAAGACCGGCTACGGGCCCTCGCGTCGGCCGGTCGCCTGACCATCGGACCCTGGTACATCCTGATGGACGAGTTTCTGGTGTCGGCTGAGACCATCGTCCGCAACCTGCAAGCGGGCATCCGACGGGGCACTTCGTTCGGCGGCGTGATGGAGGTCGGCTACCTGCCCNNCCGTGGTACATCCTCATGGACGAGTTCTTGGTGTCCGGGGAGACCATCGTCCGCAACCTGCAGCTCGGCATGGAGCGTGGTGCTGCCTTCGGTGGCGTCTCGAGCGTCGCATACCTCCCGGACATGTTCGGGCACATCGCCCAGATGCCCCAGATCCTGAACGAGGCCGGGCTCGACAGGACGGTGGTGTGGCGGGGCGTCCCCTCCACCGTCGACCGGTCGGCGTTCAACTGGACCTCGCCCGACGGTTCCGAGGTCCGGGCCGAGTACCTCATCGCCGGTTACGGAAATGGCGCCGCACTACCGAAGGACGCGAAGGCCGTCTTGCGCCGGCTGCGCTCGCTGGTCGAGGAGTTCGAGCCCTTCCTCCGGCCCGGTGACCCCTTGTTGTTGATGAACGGCACCGACCACATTCGGCCTCAGCCCTGGCTTGGTTCGGTGGTCGCCGAGGTCAACGGGATGCAGGACGAGTTCGAGCTCTCGATCACCTCGCTCCCCGACTATCTGGACATTTCTCCTGTCGACGGGCTCCCCCATGTCGCCGGCGAGCTCCGATCCGGAGCCCGATCGAACCTGCTGATGGGGGTGGGATCCAACCGGGTCGACGTGAAACAGGCCGCCCATCGGGCGGAGCACTCCCTCGAGCAGTTGGCCGAGCCCCTCTCCGCCCTCTTCGTTCCCGTCGGGGCATGGCCGGCGCCATTCCTCGAGCTGGCCTGGAAGCTGATGATCCGGAACTCCGCTCATGACTCGATCTGCGCCTGTTCGGCCGACGACGTGGTGGATGCCGTGCTCCATCGGTACGCCGAGGCCCTCCACATCGGCACCGGCCTGACCGCAGAGGCCGTCACCGCTTTCACCGCCTCCATGGCCATGCCCGGAGTGATGGTGCTGAACCCGACGTCACATCGGCGTGGCGGCATGGTCGAAGTAGTGGTGACCGCCGCCGGCCAACCGGGCCCGGACATCCAGGTGGTCTCCGAACGGGCCGGTCTGCCTGGCTCGATCACGCTCGACGGAACCACGGTGAAGAACATGCTCGGCCTCATCCAGGGGTCGCGACTCGGCCACGACACCTACGTGACCGATGTCTCCATGGCCGAGGACGAGTCTGGTCTGGACATCAGCATCGTCATCGGTACCGAGCCGCGAGACGGGGTGCCCGTCGAAGAGGTGAAGCGGGAGCTCTATACGCGCCTCACCGCCCGTCCCGAGACCGAGGTCCGACTGGCCTTGGAGCAGCCTCCGGTGCGCCGCATCCTGGCTCGCCAGTCACCGATCGCCGGCTTCGGGTGGGCTCTGTTCGATGGCGCCCCCCTCTCGCATCCCGTTCGCCTGCTCGACGATGGCGGAGCTGGTGGGTCGGTCACGCTCAGCAATGGCCTCGTGACAGTGGCGGTCGATGCCGCGTTTGGGACCTTCACCTTGAACGGCCTCCCCGGCTACGGCCGACTCATTGACAGTGGTGACCACGGCGACACGTACAACTATTCGCCCCCCCTAGTCGACACGGTGGTCGACACTCCGAATGCCGTCGCCGTCGTCATCGGCGACCGCGGACCGGTCAGGGGAACGGTGACCGTCACCTCGTCCTACTCGTGGCCCGACCGAGTGGACGGCACCTCCAAGGCCAGGATCGGCAACCATGAGGTCGAGGTCACGACCACGCTCGAGGTACGGGCCGATGAGCCGATGGTCAGGGTCCACACCGAGTTCGTCAACCCATCGCGCGACCACAGACTGCGCGTGCTCCTCCCTCTTCCCGAGCCCTCGGCCCACTCAGCGGCCGAGTGCGCATTTGCCGTCATCGAGCGAGGGCTGACCGCTGAAGGGCGCGCCGAAGAGGCTCCGACCCCGACATTTCCGTCTCGGCGATTCGTCTCGAGCGGCGGGCTCACCGTGGTGCACGCCGGCCTCCTGGAGTACGAGCTGGTGGACATCGAGCGCGGCACCGACGGGGAATCTGACCGGGCCAAGACGCTCGCCCTCACCTTGTTGCGGGCAACGGGCATGCTCTCTCGCCTCGGCATGACGACCAGATCGTTGACCGCCGGTCCCATGACCCCTCTGGAGGGTCCCCAGATGATCGGTCCAGTCGAGGCCGACTACGCCATCCATGTTGGCGACGTTGATCCCTTCGAGCTGGTTGACCAGGTCCAAACGGAGTTGATCACGACCACCTCATTCGGAGGTGGAGGCCGGCCGGCCGAGGGAGCCGCCCTCACCGTTCACGGTGTCGAGGTTTCATCCGTCCGCCGAGAGGCCGGGCTCGTGGAGGTCCGAGTGTTCAATCCTCGCGCTCATCCGACTCTGTGCGAGTTCCCGGGCCGCACTGGCTGGTTGGTAGATCTTCGTGGCCTTCCTCAATCCCCATTCGAAGTCAGCTTCGAGCTCCGGGCCTTCGGCATCGCCACGGTCCGTCTCAACGAGGAGTAGCTCGGGCGGCAGACACACGACGACTTGGTGGCTCGGTCCTCGCTCCGCTCATCGATGCTCGTGCCCCTCATCGAGTTCGCGCAACACCCCTTCGAGGCGCTCCCGCCGCACGTTTCGCTTTCTGTCGGCGCTGGGCCGGCTTCCCGCCCGGATCAGCTTCCATAGCTGGACACGGCCGATGTCCTTCACGTTCCGTGAGCGCAGGGCAAGGCTTTCGAAGGCCGCGCCGCCTTCATGGGCCAGGGCCGTGCGGAACTCATCGGAGACGAGCACGGTGCCGGGGTCTGCCACCCCGACCAGCCGACTAGCCAAGTTGACCACCGGGCCGTAGTAATCGGCGTCTTGGACCAGCACAGGGCCGAGCGACAGTCCCACCCTCACGTCGGACAAGAGATCGTCACCTGCGTAGGCCTCGGCCAGGCCGAGTCCGATCTCAGCCGCGCCAGCCGCCGTTTGGACCACGAACATCACCTCGTCCCCGATCATCTTGACCACGCGTCCGCCGAGGGCGACGACGGTGTCCTGGGCGAGCTCCTCGAAACGGGCAACCACTGCGGCGAGTTCGAGGTCACTCACGTGCTGGCTGAGCGTGGTGAAGCCGACCATGTCGGCGAAGCCCACGGCCAGGACTGGGTTTGTGCCCTCGGCCGCCCCCCGGGATCGCACGAGCATGGCTCGTCTCGTCGCCGCCTGGAGGTGGCGACGCCAGACATACTCGAGCAGCCGGGCCATGGCCGGAATGGACTCACCTGCGCTCCGAGCGAACTGGTCGGCATCGATGATGCTGTCGCCTGAGGCCCCGAGGATGGGTGTCGTGCCCGGCGATGCCTCGGCCTCGGCGATGCGGGCCATGGACGATCCAATCACCCTGGCCATCTGCACGGCCGAGTCGGTGTCCACGGTTCCCATGGCTTCCATCGACTGGAAGAGACGAACGGCCTCGAGATCCATCTCGGAGAACGACCTGTCCTCGTCGCCGGCATCAAGGAACCCAAGTGCTCGCCAGAAGCGCCGCGCCACATCGACGGGGATATCGGTCATCTCCGCCACTTGCGCTTGGGTCATCTTGACCCCGGTCGGGACGAGCATCTGGTCGACGACAAGCAGGTCGATCACGTCGTTGGCGACGGCGCTGTCGATCTCCTCGCTCGAACAACCGAGATCGAGGAGCAGCGCTCTCACTCGAGCCAAGGCCTTGGCTCGCTTCGTGTCGATGCTCGCCTCGGGGTCCGACACAGTCCCACTCTAGGCCCCGCCTGAGCACGGTGGTCGCCACATCGGTCCTCTAGGGGGTGGCCCACCTACACTGGCCCGGTGGCAGGCGAATCCCTCCGGTCCTCGTTACCGGGACACCCCCTTGAGCTCGGGCCGCGTGCCGTATTGATTCCCGTGAAGGCGTTCGCTCAGGCGAAGAACCGGTTGCAACTTGCCCTCGACGGGCGCCAGCGCGCCGAGCTGGCCCGGGCTATGGCGCATCGTGTGGTCAGTGCCGCTCACCCTCTTCCAGTAGCCGTCGTATGCGATGACACAGAGGTCGCCGACTGGGCCCGGGACGAAGGGGCCCTCGTGATCTGGGAGCCCGGTCGCGGTCTGAACGGTGCCGTGGAGGCAGGCGTTGCCCACCTCCGAGCCAGCGGGGTCGTCCAGGTCACCGTGGCCCACGGAGACCTTCCCAGGGCCACCGATCTGGCCGAGGTCGGTGGAGCACCTGGCATTACCCTCGTGCCCGACCGCTACGGGAACGGCACGAATGTGATCGCCCTGCCCGCCAGCGCTGGCTTTCAGTTCTCCTACGGTCCGGGATCCTTCTCCCGTCACCTCCAAGAGGCCAAACGGCTCGACCAACCGGTACGGGTCCTCGACCGTCCCGATCTGGCCTGGGACATCGACGAGCCAGAAGACGTCGTGCCCGTGACTGCGCTCGGTCAGTTACCGGCGTGACGGCCGGGGACCGGGCCCCTGCGGCTACGTTTGCGCCTAGCGGTCTGCCGGTCGGCGACCTCCTACGTTCTGGACCGATCACCGTCGACCTCGACGTTCCAGATGTTGCCCTTGCCCTTGGTGCCCATCCTGATGACATCGAGTTTGGATGCGGAGCGGCACTAGCAAAGTGGGCGGCCGCTGGGACCGTGATCCACTACCTGATTCTCACCGATGGATCCAAGGGAAGCTGGGATCCGAACGCCGATCTGTCCGAACTCGTCGCCTGGCGACAAAACGAGTGCCGAACAGCCGCAGCGATCATCGACCGATCCTCGCCCACCACCGAGTTGCCGTTGAGCGACCGGGTCCACTTCCTCCAGAGGGTCGACGGCGAGCTCGAAAATGGCGTCGGCGAGCGGCGGGACGTGGCCAGAGTCATTCGATCGGTGCGACCAAATGTCATCCTCGGCCACGACCCATGGAGGCGCTACCGACTGCATCCCGACCACCGTGCGGCAGGCTTCATCACCGTCGACGCACTGGTCGCGGCCCGGGACCACCACTTCTTTCCCGAGCTGCAGCTCGAGCCACACCGGCCCGACGCCTTGCTGCTGTTCGAACCCGACCTGCCCAATCACGTCGAAGAAGTGGCTGCCTACGTCACCACCAAGATCGATGCACTCCTCTGCCATCACAGCCAACTCGAGTCGACCATGGGCATTGCCAACGACGGCGACCACGACGGGTCGCTCTCGGACGGCCGCCAGAGGTTCGCAGCCCAAGTCCGACACCAAATGGCCGAGCACGGCTCGCTGGCCGACGTGTCCGCGGCTGAAGCTTTTCGGTCGATCAACGACCTCTGACCGAGCCGCAACGCGTCAGCAGGGACCCGAGGGCCCCTGCTGAAACAGTCCATGACCGCACCTAACTGCTGCCGGTGCCGGTTCCGAGCGACTACCTCGTTGCTTTACGCACAGCCTTCTTCACGGCCTTTTTCACCGTGCGCTTGGCGACGGTTGCCTTCTTGGCCACCGTCTTCTTCACCGTTGTCCGCTTGGCCGGAGCCTTGCGGGCCGTGGCCCTTTTGGCCGGGGCCTTGGTGGCCACGCGCTTGGCCGGAGCCTTCTTGGCCNNCGTCGTCCTCTTGGCCGGAGCCTTGCGGACAGGGGCCTTCTTCACGGTGCGCTTGGTAGCCGTAGCCTTCTTGGCCGGGGCCTTGGTGGCAACGCGCTTTGCTGGTGCCTTTTTGGCTGCAGTCTTCTTGGCCGGTGCCTTACGGACCGGTGCCTTCTTCACCGCCTTCTTCGCGGTGGCTTTGGTGGCCACCGTTTTCTTGGCCGGTGCCTTGCGGACCGCCTTCTTGGCTGCTGCCTTCTTTACTGCCATTGATACTCCCTCCTTAGGGTTCAACGCCGCTTTAAACGCCGAACCGGTGGCGAACCGGACACCTTTCGACGCCGGGATTGGTACCACTTCACCCGTCCTTGGATTCCGACCCACACGAGGGCCACGACTGGTCGGGTTGAATGTCCCAAAACCGATCACTGTGACTTTCCGTCCGGAGCGAACTTCAGTGATGACCGTGTCAAACAATTCGTCAACGACCGCTTCAACAGATCGGCGCGTCGATGACGTCGACTCGCTCACTGCATTGACTAGTTGAGACTTGTTCACGTTCACCTCCTCCGCGATACGCAACCCTTCCTAGCAAAATGGCTTTTTAGCTCCAGGTCAAGGACCCATTTTCCAAAAGTGGAGACATGCGCGCCTCGAGAGGCGCCCGATATGTCGATTCGTCATCGCCACTCTTCGACAAAGTCGAAATCTCTTTCGTTGATGGGTAGACAAAAAACTGTTTGTTTGCAAGGATTATTTGGCCTCAGCATGGCGATGCTGTCCTCGCGGGTTTTGCCGTCCGCCATCGTTCACTCTCGTTGATGGAGCCGATGCAATGACTCGCAAGTCATGACAGATTTCTTTCCGAAGACACCTCTGACAACCGTCACTTCGCGTCATCGCGTTGCGCTCGACGCGTCGGCGCGCTCGAAACACGGCGCGTATCTCGGTCACGACAGCACCGGCTGGCGGTTCGTGAACCCCCAACATTCGGTGATGATTCTCGGCCCGCCGCGCTCGGGGAAGACCACATCCCTGATCATCCCGAACATCTTGGCGAGCAACGGCCCGGTCGTTTCGACGTCGACAAAACCTGACGTATTGGATGCGACGTCGACGGTGCGCTCCGCTCTCGGGGCATGCCTGTTGTTCGACCCGACTGGGTCGATGGACACCAGCCATGGCCAACCACAGTTGCGTTGGTCTCCACTGCAGTCATGTTCGACCTGGATGGGCGCGCTCGCAATGGCCCAATCGGTCGTGGCGGTCGGGTCAGGTGCAGGTCACGCCGGCCAGCGCAACGACGGCAACCATTGGACCGAGCGGGCCCAATCCCTCATGGCCCCCCTCATGCATGCCGCCGCCCTCAACGGAGAGGACATGCGGACCCTCCTTACCTGGGTGGACCGGCGCCAGGCGTTGCCGGCCCAACAGATCCTGGCCGGCCAGCCCGGCAGGCCAACCGAGTTGGCTCGCAATCTGCTCGACGGGATCGTGTCCACCGACGAGCGCGAACTCAGCGGCATCTGGTCGACTGCCTCTGGATCCTTGGCCGGCTTCCGTTCCGAACGCGCCCTCCGGGCCGCGTCGTATCCTAATTTCGACCCGGATCGCTTCGTGCGCTCAGCCGACACCGTCTACATTGCTGCTCCCGCCCATCAGCAGGCCCTCGTTGCCCCAATGGTCGTAGGGCTGCTCGAGGACATCCGGCAGGCCACCTACCGCCGCAGTGCCGAATGGGCGTCCGAGTCCCGAACCGGACCGCCGGTCCTCCTCGCCCTTGATGAGGTGGCGAACGTGGCCCCGCTGCCTGACCTTCCCGCCATGATCAGCGAGGGAGGTGGTCAGGGCCTCATCACATTGGCCTGCTTGCAAGACCTCTCCCAGGCACGCCACCGCTGGCCGGAGCGGGCCGACGGCTTTCCCTCCCTGTTCGGCACCACGGTCGTCCTTCCCGGTATCGGCGATGTCCGGACCTTGGATGCCCTGTCGACCCTGGCTGGTGACGAGGAGCTGGTCACCAGGACGATGTCCGCCGGCCGGTCGTTGAGCGACCGACCTCTCGCCGACTTCATTACCGGGGGCCGCCCCCAATACGGGGAGAGTGTGTCGACCCAGTGGAGACGTCGCCTGCCCGTTGATGTGATCTCCCATGGTCACCCTGGACATGCGCTGGCCTTCGACGAGCGGAACACGCCCACATGGATCCCTCTCGCACCCTCGCATCTGACCGAGCCGTGGCGCACCTTGCGACACCTTGGCCAGGAACGTGACCGAACGCGTCTTCAAGGGCTCAGAGCAGTCGACCGGTCAGAGGACTTCGGTCGGTGATCACCGCTCGAGCAGCGGGGAGTCTCGCCGCTCATGCCAGGACTGACCCTGCGCCAACGGAGGGTGCTCGCGCTCCGTCGAGTGCGCCGCCTTCGCCAATCCGTCTCGCAATGCATGGCCATCACGACGCAGCGTCTGCTCGGCGAACAGTTGCGTCAGGTGGCCCCTCTCCACGACGCTTAGCAAGTCCGCCGCAGGCCACCTGGCCTCAGGTCGACTGGCGGCCAGAGGGCCATTTCTGGAGGCACTGGCCTGTCGTGCCGCGCCTCTTGATCGATCTGATGCCTCGGTGACCGCGGTCGCCACCGACTCTATGGTGCTCGCCGACGCACCCGCAGTCGAAGCTGCCGCCACCACTGCCACCACGTCGCGTTGGGCGATGGACTTCCCTCGGTAAGCTAGCTCGCCGAGATCTTGGCGCACCCGACGCTCATCGACCACCGATTCAGCCACCCTTGAACGGCGGGGTCCGACCGCCTTGGTCAACTCCCCGAGGTCGAACCCAAAGTCAGCAGCCCGCACCTTCCAGCTGGCCGTTAGAGAGTCGACGGTCTGGGCGCGGTCCTTATCGGGTCGATCGGCGTGGAAGGCCGCCTTCGAACGGGGACCGCTCGAGAGCCGCCCACTGCGGCGGGCGGCAAACTCGTCCATTGACGACGACCGCTGGGAAAAGAGCCGACGCATGCCGTCATCGACGCCCACCACGTCCCCCAGGCCGGATCGTCGAATGCTCCATGACGCTCCGATGCGCTCGCCGAGCTCTAAACGGAGCGCGGCGTGATAGACGACCCTGGCCGCACGGATGTGAGCGAAGAGCTTCCGACTGTCCAGGGAGGACCAGGTTCCATCGACCCCTTGGGCGACATTGGCTGCAACCAGGTGGGTGTGCAGGTGGGGGTCGAGCGCTCGGCTGGTGCGGTGGAGAAACTGGCCGCCCACCATTCCGGTCGATGCCAGCAGGGCCACGTCCTCACCACGCTGCCTGCGCACCCCGACTCCGGCACGGCTCAGGTAGCCAGCAGCCTCGGCGACCGCTGCCTGATGACCGGCCCCCACCTCTACGCCGATCTCCTTGGCGGCCAGTAGGTGCAAAATGCTCACAGACTTCGGCGC
>PLSY01000353.1:5884-6033 GCA_003164275.1 Acidimicrobiaceae bacterium | reverse complement strand
CGTGATGTTGGCCGAGCCGATCTTGCCGATGTTGGCGAACACGGTCTGGTACTCGAGCGAGTGCACCTTCTCGAAGGTCAAGAAGATGGCGACGAGGAAACCGGCGTCGCCGATGCGGTTGTACACGAAGGCCTTCTTGCCGGCGCTGG
>PLSY01000353.1:0-5842 GCA_003164275.1 Acidimicrobiaceae bacterium | reverse complement strand
CCTTCATGTACCCGATGGAGTACAGATGGATGAGCGTCGAGATCCCGGTGATGAACAAGACCATGGTCATCGACAGCGGATCCACGAAGAGCCGGGCGTGGACCTGAAGGGTGTCGACCGGTATCCACGTCCACAGGTTCTGGGTGAACGTCCGCACTGGGGCGTGCACGGTCAAGAGGTCGAAGTAGACACCGACCGAGACGAGGAACGATGCCCCGATGAAGAACGTGGCCACGCCTCCGGCAGTCGGGTCGCCGAGATGGCGGCCGAGCAACAGCTGCACACCGAACCCGATCAGGGGCAGGAGGATAATGAGGTACGTCACTTGCAGCATTGCGCGGTCAGCCCTTCATCAGATGCAGGTCGTCGGCAGTGGCACTGGCCCGGCGGCGGAAGATGGCGACCACGATTCCTAGTCCGACCACCACCTCGGCGGCGGCCACCACCAAGACGAAGAACACGAGCACCTGACCGCCGATGTCGTGCAACATGCGGGCGAACGTAACGAACGTCAAGTTGGCCGCGTTGAGCATCAGTTCAATGCACATGAACATGACCAGGACATTGCGGCGGATGAGCACCCCGAGGGCGCCGATCGAGAACAGGACCACGCCCAAGCCCAGGTACCAGTCGGGGTTGATGGTCATGGCCTCGCCTCCTCATGTGTCGCCGGGGTGGTCGTGCCCGTGGCGTTGGCCTCCGGCTCTGACAGCTGACCGTCCGCCACGAGCTCGGTCGTGCCCGGCTCGTCGCCCTCGTCGACCTCGGGGTTGCTCGGCGCCGGCGGGCGCCGGGCCAGGACCACAGCCCCGACCACGGCGATGATGAGCAGCGCGGCGGTGGCCTCGAAGGGGAAGAGGTAGGTGGTGTACACCGACTTGCCGAGGAGGTACACATTCGAGTGTGAGCCGGTGTCCAACCCGGCGACGTGGGGGGCACCGGTCGTCCAGTGGGACACCTGGCCGAGCAACAGCAGACCGGTGGCTCCGAGCACGGTCAGGCCGATGGCCAGGGGTCGCTGGCCCCGCAACGGCTCAGTCCCGAGGTTCTCCTTGCGGTCCACGCCCAGGAACATGATGACGAACAAGAACAGCACGACGATGGCGCCTGCGTAGACGATGACCTGGACGGCGGCGAGGAACGGGTCCCGCTGCAGGACGAACAAGACGGCCACACCGAACAGGGTCATGACCAACATCAGCGCCGAGTGCACCGGGTTGCGGGCCACCACGACGCCGATAGCCCCGGCCAAGATGATGGCCGCGGCCACGGCGAAGGTGCCGACGTCGACGGCCGAGATGTGCCCAGAGGCGGCCAGCATCACTATCCCTACCGCGCCGAGGTTCAAGAGCCACTCGATTCAGGAGCCGGCGTCGCCGGGAGTGCGGCGGCCGAACCGGCCACATCGCGATTCGAGTTTCCAGCTATGACGGCGGCAGCGTAGTCAGAGTCCGCTTTCTCCTTATGCTTCTTGCCCGCACCCGGGGCGAATCGTTCGGCCTTTTCGAGCATGCGGCCGATGGCGCCGCGAGGCCCACGCTTCTCCGCCGGCAGGTCCGAGGTCAACAGGTGGCGCTCGAGGGTGTGGCGGAGCAGCTGGCTGCCCGTCGAGGCGTCATCCCGATTGGCGCTTTGGCCGCCCTCAGGCGATCGGACGCCGAAACCGAGTTCACCCGACCACTGGACCTCACCTTCGAACTCGGCGCTGCCCGATGGCGAGGTGGCCCGCATCCAGCCCGAGGTGTGGAGGTCATCGCCCTCCCGCCAGTCCTCCCACGGCATGTGCTGGGGCTTCCCGTCGTCGCCGACCAGCAGCTCGTTCTTGGTGTAGATGGCGTCGTTCCGATTGGTGAAGGAGAACTCCATGAGCTTCGACTCGGTGATGGCCTCGGTCGGGCAGGCCTCCACGCACAGGTCACAGTGGATGCACCTCAAGAAGTTGATCTCGTAGATGTAGCCGTAACGCTCCCCCGGCGAGACCGGGTGGTCGGGTGGATTGTCGAGGCCTCGAACGTGGATGCAGTCGGCCGGGCACACCCCCGCGCACAGCTCACAGCCAATGCACTTCTCCATGCCGTCCTCGTACCGGTTGAGGACGTGTCGGCCGTGCTGGCGGGGCTGTTTCGGCCGCTTCTCTTCGGGATACTGGCGGGTGACCGGCGGACGACCGAGATGCTCGAGGGTCAGCTTGAAGCCGCCGAGGAAGTTCTGGCGTTGATGCGGCGGTTCAGGGATGGCCATCAGTTCCCACCTCCTTCGCTTGACGGGGAGACGGTGCGGTCTGGCTCGGGCAGATCCGGGGCATCAAAGGAGGTGAGGTCGGATTCGACCGGCCGATTCCAGAGGCGCAGGCCAACCTGGGGCACGATGGCCCGGGTCTCCTCGCGCTCCGAACCAATGGCGAACGAGCGGGTGATGGTGACAGCCGCCGCCACCACGGCGACGGCCATGCCGAGCCCCCACCATCCATCGATGACGAATCCCGCCACGATCATCAGCCAGCCGAGCGAAAGCGGGATGAGCTTCTTCCACCCGAGATCCATGAGCTGGTCGTATCGCAGGCGAGGCAGGGCCGCCCTCAGCCACACGAAGACGAACAAGAAGATGATGGTCTTGCCCAGGAACCAGAGGATGGGCCATAGCCAGTAGAGATGCGGGATGTGCGGGATGGGCCCGTCGGGTCCACCGAAGAACAAGGTCACCGTGATGGCCGACATGGTGATGGTGTTCATGAACTCGGCCAGGAAGAAGAGGGCGAAACGGATGGAGGAGTACTCGGTCACGAAACCACCGACCAGCTCCGAGTCGGCCTCCACCAGGTCGAAGGGGGGCCGATTGGTCTCGGCCACGATGGCGATGAAGAAGATGATGAAGGGGACGACGCCCAAGCGGATGGCGTTCCACTGCCACAGGTGGGTCGCCTGGGCATCGACGATGGTCCTGGTGCTCAGGGCGCCAGTGATGAGAACCACGGTCACGACCGTCATGCCGAGGGCGGCCTCGTAGGAGATCATCTGGGCTGATGCTCGAACCGAGCCGAGAAGTGGATACTTGGAGCCGGATGACCACCCGGCCAGCATGATCCCGTAGACACCGATCGACGACATGGCGAGCAAGAACAAGATGCCCATCGGAGGATCGGCAAGCTGGAGCTCGAAGTGGTGGCCGGCGATGGTCACCTCCCCACCGATGGGCACGATGGCGAAGCTGAGGAATGCCGGGATGATCGTCAGGTAGGGGGCCAGCTTGAAGACGAACTTGTCCGCCTGGTCGGGCAGCAGGTCCTCTTTGAAGAAGAGCTTGATCCCGTCGGCCAAGGTCTGGGCGATGCCGAATGGCCCCGCACGGTTGGGGCCGATCCGGCTTTGCATGTCCGAGATCACCTTGCGCTCGAACCAGATCATCAACATCACCGACACCATCAGGGCGCCGAAGACCACGAGCACCTTGATGAGCACGATGAGCAGCACCACCCATCCGGTGCCTCCGAGGTAGAGCGGATCCCCCTCGCTCAACAAGGGGTGGATGACCGACAGCAATGAACTCACGGGGTCTCCATCCGCAACTCGACCACCGGGCCGCTCGTGTCGATGAAATCGGCGATGGTGCCCTCGTCCATGGGCACGTTGAAGTCCGCAGCCACGACCTTGCGGGGCAGTGAGGCATCGGGCACGGCCGACACGATGGCCGAGACCGAGGCTGAGCGCAACCTCACGGAGCCCCCGGCCGGTACGCCGAGGGCATCGAGGTCCTGTTGGTTGACTCGAAGGGGGGCTGTGGCCACCAACCCGGCCAAGGCCGGAACCGTGGAGACTGCGGAACCGAGATCGTAGAGGGTGCGCGCCGCGACCAGCCGCACCGAGTAGCTGTCGCTCGGACCGACGCGAGGAACCTCGAGGTCGACCGGCCCCTCCAACAGGCCCGGACGGATCGATCCCTCGTTCGCCGATCCCGCACCGGTCTCACTTGTCGTGGTGGCCCCGACGGCCGGGACCTCGGCCAGCCCGGCCCTCGACGGGCCTCCAGGGCGGTCGACCGACTCCAATCCGGGAAAGGCGATCGGGTCGAGCGGACGAATCGAGCCCTTGCGCGCGAGGGCCACCGCACTGGCCTGAAGAGGGGCGACCACGCCGTCAGTGGTGCCGCGCCCATCGAGCACCGCCTGGGTGATACCCCGAAACACCGGGGCCAACAGCTCGATCTCGTCCCACACGGCTCCGACGGAGTCGAGTTTCAGGTCGGAGCCCAGATGGACCGCCAGCTCGGCGGCGATCATCCAGTCCGGCCACGCCTGGCCGGGCGGGACCAGCTTCTGTCCGAGACGGCTGATCCTGCCCTCGACGTTGGTGGTGGTTCCAGGCCGCTCATGGGCCTCAGCGGCGGGCAGGACAACATCGGCGCGGTCCGTGATGGCCCCGGGCGTCGAGGCCACGGCCACCACGAAGTCGGTGGCCTCGAGGGCCCGCTCGGCCAACCGTCGATCCGGGAAGTCGTGCACCGGGTCCGCTCCCAGTACGAACAGCGCATGGACCCCGTGGCCCTCGGTCGGCTCATCGGCCGCCGCCGCCAACATGGCGGCGGTATCCCGGCCCTTGGCGGCAGGCACAGCGCCCCAGGCCTCGGTGAACCAGCCGCGTCCGGCATCCAGGGCGACCCTTCCGGGCAGCAGTCCGGGAGCTAGCCCGAGCTCGAGGGCGCCGATCACGTTGCCCCGGCGAAGTGCCGGGAGAAAGGTGGCATTCGGGAGGGCCCGGGCCAGGGTCTGGGCGGCCTCTGCGATCATGGCCCCGTCCTCGGCCAGGGACGGCCGGCCGACGATGACGACGACGCGTTCGGCTCCAGTCAGCTGACGGGCGGAGGCGAGGTCGTCGGCGACGATCGACCCGGGGGCGGCCGAAGAGCTGTCCACCACGGATCGAGCCAAGGCATTGGCGTCTCCAGGGCTGTAGCGGAGTGAGACCTTGGCATAAGGAGTGAGCGAGGTGGCCTGAGGCGAGAGCTCGATGAGGTTGAGGTCGCCATCCACCACAGCCGAACGCAGTCGAAGGAACAGGATAGGCAGCTCTTCGCGAAGGTCGCCGGTGAGGAGGACCACGGTGTCGGCCGCCGCAGCCTGGTTGATCGTCGCCCGTGGCAGTCCGAGGGCCACCTCGGCAGGAATGCCGTCACCCAGCTGGGCGTCGACCGAGTCGGTGCCAATCACGCCCTTGGCCAACTTGGCCCAGGCGTAGGCGCCCTCATTGGTCAGCCGGGCTCCCCCGATGACCCCCACGGACTCGGCGGCTCCCTTGGCCTTGGCCGCCTTCACCCCGTCGGCCACGGCGGCCAATGCCTCGTGCCACGAGACGGGTACGAGTTCGCCGTCCTTTCTGACCAACGGCTCAGTCAGGCGGGCCTCGCTGTTGACAGCCTCGAAGCCGAATCGGCCCTTGTCGCAAAGCCAGCCGTGGTTCACGGGGTCCGAGTCGACCCCGAGCATCCTGGTCAGGCGGTTGGACGAGGACTGGACGGCCACCCGGCAGCCGACTGAGCACGTCGTGCAGGTCGACTCCACCTGATCCAGGTCCCAGGGTCGGGCCGAAAAACGGTAAGGAGCCGCCGTCAAGGCACCCACCGGACAGATCTGGACGGTATTGCCCGAGAAGTACGACGCGAAGGGCAGCTCGGGGAAGATGTTGACCTCGAGCTGCTCGCCGCGGCCGATGAAGTCGATCTGGGCCTCGCCCGCCACCTCGTCGGCGAAGCGGGTGCAGCGGCTGCACTGGATACAGCGCTCACGGTCGAGCAGGACGAGCTCAGAGATGGGGATGGGCTTTTCGAAGTGCCGCTTCTCCTCGACGAA
>PLSY01000209.1:6599-6875 GCA_003164275.1 Acidimicrobiaceae bacterium | reverse complement strand
GCGTGCTGGCACCCACCGGGACCATCGGACTGTTGATGGACTGCGACACCACCGGCGTCGAGCCCGACCTCGCACTGGTCAAGACCAAGAAGCTGGTCGGCGGGGGCACCATGTCCATCGTCAACCAGACGGTGCCGCGAGCCCTCACCCGGCTTGGCTACTCGCCCGACCAGGTCGACGAGATTATCGCCCACATCGATGTGCACAAGACCATCGTCGGGGCTCCCTACCTTTCCGCCGACCATCTGGCGGTGTTCGCCTGCTCCATGGGCGACA
>PLSY01000209.1:0-6586 GCA_003164275.1 Acidimicrobiaceae bacterium | reverse complement strand
GATGGGCATCAAGGCCGTCGCCATCTACCGGGACAACTGCAAGGTGGCCCAGCCCCTCTCCACCACCAAGAAGGAAGGTGCCGACAAGGACGCCGAGGCAGAGGCGCCGGCCGGCTCCGAGGCCGAGGCCCACGCCCGTGAGCTATCCGAGAAGATCGCCGAGCTGGAGGCGGCCCTGGCTCACGAGCAGGTCCGCACAGCCGAGACGGTCGTCGTCGGCGCCGTGAGGGAGCGCCTGCCCCGGCGCCGGAAGTCATCCACCTTCGCCTTCAGGGTGGCTGATTGCGAAGGCTACGTCACCGTCGGCGAGTACGAGGACGGTCGTCCGGGCGAGGTGTTCATGAAGGTCTCGAAGCAGGGCTCGACCCTGGCCGGGATCATGGACGCATTCTCGATCTCGGTGAGCCTCGGGCTCCAGCACGGCGTCCCACTCGCCACCTATGTGCGCAAGTACACGAACATGCGCTTCGAGCCGGCAGGCATCACCGATGATCCGGAGCTGCGAATCGCCACCAGCCTGGCCGACTACATCTTTCGCCGGCTGGCTGTGGACTACCTGCCGCTCGAGGAGCGGGCCGAGCTCGGGGTGCTGTCGACGGCCGAGCGCATGCAGCCGACCCTTCCGGGGGTCGAAGAGACGGCCACGACATCGGTCGGCGTGAATGACGTCGATGCCCTGGAGGTGATCGACCCGATGGTGGCCACGACGATTGAAGCCGGCGCCACGCCCGAGCTGAACCTCGAGCCGCCGGCCGCCGCCGCTCCGGTGTCGGCACCGCGCGACCAACCGCTGCCGCGGGCCGAGCAGCGGGATGCTCCCTACTGCTACCAGTGCGGGAATGCCATGCAGCGGGCCGGGTCCTGCTACGTCTGTGGGAGCTGTGGCACGACCAGCGGGTGCTCCTAAAAAGAGGCCGGTCGACCGACCAGGCCTCCAACACATGACCCCCGCCGGGTCAGCAGACCCATCGGGCCCATCGCCGACCCGGTGGGTCTGCGTCCCGGCCGGAGACCTGTCGCGCCAGAGGCGGTTCCCTGTCCATGACTGACGGGGAAGACGGCCCCGCCGACGATCCCAGCGTCTCTTCGGCCCCGGACTCGCCAACCGGGCACCAGAGTCATGCGGTCCAGCCTTTGGCCAACTATGTCTACGGCACGATCTCGACGCTGGTGGCCATCGCCGGGCTGACCTTCGAGTCCAATCCGGGTGCCCTGACCACTGCCGGAGTGGTGGTGGTGGGCGCAGTTGCCATCTGGTTCGCCCACTCGCTTTCCCATGTCGTCACCACGCGCTCCTGGCAGCGCCTGGAGCTGCGCATGGCCGACGTGGTCTATCAACTGCGTACGTCCTGGGCCATCCTGTTGGCGGCCCTTCCGGCCACCATCGTGTTTGTCCTGTCCGGCATCCACCTGTTCGAGGTGCGCACGGCGTTCGTCGTGGCCGACGTCGTCGGCGTACTGGCCCTGGCCGTCGTGGGCATCGGGACCACCGGGGGCTTGGGCGTCTCAGCCGTGCGCCGAGCCGTCTATGTCGCCGGCTTGGTCCTGGTCGGGGTGACGATCGTGCTTCTGGAAGCCGCCGTCCACCTGCTGTAGGGGATGGTGCGCTCGGGGATAGGGTGGCTCAGGGACCGGCGTGTTGGCACAATGATGTTGGCGCAATGAACGGAGAGCGATCGTGAGCGATGGGGACCTGGGCATCGACTGGGACCGCCGGCCAGGCCCCTTGGAGGCCGCCGCCATCGGGTTGAGCGACGAGGAGCTGTGCGAGTTGGCCCTGGCGGCTGATCCGAGCGCTCCCATGAGTGATGAGGCAATCCCCCTGAAAGAGTACCTGGGAGAGCACGCTGGCCCGTTGCCCTCTTGGTATATGCCCGCACCGATGGTGCGTCACGGCTCGAGGTGGCGCCTCCCGGTCGTCTTGGTCATCGTGGCCGCCTTCGTGATCATCGAGGCCTTCGGGCTGTGCAGCACCTTCGGCCAGCTCGTTCCGGCATGAGGCAAATTGATCCAGGATTTCCTGCCGTGACCTGCATTTGACCGCGCTGAGCGCTTTTACAATCACGCGCAGTGGTAGTCCGAAAATAATGGCCGTTTGGTGATTGCGAAGGTATAAAAGTGCAGGCCAAGATGGAAATCACGAGGGCGCAAGTCGTATCCGCGATTTGCTAAGTAGGGGCACGCAGGGCCCGACCTTGCTAGAGGAAGGTAGTTCATACCATGTGGGCAAGACGATTGATCATTGGATCGAGCTTGGCACTGGCCTCACTGGCCATTGTCCCGAACGTCGCAGGCGCCGACTCGGCCTGCACACCGCCACAGACGATGAACGAACCCACGACGTGCATCGTGCTCCCAACAGTCGCATCAACGTCAGAAGGGCCTACGACCGCCGCAGTCGTCGTCGCCCCGACGACCGTTGCTGCCGTGCACACGACCGCCGCAACGACCAGCAGCTTGCCGTTCACCGGCGCTGATGTGGAAGAGCTGGCCGTCGTGGGCGTAGGGGCCGTCTTGGCCGGCGGGCTTCTGCTCCGTCGCCGTCGTCGCTCCGAAGCCTAGAGACCTCGACGCTCGTCGGGGCCCGAGGACATCGGGTCCTGACGAGACGTCTTCGCTCGGTTAGGTGTGTGCGCTAAGCCACCGTCTCCCGTGAGCTGTCAAAGCGCTTGACCTGCCCGCGGTCTGGGCGGCTCGGCCGATAGCGGCTCGAGGTGGCACGGGTGCGATGCTCCCGGTGTGGCCGTCCGAAGGTGCCCGGGTATGGGTTCGCTCGCCGGCTGCACCAGCGCGTGATCGGAGCGGAACCGCCGAGTCGCCTACTCGATGATCGGCTGCGTCAGTCCCGTGGTCGGCGATGGGTGCGTGCGTGAGGCCGGGGACTGCTCTGTCGTCGCTCTGCTCACCGGCTGACCGCCTTCGGGCCTGCCCAGGTCCGAGAAGGATGCGATCGGCACGGGCACAGCCGCCAGTGTCGACTGAGGGGCGCTTAGAAACTGGAGCCGAGCAGTGGACCCACGGCTTCGAAGAAGAAGAAGACCACAACCAGCCACGCCACGATGCCCACCACGAGAACAAGGGCGCGCCTCCCGCCCTTGGTTCTGGTGGTGGCTATCCAGGCCAAGGTGGCGATGGCGGCCACGATGATGCCCAAGATGATGGCTGCGGGCCAACTCCCCGTCGACTCGGTGGCCAACGTCTCATGGGTCTTGGCCTTGGGTTTGGCTTTGACGACGACCGGTGCGGTGGTCGGATGGGTCAGGGAGCTCGCCACCAGGGCGGCGTGTACGACCAGCCTCTGGCGCGCGCTGAACCGGGGATTGCACGTGGTCAGCGTCAGTTGCGGGGTGGTGGTGTCGTCGACCACGGCGACGTCACTCGGGTCCACGATCTCGGAGCTGGTCACGTCGTAATCGAACACCCCTTGGAGGGTGGTCACGGTGATCTCGTCACCGGGAACCAGTTGGTCCAGGTTGTAGAAGGGGTGGAGGTACGTGGTCCGATGCCCGGCAATGGCCGAGTTCCCTGCCTCCCCGGGCAGTGGCGTACCCGGGTAGTGACCCGGACCCTGTTGGAGCTCGGCCGTGTCGGTTCCCTCGACCACGACCATCGACAACCCGATCTTCGGGATGGCGATCAGGCCGACGGGGCTGCCGGGTGCGGGGTCGGCCGTGGTTGGTGCCGTCTGGGGCGTCACCGCCACGCTGGTGGCCGGCTTCGGCTTGGTCGGGTGAGCCCCTGTCCGGTGCTGATCGGCCTGGAACTGCTGGCGCAGCACGTCCTGGCTGTGAGCCGTCATCAGCCCGGTGCCCCACAGCAGGTAGGGGATGAACAACAAGACCAGTATCCCGACGACCAGCAGCACCCGGCCCACGGCCATTCGGATCGTCGTGAATGACACGCATGGATGCTACCGGGCGGATATCGCCGGATCGGGGCATGCCCGAGCAGGGGGCCGGAGCAGTGGCCCATCCAGCCCCGATTGCCCCGGGAGAGCGGGGTCCGTCCGGTACGATCAGGCGGCCTGGCCTATCCATCGCGTTGGACAGCGGGTGCCGTGAGTACCTCGAACCGACGCCCGAATAGCGAGTGGTGCTTTGAGCAAGACAGTGGGTAGGCGACGACGGCGGCGGTGGCTGATTGTCGGTGGTGTCATCGTGGTCATCGTGGCGTGGGGGGCCATCCTGGCTGCCCGGGCCGTGTCGGCATACCACCACGACCAGCGGGGCCTGGCCGCCTTGGAACAGGTCAAGTCCAACCTGGGTCCGAACGACCTGACGTCGTCGGGCTCGATCCAGCTGCTCGACCAGGCGCAGGCCGAGTTCGCCAGCGCGTCCTCCGAGCTCTCGTCCCCGCTCTTCGCCCCCGTCACCATCCTCCCGGTCATCGGACGCCAGCTCCGCTCCGCCCGTGCCTTGAGCACCGCGGCCGGCACGGTGTGCAGCGTGGGCTCCACGTTCCTCACCCGCGTCCACGCCGTGCTGAACGGCCAGCACGGGGCCGGTCCCGAGCGGGTGGCGTCGCTTCGCCAGCTGGCCGCCATCACTGCGTCGTCCAGCGCCCAGCTGGCCGCCGTAGACACCGGCCCGTCGGCCGGCCTCATCAGCCCATTGGCTGCGAAGTACAACGAGTTCGTGTCCCAGCTCGACGACGCGCGGGGGCGACTGGCCAAGGCGTCTGCGGTCACCGGCGTGGTGGCCCGCATCCTCCAGGGCCCCGAGACCTACGTCGTGCTGGCCGCCAACAACGCTGAAATGCGGGCCGGGTCCGGCGCCTTTTTGGACGTGGGCGCAGCCAACATGTCAAACGGCTCCATCAGCCTGTCCAACTTCACGCCGGCCGGCGAGGTGGTCGTGCCCACGGTTGCCGTGACCGGTGATCAGGAGCGCAACTGGGGATGGCTGAATCCCGGCCGGGACTTCCGAAACCTCGGGCTCACCCCCCAGTTCAACGTCACGGCTCCCTTGGCCGCCCAGATGTGGACGGCGGCGACCGGCCAGGCGGTCGACGGAGTCATCTCTCTCGATGTAGCCGGCGTGCGCCAGTTGATGACGGCCACCGGGCCGGTGGAGGTCAACGGACAGTCGATCGGCGCCGACGGCGTCGAGCAGTACCTCCTGCATGACCAGTACAACGGGGTGACGACCACGTCGGCCCAGCCGGCTGGCCGACAGGACGCCCTCGGCACGCTGGCCGGCGCAGTGCTCCGACAGCTGCAGGGCCAGACGACCGACTTGAAGTCACTGGCCACCGCGGTGTCGGGTGCGGTCGCTGGCCGCAACCTGATGGTGTGGTCGAAGGACCCGGTTGCCCAGGCAGCGTGGGTGGCGAGCGGGGTGAGCGGAAGCCTGACTGTGCGCTCGGTGGATGTCTCGTTGCTGAACATCGGGGGGAACAAGCTCGACCAGTACATGGACATCCACGTCACCGTCTCCACCAGGCCCGCCGGCTCCAACACCCAGGTGACCCTGGCCACCCAGGTGTCCAACACCACCCCTCCGGGCCAGTCCCAGTACATCGCTGGCCCCTTCGTCGGGTCGCCCGAGGCATACGGCCAGTACTACGGCCTGGTAGCGGCGAACGTGCCCGGCACTGCCACCGGCGTATCGATAACCGGGGCGGGCCCGACAGCCGCCAGAGGTGGTGAAGGCCCGACCTGGCTGGTGGCCGCGCCCATCAACCTCCTGGCCGGGGCGCAACAGACGGTCACCGTCCGATTCACCATGCCCGGGAGCCACGGCTCGATGGTGGTCGTCCCCTCGGCCCGCATCCCGTCCGAGCAGTGGACCGCCAACGGCCGAACCTTCGACGACTCGAAACCGACCACCATCACCTGGTGACGGTCACAGCCGTCAGCCTCGCCACACCCCGGTGACTGTCTGCCCGTCGCCCACGTCGGCGAGCACGATGGCGTTCGCCCCGATCCGGACATCATCCCCGATCCGCACCGGCCCGAGGACCTTGGCCCCGGCCCCGACGCGCACGTTGTTGCCGAGGATCGGTTGGCCGTCTTTCGTGCCGGTGTGGCCGAGGGTGACGCCCTGGTAGAGGGAGAGGTTCTCTCCGGCCACCACTTGGTGGCCGACCACGATGCCCACACTGTGGAAGAGCAAGAGGCCGGGGCCGATGGTGGCGGCCGGGTGGATCTCGGTCCCGGCGGACCGGATGCTCCTGGCCTGGAGCCACAGGGCGACAGGGCGGAGCTGGTGTCTCCAGCACCACGCCGACGCCCGGAAGGCGACGACGGCCCGCATCCTCGGATAGAGCGGGAGGCGGGCGAGTGAGCGCATGACGACCCGGGTCGGGGGCGCCTCCCACGACCCGGTCATCTGGCGGAGGTCCTCGAGCAGCGCGTCCACGTTGGCAGTGTCCCATATTGGCTGGTCAACATGGGGGAATGGCTTCCGGGTTGGCTCAGGAGATGGCCACGACCCGGGTGAATGGCCCGAGGCCGCTGGCCGAGCCATCGTAGGCGGCGTCACCGAAGCTGAAGATCCCACCGTCGCCAGCGGCCAGGCGGTAGCCCTTGCCGTCTGCAGTCGCCGCCATGCCGACGATCGCCTTGTTCAGCGAGAGGGCCCCGGTC
>PLSY01000400.1:1642-17134 GCA_003164275.1 Acidimicrobiaceae bacterium | reverse complement strand
GGGTGGTGACCAACGTCCCACTCGGAGTCCTCAAAGGACTCGGGGACTCCGCACTGGCCGTTGCGGCGAAGCCCTCCTTGGGCCAAGTGGGCTTCAGGCTGATCGCCGTCGCTGCGCTCCTCTCGACGGCATCGGCCGTCAACGCGACGCTGTTCGGCTCGACGAACGTCGCCTATCAGATCGCCAAGAACGGTCAGCTCCCGGCCGCCTTCGACCGCAAGCTCTGGGGCCGCGATGTTGAAGGCCTCTTCATCACCTCGGGATTGGTCCTCGTGTTCGTCCTGCTGTTCCCCCTAAGCGCCGTTGCGTCCATGGGCAGCGCAGGCTTCCTCCTCATCTACGCAGCGGTTGGTGTCGGTCACTTCAGGATCCGGAGTCAGACAGGCGCAAAGTCTTGGATGATCGTTGCATCAGTGGCGGCTTGCATGCTTCTCTTCGCCGTCCTCGTCCACAACATGATCAGCGAGGCTCCGTCATCTGCGGTTGCACTCGGAATCACGCTGATTGTGAGCTTCCTCGTTGAAGTCGTGTATCGAGAGAGGTCCGGACGGACATTCAAGAGAATTCTCGCTAAGTCGACCCCCAGCGCTGACGGCGGGGTCGCATGAATCCGACTCCACGGAACTCGGGCACACCAAGAGGCTCCGTGAAACCCGTTTTGGTTCACTGCGCCAGTCAAGCGCCCCCGGTGAGGCGTACACGAGGAAGACGTCTCGCCTTGTAGGTGTGGATGCTGCATCTCGGTGCAGGGAGTCCTCGAAGATCAGTAGACGGATCCACGGCAGGCTTCCGATTCTCGACCGTAGGGGTCGTCCTCATGGTCGTCGGCTCCATCGGTCTGGTGATCTCGACGATCGTGTTCGCCATGACACGTCGTCTCGCGGGCGGCCATCGCATGGGTACGACAAGCAGACCATCGATGCGGAAGGGCGTTCGACCGAGGTGCATGAAGCCGACAAGTAGTCAGACACGCCGACGGGCAAGCGGGCCAACGCCTCTCTGCTGTGCTCGTCAGTCACACAGACAGTTCCACAGTGAGTGCCCCGCAAGTTCCGGCGTGCGACATACACCCGGCCATCCCAGACACCCTCAGGCTGACCGGCGGTTTCCCTATGCCGCCTTTGGNNTATTCAACTTAATGGTTGAACACGATACGGTGACGGTCGGGATGAAGGATCACAAGTTGAATGCTGTCTTTTCGGCCCTTGCCGATCCCACACGGCGTGCGATCGTCGACCGATTGGCATCTGGAGAGGCCACGGTGGGCGAACTGGCCCAGCCATTCTCAATGAGCTTTCAAGCTGTCTCCAAACACTTGCGGGTGCTGGAGCAGGCCGGATTGGTGGACAGGAGTCGGAGAGCGCAACAACGTCCGTGTCGGTTGCGACCGGAGGGTCTGGCCTATGCCAGCAGTTGGCTCGGTGACTATCGCCAACTTTGGGAAGCCTCCTTCGACCGGCTCGACGAACATCTCACTAATCAGAAAGGATCACCCAAGTGACAGACCGGGCTCCCTATATCTCGATCATTCGTACATTCAATGCCTCGCCGGAGGCAGTTTTCGAGGCGTGGACGAACCCGGCCTCGTTTGGCCGCTGGTTCGGCACAGAGGCCACTGCGGTAGAGGATGTCACCATGGATGTCCGGGTCGGCGGTGAGTGGAGCGCTCGAATGATCCTTGGGGATGGAATGGAGATCGGCTGGCACGGCTCCTATTTGGAACTGGACGCACCGCATCGACTCGTTCTGAGTTTGAGTGACCGACCCGGCGACCAGTTTGAGCGGGTGACTATCGAACTCAAAGTGGTCGAGGACGGAACAGAGATGACTTTTACCCAGACCGGTGGCAACATGCCGCCCGAGAACTACGCGCAGGCCGGAGAAGGATGGCGGTCCTTCTTCGACGACCTGGAGAACGGACTCTCCAGCTGAAATGCGATGACGATCAGACGCATATCAGGCGATCTGGGACGTTCAGCCTTCGACGAGAACCACCAATGTCTCCGGACGGACCCCATCGCTCTTCATTGCCTCAGCCGCTGCATCAGATGCCATCACTTCTTGATAGGCAGCCATGTCAGGAACCTCAGCGATCAGGCCCACTCGGTTTGACTTCTCGGGATCTACAAATGTCCTCACGGTGATGCCCAAGGGCCCGAATACTTCCTCCCTTGTGGGAGCTGCGAGCCAGTGATCAACATCATCGACCTCATGGAAGATCATGATCGTAGGCATTTTCCCTCGCTTTCTGGCCCCCGCCGTCAGAGACTCTCACGTCTGGCGGGACACGGCAACGGGGTCTGGCACGCACCCAGATGGCGACGACTTCAGGCAGAGAATACGGGCGAACGTCTCACTCACTCGGCGGTCGGGGACACCCTGCAACTGCGCCCGGTTGCCGATCCAGGTTCAGGCCGTGACGAGGTTGGCAACTTCCGCAGCTCGTTCCTCGGGAGGACCGGAGAATCCACCGGTCACACTTGTGAGCGTGGGCATGAGTATCTCGCTGACAAATCGGTCGCACACATCTTTTGAGTCCCAGACGCTCACCACGAGCCAACCACCGTCCGTGGGTCCGGCTGCGTGGTACGACTGGCCAGCGGGAAGTGATCCTCCAGGATGAGCGACGCCCACCACCGCGTTGTACTGGTCCTTCGTGCCACCTTCGAAGAAGTGAGTCACCACGTACGCCATTTGAGCCTCCGTCGATTTTGCCCTCGCAACTCGGAGGGTATCGCATCGAGCCTTGGCGGGCTGGCGCCGCACCCCAGAGTCCCATTGTCAGCGTTCCTCCGGTATCAGGAACGGGATGATGAACAAAACCGTCTTGTGGGGCAGTCCCCTCGGATTCACCTGCCCCAAGGGGGTGTGCTGAGTTCGAAACCCTATCGACGATGACGAGGTCGTCGTCTTGACGCTGCTCAGTTTGCGCCCCGGTTCCACCACGCCGGATTCGTGAGGGCCTCTTGTTTCAGCCAAGAAAAATGGTGCTGGGCGCTCCGCCGCAACAACGGAACAGCGGCCAGCCCGACCAAGGCCCAACGCCGGGCCCCAGGTCGGACTTCGCGAACGATGGAAAGGACGGAAGCCGCTGCCCAGACATGGAGCAACAAGTTGTAGGCAGGAAGACTTGAGGATGCGAGACCCTCCGCCTCGGTGAGGACTGGTATTCCTAGCTTATTGTGCCGCCAGGGCCAGAGGCTGAAATGGACGACTACGCCCGCCAGGGTTGCCCCAGACCATGCCGCGAGGAGGGGGTCCCACCTGGTGTCACCTTTTACGGCGAGGCGGACCCACGCCGGGATACCAGTTCCCCAGAGTGCGCCAGCAAACCCGAGTCCGAGTTCAGGCTGCAGAACCAGTCCAACCCCACTGGATAACTCGAACCCGTGATGCGCTGCAGTCAGTATCGCGGTCGCCGTGGTCCATGGCCGCCGCATTTTCACCCAAACATGTCTACTCGTCCTCGATGACATTCGATTCGCCTGTCAATCTCTTGGCCGCAAGGACATTAATCTGCGGGCTGGTGGTCGGCACTATTGCAGCTTGGGGACGCGCCCCCGTGCCGATCCGATGATCAGCGTCACCGGCCGTAGCGATGAACCCTCGTCGAGCCGGACTTCCGAGAAACTATGACCATTGTGTTTCCGCCCCGCCGATCGGACGGCGTGAGGATGCGCCAAGATCGGAGACCCTTGGTCGTCCTGTGAGGTTCTTTCCATTTGATGTTGTGCTCAGCACATGCTTGTTGAGCGATCCGGACTGCCTCGGATTCAGATATCGAACTCACGCCTCAACTCTAAACATGTCCGACGCACCCAGTGTCCGGGGGCGGTCGATGCCCTATCTTCTCATCGCCTGCAAGGCGAGCTTCTCCATCTCGATGTGCCCCAATGCCGTCGGGTGATCCGGGAATCCGACGGTCACCGTATGGCCAGCAATCCACCTCTTGGACACCGGAGCACACGGTCCATGACCTACCCCAACCACATAGGGGTCGGCGAGCAACACGCGGGTGCTGTGGGCCACCTTCACAAATACTTGCTCAAGGGCTGCGCCCATAGCACCCACCACCATTGTGGCATGGGGTGTGTAGGCGAGCACGGGACACGCAGTGGGCGGCACCAAGCGGGGATAGGTCACCATGACGAGCTTCGCGTTCGGTGCCCTGGACCGAATGGTACTGATCATCGCCGTCAAGGAGGAGCTCAGTGTGATGAGAGCCCGAGCTAGTTGCCTTTCATTGACCGAGCACTTCGCATAGCCACCACAGCTCAATGCCGTGGCGACGTAGTCGATGTCGTTTCCGCCGACGGTGAATGTGACCAAGGCAGTGTTGCGTGTGACTGCATCAATCTGAAGTGGGTTCGAGCCCTGGGGTGTAGTGAGCACATTTGCCGTCGTTGCCCCGGCGCACGAGACATCGACCAGCTTGAGGTTCAGCGCTGCAGCGAGCAGATGGGGGTAGTTGTGGTCCGAACGAAGGCACGTTCCGGGAAGCTGATTTGGGATTCCAATGCCAGAGACGTACGAACTACCAAGGGCAACGTATCTGGCGCCGATCGGTAGTGAAGCACCCGAGGTCGAGGCGGCCGCGCTGATTGCTGGAATGAGAACCAAAAAGCCGACTGTAACGATTACCAGCCCGCGGACTGTTTGCGAGGTTTTCATACCGCCAACCTTCCGCCCGTCGGTTCGTCATGCCCTTGTCGATTACATAGCAGACACACCATTCCGGACTGCAGATAGGCGACGGTGGAGGGCAGGGAAGAACGAAACCAAGCCCCTCTTGGTTCGCCGGCAGCCGGCATGCATCGGTTTGCGATTTCGTTCAGCCGGTTCAGACTGCCGCCGCTCAGGTATCCCATCTTGTCCGAACGTTCATGGCCGACCGATTTAGCGCACGTGTCGGTACTCGTGCCTGCTTGGACTTGCTATGGCTAGCGATCGCGCAAATCCCGAAACGTCCCGCCCGCATCAGCCCAAGATGAAGTCGTCCATGTTGGCCGAGCGCGTCCACTCCCAATAGGTTTCCATCTTCCAAGGGGACAGCGTGAAGATCTTGCCGTTCGGGTTCTTGTAGTGGCTGTGCGTAATCGAGGGGTGGGACCACACGAGTTGGCTGATTTCGGCCTGGTGACGACCAACGTACTCGTCGTGGACGTCCTTGCGGACCTCGATGGTGTCGTGTCCGGAGGCGAGCACCTGCGCGATGGCGTCGATGGAGAAGTTCATCTGACATTCCGAGTGGAAGAAGAGGCTGACTCCGTGCGCCAGATTCGTCCCCGGCCCGTACATCAAGAACAGGTTCGGGAAATTCGGGATGGTGATCCCAAGATATGCAGTGGGCTCGTCGCCCCACTGTTCGCGAACGGTCACCCCACCGCGGCCCCTCATCGTCATGGGCGCAAGGAATTCATTGTGTCGGAACCCGGTGGCGTAGCAGATGATGTCGGCCTCGTGAAGGACGCCGTCCACAGTGAGGATGCCTTCGGGGACGATGCGCTCGATCTTCGTACGCACGAACTCGACATTCGGCTTCTTCAAGCAGTTCAACCAGGACCCATTGTCCTGGAGCATCCGCTTGCCGGCCGCCGGGTATGAGGGGATGGACTTCTCGATCAGGTCGGGGCGTCCCTCCAGCATGGATGTGATCCACTCCGTCATGGCCACCCGCCGGGCCTCGTTAGCCTCATTGATGGCCCAGCCGGATCCATCGTCGTAGTTCGGATCGGAGCGGTAGCGGTCGGTGCCCATGGCCACGCCGGGCCACATCATGATGAATCGCAACCAGCGAGCGTAGAAGGGCAGATGCTCCATAGCCCAGGCGTCCCCGGCCGGGACCGTGGCGTGGTACTTGGGGTTCGGGACGATCCACTGCGGTGTCCGCTGGAAGATGCTCAGGTGCTCCACCTGATCGGCGATGGTCGGCGCTATCTGAAACCCGGTGGCACCCGCACCGAGGAGGGCGAAACGGGTGCCGGTGATATCGAGGTCGGCCGGCCATCGGGCCGAGTGGAACGAACGGCCGGCGAAGGAGTCCATCCCGGGGATGTCCGGCAGCTTGGGCAGGTTCAGCGAGCCCACCGCGCTAATGACGAACTTGGCATCGAGGGTCTCGATTTCGCCTTCGGGGGTCCGGACCGTGAGCGCCCAACGCCCCGCCCCATCGTCCCAGGCCGCCTCCACTACCTCGGTGTTGAAGCGGCAGTGGTCACGCAACCCGTACTTGTCGAGCATGCTGGCGAAGTAAGAGCGAAGCTCGGGCTGCTGGCAGAAGTACTCGGACCAATGGGCGGCGGGCTCGAATGAGTAGCAGTAGTGGTGACTGCCGATATCGACGCGGGCACCCGGATAGCTGTTCTCCCACCATGTTCCGCCCGGGCCGGCGTTCTTCTCCACGATCACGAACGGCAAACCCGCCTGGGTCAGCCGGATGCCGGCCAGGATGCCAGACTCACCGGCACCGATCACCACCACCGGGGACACCGCCCGGACGTCAGCGGGAATTTCGTTCTCTTCCCAGTGCACGGCCAGAGGATCCCCACCATCGAACTTGAGGTCCTCGAGGAACATCCCGAGCACGGACCCCGTGACCGGCTGCCCCGCCAGGAATTCGATCAATTCCACCTGGAGTTCGGGGGACAAGATCTGGGGTACGCACCCGCCGGCCCGGTAGGCGGCGATGACGGGGAGGGCGGCCTCTCGCACCTCGGCGCAGACTTCATCCGACAGCCCGCACTGGAAATCACCCGGCATGCCAATCATCGGCTTGTACGGACCGCGCACCCAGGAGGGATCACCGGTCATGTGGACCAGTGAGCACAGGAGCGCCGGGATGCTCACGTCGTTGAGCGCATCGGCTATGGCGTCGTTGTCGTCGGTGAAGGGCTGGCCGGCATGGGGATTACGTGTCTCGGGTGTCACGGTGCAAGCATGCCACCAGAATCTGCTCCATGGGCGCCCCCGTCAGGCCTCGGCTCGCACCCGAAAATCGTCTGCCTGAGCGCCTACGACCCGCCTTGAAGGGCGCCGCCGGGCAACTTGGCAATTCCCTGATCAGCGGCCTCCACTACACGGGCATAGACACGAAGTGTCATTGTCGGATCGGCGTGACCGAGACGATGGGCGACGGTACGTGCGTCATCGCCGGCGGCTGTCGCCATGGTCGCTGAGAAGTGGCGTAGATCGTGGAGGCGCCATTGCTTCGCGATTCCCGATGCCTCGCGGGGGCATCGCCACCACCACCCAATTCGGTCAGGACTTGCCGGATCCTTTCCAATGTTGAAAACGTACGGTCCGTAGGGTTCTCGCTCATGGACGGTGACGGACATTTTTGTGGGACGACCCGAAGCGTTTCGGCCGAACACTCGGACCTGCCAGACCCCAGGGCGTCGTTCACGGATGGTTGCCACGGACGAGCGCTAGCAAAAGTTGGACAAGCACTGCTGCTTGCCTCACGATACGCACCGACTCTGGCCGGCGACTCAGACAAAACCGGGGAGCAATATCCCAGCTCAGCTACTGGATATGAACTCCCTAGATGGCCCGGGCGATGATCAGCCGCTGGATCTCGCTCATCCCCTCGAAGATGGTGAAGGTGTTCGAGGCCAATGCATACTCCCTGTCCAGAGCGGTGTGCGGCGCAGGAATTCCGGCGTTGACGCCATGTTCACCCACCGAAGCCCACGAAGGCGAGGTTCGCATGTCCGCCACCCTCCCATCATGTTGCTCAATCTCGGAACGAGCGCTGTGGCCTCAGGCGTGCAGGACGCCGTCGGTGATGTGCATCGTGCGGTCGGTGTAGTGCACGATGCGTTCGTCGTGGGTGACCACGACGGCCGCCGTGCCACGGGACTTCATTTCCGTTCGGATCAGCTCCATAACCTGTTCGCCCAACTCCGTGTCGAGGGCCGACGTCGGCTCGTCGAAGAGCACCAACTGGGGCTCGTTCATCAGGGAGCGCCCGATGGCCACACGCTGGCGCTGCCCGCCCGAGAGCTGGGACGGGAGGTTGTCCCGTCGGTCGGCCAGCCCGAGCTCCTCGAGCAGCTGGTCCGCCCGGTCCCGTGCCGCCTTGCCGGTGCGCCTGCCGAGCTGGTCTACGACCAGCAGGTTCTCCCTCGCGGTCAGGAACGGCACCAGGTTGACCGACTGGAACACGAAGCCGACCGTCTCCTGGCGGAACTTGGCCAACCGCTTGGCGTTGTAGCCGGTGATGTCCTGGCCACCCACCACGACCGAGCCGGCCGTCGGGGCAAGGAGGCCACCGGCGATGGAGCACAGAGTCGTCTTGCCCGATCCGGACGGGCCGAGGAGCGCGACGACCTCGTCGGCACCGATCATGAGGGTGGCATGGTCGAGCGCGACCACCTCCTCGTCGCCCATCTTGTAAATCTTGCGGACGCCCACCATCTCGAGGGCGGGCCGCGGCGGCTGCTCCTGTTCCTGTCCGACTGTGGTCACTGGCCACCTCCGATTGCCGATGCCGGGTCGATGCGGAGCACCCGGCGGAGTGAGAAGACGCAGCCGAAGATGGCGGCGAACAACAAGAACAGCGCGCTGGAGAGCACCCGGCTCGCCAGCAGTGTGTACGGGATCGTCCCCGGTGGGATGACGGCAGCGAGGAGCAGTGCGATCCCCGCACCCACCGCGGTCGCGATCGCGGTCACCACCACCCCCTGGAGCACGACCCCGCCGAACAGCGTCCCCGACGTGGCGCCCAAGGCCTTCAGGACCCCGTAGAGCACGGTGCGCTCGACGGTGAGCAGAGCGAAGAACAACGCCACCACGACCACCGCGATGACGACCGTCACTCCGATGATCTGATTGAACGTCGAACGCTGCTGGGAGACTCCGGGAATGGCGTCGACGGCGTCGCTGACGGTCAGCGACTCAGTCGCGCCGCCCGTTGCACGGTCGATCCGGCCCGCCACCGCGGTCGCGTCGGCGCCGGGGTCCACCCGCACGACGAGTGCCTGGAAGACACCGGGGCCGACGCCGGCCTCGGGCAGGTTGGCGTTGATCGTCGTCCGCCACGTGTCCGCCGACGACCACAGGGTGCCATGGTCGGAGTAGGAGAGCCCATTGACCGTCCCCACGATCCTGATCGGCGTGCGCGCCGGCCCCACCTCGATGGTCACCCCGGTGCGCACTCCCTTGCGTTCGAGGGAGCTGTCTGCGTACGCCTCGCCCGGTCCTGGGGGCGCAGGGACCCCCCTGGGGGCCAGCTCGTAGCCGAACAGGGCGACGTCGGCCAGGTCGCGTGGCCCCTTGCCGGGGACGCGGGCGGCCAGTTGGGCCACCCCGATCCCCCCAACCTCGGCGACCCCGGGGACCTGGGCCACGGTGGCCTGCTGTGCCGGAGGTATCCGACTCCGGACGAAGGACTTCTCGGCTGTCGACGAGAACACGAGGAGATCACCCCGCTGCGCGGCAACAGCGCTGGTCGACCCGCCGAGCAGGCCGTCGAGCAGCCCTCCGAGCAGCATCAGCAACGTGGCGAGCAACGCCAGAATGGCGGTCGCCGTCACGAACCGGCTGGGTCGACGCCGCAGCTCCAGCCAGGCGATCCTCATCGGCCGAGCCCTGCCCCGGTCGTCGCCTCGATCGGGTCGATGCGCAGCACTCGCCGGACGGCCACCAGGGCGCTCAGTAGGCCCAGCACGAACAGCACCACCGACCAGAGCACGACGGCTCCGGTCTGGAAGCTGAGCGGGATGGAGCCGAGCGTCTGGGACGACAACGGGGTGTAGAGCGCGATCCCGATCCCGATCCCGATCACCAGGACCAGCGACACCTGGAAGAGCAAAGATCGGACCAGCGCCGAGCTGGGGGCGCCGAGGGCCCGCAACAGGGTGAGTGAGCTCGCCTTCTGCAAGGTCACGATCAGGAAGAACAGGCCGGTCACGAGCGGGACCACCAGGCCGAAGAGTACGAAGATGACCTGGAAGGACTGCTGGACCTGCGCGACACCCGGGGTGCTCGCCACCGCGTCGGTGCGGGTCACGGCGTCCGCACCCGGTACGGCGTCGTTGATGCGCGTCACGAGCTCGGCATCGGTGATCCCGGGTGCAGGCGCGACGGCGATCACCGCCGGCAACGTCGCCCGCGCATCCGGATTGGCGGCGAGGACCGCCTGCTCGAATGTGGGGTAGGTGGAGAAGAGCGTGGGCGACGCCTGGTAGCCGATTTCGGTGGCCTGCCCGACCACTCGGAACTTGAGACCTCCTGGTTGCACGACGACAGTCTCACCGAGGCCGAAGCCGTCCCCGGCGGAGGACGCCAGAGCAACCACTTCGCCGTCGGCGTGCGCCAGACGCCCACTGACCAAGGTCGTGGGCGAACCGAGGCCTTCGGTCTGGTAGCCGATGATCGCCGCGGTGGTGAGCTTGCCTCCAGCGGTGACGCTGAACGTCCCCTGGCCGATCTCGCCCGCGCTGCCCACACCGGGCACCGCGACGATCTTGTTCTGAAGGTCCGGCGTGATGATGCTGCCCTGCAGGTTGCGGCGGCCGTCCACCGAGTAGACGAGCACCGGCGCGGACTGGTTTCGGATGGCCCCCACGAACGAGGTGATCAGGCCGGTCTGGAGAGTCTGCTGGAAGAGGATAAGAAAGACCAGCAACCCGATCGAGGCCATGAGGAGGCCGAACCGGACCAGCGCCCGTCGCATCTCCTTGAGGGCTAGAAACACGGCTCGGTACGACGGCTAGGAGTCGGACACAAGGACGACTCCGGCGGCCTAGGCGAATCGGGTCGTCCGGCCCCGCAGGCGAATGCAGCGGCGGATGCGAGCGTCCTGCGTTGGTCCGACCGCTGGGACGTGCCGGGCAACTCTCGTTCCGTGAAAGTGGTCGGGTGCACGTGGTCTCCGGCTCGTCGAGGCGACCGCCTCTACAGACGTGGGGAATAGTGGCGTCATTACTTAGTTACTAAATCGTCTAGTTAGTTAACTTAGCGAAAAGGGTAGGATGGCGCAAATGGAACACTCCGAAGTGTCCGATGCGCGGCCGTTCCGCCTCCAAACTCGACAGCTACGCGAGATCCTCGACCTCACCGCAGAGGCCGATCGGGAGATGCAGGCTCGCCTCGAGGTCGGACCACGCGACCTCGAGGCCATGAACCACCTGATTGTCGACGGTCCGCTGGGGCCGACGGAGATCGGTCGCCGACTCCACATCACCTCGGCGGCCGCCACCGTGCTGGTGGACCGCCTGGAGGCCGTAGGTCACGTCTCCCGGCAGGGCGACCCCGACGATCGACGCCGCCAACTGGTCGTTCCGACGCCGGAGTCAGCCGCTCGCGCGTGGAAGGCCGTGTTGCCACTGATCGGCGCAATCGACACGGTCCTCGACGGGCTCACTCCCGCCGAACAAGGGGTGGTGACCCGCTACTTGGCCGGCGTGATCACCGCCTATGAGCGGTATCTCTCCCCCGGTGGGCAGCCCGGCGATCGGGACGACTGAAGGCAAGCGATCGGGACGCACGGCCCGCCACGCCCCGGAGTGCCTTCCCACACCGACAGCATCGAGGAGCCCGAGCGATGGTCACTTGCGCAGCCGCAGCGCGTTGCCATCGACATCCCGCCGTCCGGTTTGCGTGTCGGCTCCGACTCCACCGGCACAACGTCACATCCGCAGAGAGGCGCCGCTCGTTCCGTCCGGTCCTAGGCCTGAGCTATTCGGGCAGGGTTCTCGGCTGCGCCGCGTCGCGTTGCACGCTCGGGGTTCGGACAGATCCGCCCAACGGGATGACCCTGATCGACTACTTGACGTGCACCCCGGAGATGGCCCGAGCAATGATGAGCCGCTGGATCTCGCTGGTGCCCTCGAAGATGGTGTAGATCTTCGAGATCATTGCATACTCCCAGTTCAGGGCGTTTCGAGGACCAGGAATTCCGCAACAAGGACCACGAACGGCACCCTGGGACCACGAACGACCCGATTCCCGGTTCCCATCCGGCCGGCGCTTGCAGCGCCCACCACGTTCGATTCACGGCAACGAGAACCGCCACCTGGCGCGGACTGACGGCCCTCGGTACTGGTCTTGTCCGTCGTCAGGCCCAGACGGACTGCTGCACGCCGGAACTCCTCCGGATAGTGAGAGGGGCGACCCACGGGGCACCTCTTCCTGTGGACGTTCACCTACTATCAAGTGCGCGTCCGGCGGGGTCGATCCCGGTCGTTGGTGTGGTTGGTAGTTGGTGGCAGGCATCTGCCGCCCGTAGGAAGCCTCCGGGGTGGTAGCACTACTCGGGGGCGGAGGTAGTGGTCGTTCGCGGAACTTGGGCCGTGGTATCCCGACCCCCCTCAGTCGGTTCGGTGGCGGTCCAGGAGGCGAGGATGCGGAGTCGCTCTTCGGAGGGCGAGCCGGGCTCGGCGGTGTAGATGGTGAGAGTCAGCCCCGGTTCGGCCGCCATCTCCAGGCCCTCGAACGCAAGGGTGAGGTCACCGACGACGTGATGGTGGTAGCTCTTGACACCGCTGCCGTGGTGTCGGACGTTGTGCGTGCCCCATCGGGTGCGAAACTCGTCGCTTCGGGTGGACAGTTCTCCGACCAGGTCGTGAAGTGCCTTGTCGTGCGGGTCACGTCCCGCCTCGGTTCGCAAGATGGCCACGGTGATGTCGGCGACCTGTTCCCAGCCTGAGTAGAAGCGTCCGGCGCCTGAGTCCAGGAACGTGTAGCGGGCCAGGTTGGGCGGCACATCGTGGCCGACGTAGACCTCGTCGTAGAAGGCCCGGGCCAAAGGGTTCGCGGCCAACAGGTCCATACGACCGTTGCGCACAAAGGCCGGTCCAGCCGTCACCGCGTCCAGGACCCACTGCAGGTTCGGACGCGCCACCCAGGACCGGGTCGAACGACTGCGGGGTCGGCCCAGTGCGCTCGTACCGTCCGCGCCACGGGCCAAGTCGAAGAGATGCACACGCTCGGCGTCGTCAAGTTGCAGTGCCCGGGCCACCGCTTCGAGCACGCCTGCCGACGCCCCGGCCAGCGCACCGCGCTCCAGCTTGGCGTAGTACTCCACACTCACCCCGGCCAAGGTGGCCACCTCGCCGCGACGCAGGCCGGGTACGCGGCGGTTCATGCCGGGCGCCAGGCCGGCCTGTTCCGGGGTGATCTTGGCTCGCCGCGACTGGAGGAACTCGCGGACCTCTTGGGTGTTGTCCACGGTTCCAGGGTAAAGGAGCTGGGTCGTCGGTGGGGTGCCCTGCCAGGACACGTCTCGACGGAGACTCCCCCGGGACGCTGGCACCTGGTTGGATGGACCGGAGAGCCCACCTGCAGCAGCTGGGTGACCGCCAACGAACACGAGGAGATCCCGATGCGTGGTGTCGTGATGCACAGCCCCGGCGATGTAGAGGTCGTCGACCGCCCCGACCCGAAGATCCTCACGCCCACCGACGCCGTCATCCGTCTGTCGGCGACCTGCATCTGCGGATCCGATCTGTGGCCCTGGCGAGGGACCGACCAGGTGACCGACCCGTGCCCCATGGGACACGAATACGTCGGGGTCGTCGAGCAGATCGGCGACGACGTAGCGACGATCAAGGTTGGTGACTTCGTCATCGGATCGTTCTTCGCCTCCGACAACACCTGTGAGATCTGCCAGGCTGGCTACCAGTCCCGCTGCGTCCACGCGTATCTGATGGGCATCGAGGGCACCCAGGCCGAGCTGGCCAGGGTCCCGATGGCAGACGGCACTCTGGTGGCCACCCCCGGCCCACCTGACGCCGACCTGCTCCCGTCGCTGTTGGCCGCCTCCGACGTACTCGGCACCGGATGGTTTGCCGCCGTCGCTGCCGATGCGGGCCCCGGAAAGACCGTCGCCGTCGCCGGCGACGGAGCGGTCGGCCTCCTCGGCGTCCTCGCCGCCAAGCAGCTCGGCGCAGAGCGGATCATCGCCATGAGCCGCCACGAGGACCGACAGAAGCTCGCCATTGACTTCGGAGCCACCGACATCGTCGAAGAGCGTGGGGACACCGGCGTCGACAGGATCAAGGAACTGACTGGTGGCCTGGGTGCCCACTCCGTGGTCGAGGCCGTCGGCACCCAGGAGTCCATGATGCAAGCCATCCGTTCCACCCGCCCTGGAGGTCACGTCGGCTATGTCGGCGTCTCCCACGGGGTCGAGCTGCCAGGGGAGGAGCTGTTCTTCGCCGAGTTGCACCTCCATGGCGGTCCCGCTCCGGTCCGTCGCTTCCTGCCTCAACTCATCGACCTGATCTGGAACAGGACGATCGACCCCGGCAAGGTCTTCGACCTCGAACTGCCGCTCGAGCACGCCGCCGAGGGCTACGAGGCGATGGACGAGCGTCGAGCCATCAAAGTGCTACTGCGCCCCTGAGACACTCAAGAAGGAGATTCTGATCGACTATGGAACTACATCCCCAACTGGCCACCGTCAAAGGCCCGGCCAACTGGTTCACCGGAGACGTCTGGATCGACGCCGTCACTGAAGGGCACGCCGGCTCCCCACTGAGCGTCGCGTTCGTGCACTTCACCCCTGGTGCCCGCACGGCCTGGCACAGCCACTCCGTCGGCCAGACGCTCCACGTCACCGAAGGCGAGGGGCGCGTCCAGTCCCGTGGCCAGTCCGTGATCAGCATCCGAGCTGGTCATGTCGTGTTCGCGCCCGCCGGCGAATGGCACTGGCACGGCGCTGCTCCCGACCACCTGATGACCCACTTGGCCATCAGCGAAGGAGAGCCCGAATGGGGCGAACACGTAACAGACGCCGACTATCGGTCCGAGTCGGACTGACCGTGTGTATCCGAGCGCCGACAGGGCGCCCGGACCCGAGAAGTCGCGCTGCTACGGCACAGCCTGTCCGTCCCCATGCCTGCAGCTTCGCGTCGACTCCCTGACCGAACCATCGAGGCGTACGGTGCATGCAGAGCCCCGCCCCCTTCCGAAGTGGAAGTGTCAACGTACGGGTACGTCGCTCCAGAAGCTCGGTGACGCAGTGCAGCGCCGAAGTGCAGTGACGAATCGGCTGGTCGGGTACGACGGACTTGTCCCTCACACCCGGTCCGCTGCACCGAGGTCTTCCCTCCCCGGCTGAACCAGTCGATCGGAGTCCGGCAAGCCGCTCGGACGACCGTGGGGCCACCCTTTGAGAATGGATGAACGACATGGCCTATCAGACACTCAATCCCTTTACGAATGAACTGGTGGCGTCGTTCCCGGACGCGACCAAGGAGGAGGTGGACGACGCAATCGCGACCGCACACGACGCGTTCCTCTCGTGGCGGCGCGCTCCCATCTCCACCCGCACTCCGATGCTGGCCCGGGCGGCAGAGCTGCTCCGTGCCGATCGACGCCGTTACGCCGAGTTGCTCACGCTCGAGATGGGAAAGGTGATCGGCGAGGCGGAGGCGGAGGTCGACCTCTCGGCCGACATCCTCCAGTACTACGCCGACCGCGGTGAGGAGCTGCTCAAGCCCGAGCCGGTTCCGGTCGCCTATGCGTCGGAGGGTCAGGTCCAGATCG
>PLSY01000400.1:0-1567 GCA_003164275.1 Acidimicrobiaceae bacterium | reverse complement strand
CCAAGTACGTGATCAACGACCCCCGGGTCCGCGGCGTCGCCCTCACGGGGAGCGAGGAAGCGGGAGCGATCATTGCGACTTACGCGGCAACCGCCATCAAGAAGAGCACGCTCGAACTCGGTGGTGCCGATCCCTTCGTGGTGCTCGAGGATGCAGACATCGACAAGACCGTCGACTGGGCCGTGTTCGGTCGCCACTGGAACGCCGGACAGGTGTGCGTGTCGGCAAAACGGATGATCGTCGTCGACGAGGTGTTCGACGAGTTCCTCGCCAAGTACCGTGCCGGCGTCGCCGCACTGCAGGCAGGGGACCCGTTGGACCCGAAGACGACGCTCGCACCGCTGTCGTCCCAGGACGCTGCAGACCGACTGGCCGAACAGGTGCAGGTGGCTGTCGGAGGAGGAGCGGCAGCGGAGACCGTGGGCCCACCGGTTCCCTCCCTGGGCGCCTTGTTCCAGCCGACCATCCTCACCGGCATGGTCCCGGGGAATCCCGCCTACTACCAGGAGCTCTTCGGCCCTGTCTCCACCATCATCCGGGTGAAGGACGAAGCCGAGGCGATCGCCGTGGCCAACGACTCACCCTTCGGTCTGGGTGGCTCTGTCTTCACCGGAGACCCGGCCCGGGGGGCGCGGGTGGCGAGGGAGATCGACACGGGGATGGTCTTCGTCAATCACCCGACGATGGTGAAAGCCGATATTCCGTTCGGCGGCGTGAAGCACTCCGGCTACGGACGGGAGTTGACGAACCTGGGCATCCAGGAGTTCATCAACAAGAAGGTCATCGACGTCGTCGACATCGACGCCCCGTTCTGACTGGGACCCTCACTCGTCACCCGCTCTTCGCTCGGCCGCGCTGCATCCCGGGAGCTCTGCTCGGGAGTTCCTGATTCCGGGACAGGTCGAGTTGCCGCTTGGCGAGTCACCGGGGCGCCGCTGCGGTCTGTCCGACCGCAGCGGCCCCGATCGACTACTTGATGTGGACGCCCGAGATGGCCCGGCTGATGATGAGCTGCTGGATCTCACTGGTGCCCTCGAAGATGGTGGTTCGTCCACGTCGGCGACGCGTTCAGATCNNCGCGATCTCCTCAGGGCGGCCCATCACTCGCCTCGGAATCACAGATTCGAACTGCGCCTTCATCTCCGGGGACATCACCTGCTCCATCATCGGCGAGGCGACCTGGCCGGGGGTCAGCACGTTCACCCGGATCTTCCTGTCTCTCAGCTCGGACACCCACACTCGTGCGTAGGCGGGCAGCACGGCCTTGCTCGCTGCGTACACACTCCAATTGGGGTAGCCCCGGAGCGACGCGTTCGACCCGGTCATGAAGATCGAACCTCCGTCGTTGAACAGCGGCAGCGCCTTTTGAACCGTGAACAGCGTGCCGCGGGCGTTCAGCGAGAAGGCGGCATCGAACTGCTCCTCAGTGATCTCGCCGAGCCTGCCCTGCTCGCCCACCCCGGCACTTGCCCACAACACGTCAACCGTGCCCTTCTGCTGCTTGACCGTCTCGAACAAACGGTCCAGATCGTCGAGGTCGGTCGAATCGGCCTGTACGCCGGTCACG
>PLSY01000147.1 GCA_003164275.1 Acidimicrobiaceae bacterium | reverse complement strand
CCGGCACCGCCATCGAGTGCGGCTTCTGCCACAGCGCCTTCACGGTGCTCGTGCAGCCGCAGTTCCCGATGATGCCGCAGACAGTCGACGGTCAGCCCTACACGCCGGGTCAAGCTCCTGGCGCTGCACCCACCGACCCCGGACCCGCTCCTGGTGTCACGGAGACTCCCGAAGAAGAGGACGGCTCCTTCGGTGGCGACCAGCTATCCGAGAAGCTTCCCGACGACTCATCGGACGACGCTGCTGGTGGAGACGACAGCGGCAACCCGTTCGCCAAGAAGGACGACAGTGACAAGCCCCCGGCTCCGAAGGAGTCAGCGGTCCATGCTGCATACATCACTGAGGAGGGTGTAGTGCTAACCGAGAGTGCCTACATGGCGCACCTCGCCATCAAGTTCAGCCCCCGCAGGACCGAGACTCTCGCTGAGGTCAAGCAGCTTCACGGACGGGCATAGCCGATGCCGGAACTGTGGACGCCCTCAGGCTCCCGCCAGGTGCAGGCCGACGCCGATGTCTTCGGCGCCCTCGCTGACGCCACCGGACATCAGGACTACCACGCCCTAGCGAAGACTGCCCTCGCCAAGGGTAAGCAGGGTGCTGTCGACACGTCCGAGGTCGTCGCTGAGATGCGAGCCAACCGCCGCATCACCAAGAACGCCGCTGGGTACAGCGGAGGCGTCGGCACGGGTGGAGTCGGTCAGTTCTCGTTCGCCACCGCACGCCCTCGTGACCCGCTCTTCTACTGGCGCCAGAACAACCTCCCCTACGACGTAGCGAAGGACGAGGAGCTAGAGAAGATCCGTGCGTTCTGCAATACACCAGATGCCCCGGTGTGGATGGCTGATTACTCGTTCAAGCCGATGGGTCAGATTGTTGAAGGGGATGAGGTCATCGGCTGGGAGTATCGCACGGGACCACAGGGCGAGGTACGTAAGGTACTTGTCCGCACCCCCGTTCTAGCTATTCAACGTCGGATCGCCCCCGAGATTGTCAAGGTGACCTTCGAGTCTGGTGAGGTTATCAATTGCACACCGGACCACCTATGGGCCAATCCACATTACTCCCCTAACCAAACTACCGGCTGGAAGCAGCCGGAATATCGGACGGCTGAGGTTGGACGAGAACTTGTTCGGATGGTTACCCCCACTCCCGAGTTGAGTTCCGAAAAGGAGTTGATAGTGGCCGCATGGCTGGGGGGCGTTTATGACGGTGAGGGATGTGGAGAAGGGATTGCTCAAAGCCAGAGTCATAATCCTGGGGTATGTCAACGGATCGCTGACTCACTGGACTTCCTGGGGATTCCATATACGCAGACTCCCGAGTCATTTTGGTNNTGACTTCTTGAACTGGACCAATCCGACAAGGCGGGTGACTGCGGCGATTGACAAGAGGTTGCTGGCTACACCGAATGGTGGACGAGAGAAGATCGTCAGTATCGAATCAGAAGGCTCCGGCGAAGTAGTTTCGATACAGACGGGAACTGGTAACTACACCGCTTGGGGTATTGCTTCCAAGAACTGCCGTCTGCTCTACATCACACACCCCGTCATCGCCTCGGCCATCGACATCTTCTCGAAGTACCCGCTCATCGGGATGGAGATGACCGGCAAGGACGACGAACTCAACGACTTCTACGGCGACCTCTTCTTCGACCAGCTTGACTACGAGGAGTTCCTGCTCGATGTCGGTCGAGAGTATTGGACCGTGGGCGAGGCATGGCCGCTCGGCACCTTCAACGACACGCTCGGCGTGTGGGAGTCCGACGAACTCATCAACCCGGACGACGTTGAGGTCATCCGCTCACCGTTCCTCAAGGAGCCTCGCTTCAAGATGAAGCTCCCCGAGACGATCCGCAAGATCATCTTGGAGCGTGAGCCGAAGTGGGAGTACGAAGCCCTCATGAGGGTGTACCCCGAGCTTGCTCACTTCAGCCGTGAGGAGTCGAAGATGGATGTCTCCGGCGTCCTCCTCAAGCAGTTGAAGTTCAAGGCCGACAGCTTCCACCCCCGAGGCATCCCGATCCTGATGCGTGGCTTCCGTGCCGTCATTCAGGAAGAGATGCTCAACGCCGCTCAGGACGCCATCGCTGAGCGCCTCTACACCCCGATGATCGTGGCCAAGCTCGGTGCCTCCGCATCCGACCTCGGCACCACGCAGCCGTGGGTCCCGAACCAGGGCGACCTCGAAGCGTTCGAGGCATCGCTCGACGCCGCCCTCGCTGGCGACTTCCGAGTCCTGATCCACCACTTCGCCCTCGACATCTCGCAGGTGTTCGGCAAGGAGGCCATGCCGGACTTCAGCCCNNGGCTCCGGTGAGACCTACGCCGCCGACGCCCTCAACCGAGACATCGTGACGCAGTTGCTCTCGACCTACCAGCGCAAGATCCAGCGCTTCTGGCGTCAGCGTGCCATGGTCGTGGCCGAGGCCCAGGAGCACTACGACTACGAAGAGCGCAACGGCATCAAGTACCCGATCATGGAAGAGATCCTCGAAGTCAACGAGGAGACCGGCGAAGAGCGCATCGTGGAGCGACCGAAGCTCCTCATCCCCGACCTCACCTTCAAGACCATGAGCCTGGCCGACGAGGACAGCAACCAGCAGTTCATGGAGGCCCTACGTGCCTCTGGTGTGCCGATCTCGATGAAGACCCGACTGGTCAACGTCGACATCGATCTGGACGAGGAAGTCGAGAAGGTCAAGGAAGAGCAGATCGAGCTTGCTGTCGCCGCACAGGAGACCCGCAAGGAGACCTACCTGGCGCTCATGGCCGCTGGC
>PLSY01000182.1 GCA_003164275.1 Acidimicrobiaceae bacterium | reverse complement strand
CGGTCCAGTCGTTCTTGAGCATCCGACACGGCTTGCCGGTGAACGAACGGGTGCGGACGGTGTCCCGGCTGGTCGCCGCGAGATACGACTCCATCTGCTTTGGAGGGATGTCCGCCTCTTCGACGGTGAGCCACAGCGTGCCCGACCACACGCCTTGAGCTCCGAGGGCGAGGGCTGCGGCCATTTGGCGACCGCTGCCCACCCCACCAGCGGCGAGCACTGGGATGGGTGAAACGGCGTCGACAACCTCAGGCCACAACACGATGCTGCCCACATCGCCTGTGTGCCCCCCACCTTCGGATCCCTGGCAGATGATGAAGTCCAAGCCGGCCGCCTTGTGGCTCAGGGCGTGCTTGACCGAGCCGGCCAGCGCGCCGATCAGCAGGCCCGCTCCCTGGACCTTTTCCACCACGTCGGGCGGCGGCGTGCCGAGGGCATTGGCGATCAGTCTCACCTTCGGATGGCGGAGGGCGACTTCGATGAGTCCGGCGGCGTGGGCAGCCGTCCAGCCGATCATGCCGTTGGACGAACGCTCGTCAGCCGGGATCTCGGGGACTCCGTGATCAGCCAGGATCTTGAGAGCGAAGGCCCGGTGTTCCGGTGGAATCAGGGCCCGGATCTGGGCCTCGAGCTTGTCGGGGTCCATCTCTTCCATCCCCTCGTATTTGGCGGGGATGACGATGTCCACGCCATAGGGCCGGTCGCCGACGTGCTCGTCGATCCAGGTGAGCTCGACCTCGAGCTGGGCGGGATCGAAGCCGATGGCGCCTAGGACCCCGATGCCTCCGGCGTTGGAGACGGCGGCAACCACGTCCCGGCAGTGAGTGAAGGCGAAGATGGGGAACTCGATGCCCAGCTTCTGGCGGATCTCGGTATTCATGATGGGGCTCCTGTCACTTCGTCTTGGTTGGTCTGTGCTGTCGATGCGGGGGCGACGCCCGTGGGCGCAATCACGTCAGGGAGGCCCAACAGGGCCGAAAGGCCGGCGATGGCCAGTTCGTCGGTGACGAGGTCGGGGTCGAGCCGTCGTTGCATGGCCAGGCCGGTGAGAAGGGCCTTCACCAGGATGGCCGAGCCCTCGGGGTCGGCCGGCAGTTCGGCCCCGGCGCCAGAGGCCCAGCCGGCGAGCTGTTGGCTGCTGAACCGGCGCTCCTCGGCGTTTCTCATTCTGAAGACGGCCGCCACCTGCCCGTCGCGGGCCGCCCGGAGCCACAGTTCGTGCTCGAGCAGTGATCGGCGACCCGCCAGGTCTCCGGAGGCATCGGCCACGTTGTCCCACACGGCGGCCAACTGACGGCGTGGGGTCTCAGAGACCGCCACTTCTGCCAGCAGGATGGTTCGAACCGTCTCCTGGTACGAGTCGAGCAGGGCCAGCAGCAGCCCTTGCTTACTTCCGAAATGGGCATACACGGCGCCTGAGGTGCGGTCGGCCTCCTGCGCCACCGTGTCGACGGACACGGCGTCGATGCCGTGCTCGGCAAAGAGGGCGGCCGCGGCGCCAAGGAGCTTCGCCCTCGTCTCCGTCTTTCGCTCGTCGTGGGTCTGGGCCACGAGTTCCTTTCCGGCTGGCTGCCAAGCCTCGATATATAGGAATCGTTATCTAACAATATAGGAGTTGGTATCTAATGTCGATTGCCCAGTTGGCGGTCGGAGAAGGCTCGCGCCACAAGAGTTGGGACCTACAGTGGGCTGGTCGTCCGAGCACAAGGGGAAACACCATGGAGACCACGACCACAATCGTCCGAGACAAGCTCTTCATCGGGGGAGCGTGGGTGCCCTCGGATGGGACCGGATCCATCGACGTGATCGACTCCACCAGCGAGGCGGTGATGGGCAGGGTGCCCGAAGGCACTACCCAGGACATCGACAGGGCGGTGGCCGCAGCACAAGCGGCCTTCCCGTCCTGGTCGGCCAGACCGGTGAAGGAGCGGGTGGAGCTGCTGACGGCCGTAGCCGGAGCGCTCGGGGCCCGAATGGACGCTCTCGGCGAGCTGATCTCCCATGAGGTGGGCATGCCGTTGACGCTTTCGAAGAGGATTCAGGTCGGGCTGCCGATGGCCTCGTTCGGCTCCATGGAGCAGGTGGTGTCGGGCTTCGAATTCGAGCGCAGGGTCGGGAACTCGCTCATCGTGCGAGAGCCGATCGGGGTGGTCGGGGCCATCACCCCATGGAACTACCCGCTCCACCAGATCGCCGCCAAAGTCGCCCCTGCGTTGGCGGCGGGGTGCACGGTGGTGTTGAAGCCGAGCGAGGTGGCGCCCCTGAATGCCTTCGTCCTGGCCGAGATCTTCGAAGAGGTCGGCCTGCCGGCAGGGGTGTTCAACCTGGTCACCGGGTTCGGCCCGGTCGTCGGCGAGGCATTGGCCGGTCACCAGGGTGTCGACATGGTCTCGTTCACCGGTTCGACCCTGGCCGGACGACGGGTGTCGGAGGTGGCATCGACCACCATCAAGCGCGTGGCCCTCGAACTCGGGGGCAAGTCGGCCAACGTGCTGCTCGACGACGCCGACTTCGCCAAAGCGGTTCCTGACGGCGTCTCCAAGTGCTTCCTCAACTCGGGGCAGACATGCAGCGCCCTGACCAGGATGCTGGTGCCCCGCGAGCGGCTGGCTGAAGTGGAGCAGCTGGCCACCGCGGCCGCCATCACCTTCACCCCCGGGGACCCCTTCGATGCCGGCACCCGCCTTGGGCCGTTGGTGTCGGCGACACAGCGTGACCGCGTGCGCACGTACATCGACAAGGGGGTCGGTGAGGGAGCGGACCTCCTGACCGGGGGAGCGAGCGCGCCTGACGGGCTGAACCAGGGCTATTTCGTCCACCCAACCGTGTTCTCATCGGTCACCCGGGACATGACCATCGCCCGCGAGGAGATCTTCGGTCCTGTGCTCGTGATCATCCCCTACGACACCGAGGACGAGGCCGTCGACATTGCCAACGACACCGACTACGGCCTGGCCGGCGGCGTGTGGTCAAGTGACCAAGGCCGCGCCGAGTCGGTTGCCCGCCGGCTGCGGACCGGACAAGTCGAGGTGAACGGTGGGGGATTCAACCCGTCGGCCCCGTTCGGCGGCTACAAGCAGTCGGGGAACGGGCGCGAGTTCGGAGCCTTCGGCCTCGAGGAGTTCCTCGAGGTCAAGTCCATGCAGCTTTGATGCCTCCGGCGTGACGGTGGGCGAGCAGTAGTGGTTTGGCGGCGGCTCAGAGGCCGAACTGGTCGCCGGTGAGGCCCAACCAGATCTGGGCTGCGTCGATGTAGGTCTTTTCTCCGATGAAGACGTGCTGGGTCCCTGTGTACATGTCACGGAAGGCCCGCTCCAGGCGGCTGCCCTCGCGGATGGCCGCCGTCCCGGCGGCCAGGTGCGCCCACTGGACGATCTCCCGACTGGCGTCGGTGGCATAGGTGGCCGCCACCCGCAGGTCGGCTCGCATGGTCGGCGTCAGCTCCTCGCCTCGGGCAACGGCCTGCTCCACGTCGCTGAACGTGGTGATGACGAGGAGGCGGGCTGCCTTCCACATGGCCGTGTGGTGGGAGAGGTCCCGCTGGAAGCTGCTGCGATGGGCCAACGAGGCTTCGTCGCCCATGCGCACCTTTGACTTGGCCAGTTCGGTGACATCGTGGATCATGCTCTTTGACACCCCGAGCGCCCACGACGCGTGGCCGGCCGCGGTGACAGGTATCAGTCCCATTGAAAATGCCGCTGACTTGCCGCGCAGGGGGACTTGGCTGAAGAGCTCGAAGGTCCGGCTCTCGGGCACGAAGAGCTCGCTGACGTTGTAGTCGAACGAGCCGGTTCCCTTCAGGCCCATCACGTGCCAGCCGTCGGTGAAGACGATCTCCTCTCTCGGGATGACCGCCACCAACAGCGGGGGGATGCCGTCGTCGCCGGTCACCATCTCACCGTCGATGGTCGGGATGAAGCCTGCGCACACGTACTCGGCGTGTCCGGTCCCCGAGCCGAAGTTCCATGCCCCGGTCAGACGGTAACCGCCGTCGACGGATGCCCCGAGACCGTTCGGGAAGAACTGACCTCCGGCTGTGACGTGGTTCTCGTGCTGGGTGAACACTTCGTTGAACCCCTCGTCGGGGAGATAGGCGGCGCATGCCGAGGCCGAAGGGAAGTTGGCGATCCCCACCCAGCCGAGTGAGCCGTCTTGGAAGGCCAGCTCGATCCAGGTCTCGATCATCTCCTCGAAGCTCGGCTCGCTGCCTCCGGCGGCCTCCGGATTGCTCCACTGCATGAGGCCGGTCTCCCACAGTGCGGCGACTGTTGCCGGGCTGAGCGTCCGGTCCTCCTCGGAGCGGGCTGCCTCCTCGGACGTGAGGTCGCGGAGTGTCCTGGCCGCCTCTACGCCGTCTACGGTCAGTGCATCGGGCATGTGGATCCTCCAAGGCGCGAGTCGATGGGTCCGGCGGTCATGGCCTGCTCACATGCCCAGCTGGTCGAGTACCCCGACCCGAAGGCCGGCGGTGAAACCGCCATCGACCACCAGGGCGTGGCCGGTGATGAATGAAGCATCCTCTGAGGCGAGGAAGGCCGCGGCGGAGGCGATCTCCTCTGGGCGTCCAAAGCGACCGAGGAGATGAGCATCGCGCATGGTGTTGCGGTAGAGCCCCATGCCGTCGGCGTCGGTGACCGATCGCAGGAGGGGAGTGTCGATGCCGCCCGGGCAGATGCAGTTCACCCGGATGCCCCGGCGCCCGTAGTCGATGGCCATGCACTTCGTGAGGGTAACGACGCCTCCCTTCGAGGCGTTGTAGACACTTCCCCCTTCGGTGCCTTCGATCCCCTCGATGCTGGCGATGTTGATGATCGAGCCCTTGCCCCCAGCCAACATGACGCGGGAGCTGTGCTTGTCGACGATGAAGGTGCCCTTCAAGTTGACGTCGATGACCCGGTCCCAATCCTCACTTGCGAGAAGGTGGACCGGCCCGCCTCCGGCGATCCCGGCGGCGTGCACGAGTACGTCCACTTTGCCGTAAGTACTGACAGCGGTGTCGAAGACCGCTGCCACTGCCGGTTCGTCCCGAACATCGACCAGGTGATCGACGTGGCCGACGATGTCCACCGTGACCACGGTCGCTCCCTCGGCAGCCAAGCGTTCGACGCAGGCCGCACCGATGCCCGAGGCCGCGCCCGTCACCACCGCTACTGCACCATCAAGTCGTCCCACGGGTCCCCCCCTTTGGTTCACGAGCCAGCGCGAACGTAGGGGCACGGGACCGTCGGGTCAAGGCCGACGGTCGACGGAGGGCTCAGTCAGGCCCCGACAGCATGGACGCCGCCATCCACGTGGATGATCTCCCCGGTAGTCATGGGAAGGAGGTCGGAGAACAACGCCATGCAGGCGCGGGCCACAACGTCGGTGTTGAATACGTCCCAACCGAGAGGGGCGCGTTCGGCCCAAGTGTCCTCGAAGCCGGTGAAGCCCGGGATGGACTTGGCCGCCATGGTCTTGATCGGACCGGCCGCCACCAGGTTGACCCGGATGTTCTCCGGACCGAGATCGCGGGCCAAATAGCGCGACAGGGACTCGAGGGCCGCCTTGGATACTCCCATCCACGCATAGGCAGGCCAGGCCACCGAGGCGTCGAAATCGAGGCCTACCACCGAGGCTCCCGGCCCCCCGTTGGCGCCGGCGGCGGCAAGGAGCGGACGGAAGGCCTCGGTCAGTGCCTTCAGCGAGTAGGTCGAGACGTGGAGGGCCACTTGGACCTGGTCCCAGTCGGCCTGGAACATGTCCTCGCCCAGGCACTCGGGAGGCGCGTAGCCGATGGCGTGGAGCAGCCCGTCCATGCGGTCCCACTTCTCGGACAAGGTGGCCGCAGCCGACTCCAACTGGCCGGGCTGGGTCACGTCGATCTCCAACACATCGGCCTCGGCCGGGAGCTTGCGTGCCGTCCGGCGGGTGAGGGAGAGCCCCCGTCCGGCGCCGCTCAGCACCACTTCGGCTCCCTCCTGCTGGGCGGTGCGGGCCACGGCGAAAGCCAGCGACGCGTCGGTCAATACCCCGGTGATCAGGATACGTTTTCCCTGCAGGAGTCCCATGAGCGGGCCAGGTTACCTTGGCGTCTTTACGACGACTGACGTCATGGGATTCCCGGTCGCGAATGCCGTTCGCGAGCGGGCTGTGACGCAGTGACGCAGTGACGCAGTGACGCAGTGACGCAGTGACGCAGTGACGCAGTGACGCAGTGACGCAGTGACGCTCCAGCATCGGCTCTTGCGGGGAGTCGGGGCAGAACCGGCAGCGGTGGGCCATCTTGGCCGCCGCGCTGGCCAAAACGCAGCTCTGGTCGTTTCGGGCACCAGGTGATGGTGTGTTCGGCCGGGTAGAGCGTCGTATCTGTCGAGCGGGAGGTGAGACAACCATTCGCACGGCTGCGTCACCGGCAGCTGAAAGACCCCTGACCCAGGACTGAAGTCCGTGGTCTTGCGGACCTTGTTGGGTCAGCGATTCGTCTCTCAGGAATGGTTGCATGTGCAAGGGTGGGGGCCATGCAAATAGGAATTCTGGGAGGAACAGGGCCAGCAGGCCGGGGCCTAGCTGTCCGCTTGGCCGCGGCCGGGGACGTGGTGGTCATCGGCTCGAGAGACGCTGAGCGCGCCGACACCATCGCCCACTCCCTGGTCGAGGAGTGGCCCAACTATCACTTGGCCATCACCGGGGCCTCCAACGAGGAAACCGCCGCATGTGAGGCAGTGGTCGTCGGCACTCCTTGGGACAGTGCCATCGCCACAGTCAAGCCACTGGCATCCGCACTGGTCGGCAAGGTGGTCGTCTCGATGGGCATCGCCCTCCTCAAAGAGGGCCGAGAGTTCATCTCCCTCGTCCCGCCGCGTGGGTCAGTTGCCGCCTCCATCCAAGCCGCACTGCCGGACTCACTGGTCTCGGCCTCCTTCCACCACCTCCCGGCTTCGGAGATGGAGAAGCTGAATGCCACTCTCGCCGCCGACGTCATGGTGTGTTCGGACCACGCCGAGGCGACGGCTGTGACCATGGCCATGGTTGACCGGATCGGCGGGCTCCGGGCAATCAATGCCGGAAGCTTGGCCCAAGCCGCTCCGATGGAGGCCCTTACTGCCACCCTTATCACCATCAACATCCGCAACAAGGTGCATGCTTCTGTGCAACTGACCGGCTTTGGCGACCGCTGACGGAAACGGAGACGGAGCCAGTGCCCGATGGGTCGCAACAGACGGTGAAGCTCTATGACACGGCCCGACGAGCCGTGGCCCCGATCGAGGCGGGACCGCTGGTCACGTTGTACTCCTGTGGGATCACTCCCTATGACTCGGCTCACCTCGGCCACGCTCAGGTCTATTTGACCTTCGACATCCTTCAGCGGCGCCTTCGCGACCTCGGCCACGAGACACGGTGCGTCCGCAACGTCACCGACGTGGACGACGACATCCTGCGCAAGGCCCGCGAGCTCGGAGTGCACTATCTCGACCTGGCGGCCGAAGAGATCGCCCGGTTCGATTCGGACATGGCCGCCCTGGGTCTGATCCCTGCCTGGTCGGAGCCACGGGCCACTTCGGCCATCGCCGAGATCCTCACGCTCATCGGTTCGGTGCTCGATTCGGGGCGGGCCTATCAATCGGGCGGCGCCGTCTACTTCGACGTCACCA
>PLSY01000151.1 GCA_003164275.1 Acidimicrobiaceae bacterium | reverse complement strand
GGCTCGACCAAGCCGCCCAGATCGTGACCCAGCTCCAGACAGCGACCGCACCACCGGCGACCCAGCCATGAAGGCGCCGAAGGCGACGACCCGCGGCAGCAGTGGTCCGCCCGCCCCCTCCGCCACTGAATAAGCTCCCGGCACCACCGCCCGGACGTTCCTCGAACTCGATGGTCACCGTCGACCATCGTTCGGCGTGCGATCCAGCTATCGGACGCTGAGCGGTAACTATCCAAGTACCGGGCCAGGTCAGCGCGCCGAGAGGCTTATGAACGATCTTTTGCCGAACGAGCCGGCCTTAACGCCGTGATGACCGCCGAACGTGCCCTGGGGCGAGACCCGGTCCAGCTCCCGCCCGGCCACGCCGGCTACGGCATCGAGAGCCGAACGGCCGATGGACTGGTCCAGCATGGCCGTTCTCACTGGCCTCGGCATCGGAGGAGCCGTCCTCGGCGGCCTGCTCCTCGGCCGCCGCGACCAGAAAATGCATGACCTATTGCGCCCGGGCTCTCGGTGCATCTCCTGTCGGGCGTCACCAGTGAGAAAGCACATTCTGGTCGAGGATAGTCGTGGCTGCCTCGCGGGCTCGGCTGGCGACGGCGATGGCATCGTCGATGTCGTCGCCGACAGGGCCGGGGCTGTTACTGCTGGGGTACTCGAAGCTGTTCCGTGCCCGACGGATCCTCCCGAACGACCGGAAAACGCCTACGGTCGTGCCGAACTGTGCGGTGACGACATCCTGCACCGCGAGATGCCCGCCCCGGCTGGTTGCCCGCAGCCCCTGTGCCTCAAGCAGGCTCGCGGCGCTCTTGCGTAGGGCATCGTAGGCCAGCTGGTATGCACCGGACAAATCTCCGGCTACCTTGGCCGCAGACGCGGTGGCAAGGTGGCGGCCTGCGTCCTCTAGCATGCGGCGCGCGATCGTGAGGTCTGGGGTGACTCGGTCTACTTTCCCCGCGTCGACCAGCTCGCGCACACGCTCACGCCCAGGCTCCCAGCAGCAGCGGCAGAAGGGGCGGCGGCCCAGACTTTTGCATATCCTGCACGATACATTGCATGATGCGAAAAATAAGGGCGCTACATGGACCGACGGTGGCGGTTCGTCCGGCGCCGACGTCGCCCACTACATGCTCCACGCCCTCCAGCAACCCGAGACGATCAAACAAACCATCGGCATCGCCAATTAACGAGGTTCCAGAATCTGCGTCCTCTCGCACGCTCGTCAGGCTGGAGACTCCGCCGATGGATAAGTCCAACTTAGCGCGATAGGTTGATGTCGTTCTGTATTTGATGTCGCTCTGTAATTGTTCCGATGCTTACCAGTGCGGCTTCTGCATGTCTAATCAGCCTTGCGGCCATCTGCGAATCCAGGGTTCCGGCCGGCCGCAGAAACGCGTCCAACCGGACGCTTTTCGCTGCGGCACCTCATGCTTTCTTCGCGGCGTGGAGCATTCATGTGGCTGGGGAGATGTGAGCGGCGATCTCGATCACCTAACCCGCACGGCGTCGGATGGGCACCACGCGCCGGGCTTGCCCCGAGGAGCGATCGGGACCGCGGCTCCGGGCCGAGGAGCACGTGTGGTGTTCCGGTCCTCGCCAGGCTGCCCGGCGGCGAAAGCTGAAATTCTTTTTGCCGAACGAACCGTGGTGCTTGCCCCCGTCATCTGATCCGCACACAGGGCCCCTCAGACGGACTCGTCATGGCGGCGGATCCAGGTCTGAACGGTCGCCCGCCGCGCTCGACGGCATTAAGCCCGCAGTGGTTATTGTATTCATTTCGGTGGGTTACCGTCGTTGCGAATGGGGCATCTGTTGTTGGCCGGGAATCTGCGCTACTATCCGCGCTATGAAGGCCCACCGCCACGATAAAGTCCGCCAGCTGGTCCGGCGTGCCTTGGCGCGCGGTCCCGCCGAATGCCGCTGCATGACCGCCCGATCCTCGGGTGCGACTGAATACGGAACCGCCTGGATCGCGTACTGCTCGGCATGAAACCCAACATGCCCCTCGTCACGCTACTGACCGGCGCCGCACTTGGCGTGGGTGTCCTGGTCGCCAGCGTGCTGTCGCCCTCCAGCACGGCGTCCGCCAGCGGCTATGGTGCGACGTCGTCCGGATCGGCGACTACGGGCGTCAAGCCGGCATCGGCAGCGTCTGCCGTGGGCGGCGCGTCGGCCGCGGCACCGGCCACCACGTCAGCCACCGCGTCGGCCACCGCACCAGGGACCGTGCCGACAGCGACTGCATCCGTGCCCAAGGCGGACGTCCCGCCCAAGGCGGACTACGTGGCTCGGACAGATAGCGGTGGCGCAGCGGTCGCGATCTCGGTCCACGCGGGTAAGGCGGTCGCTTACATGTGCAACGGCCACGCGGTCGCAGCCTGGCTCAGGGGCACCGCGAAAGCCGGGAAGCTGGAGCTGACCGGCAAGAACGGTGCCCGGCTCGACGTGAGCTACCGCACCGGGAAGGCGACAGGTTCCATCATGGCCGATGGCACCAAGTACACCTTCTCGGCGCCCCTGGTGCACAGGGGGTCCTCGGGACACAGGCCGCCAGGTCTGTACGAGGCCACCGCGACCGTGCACGGCGTCAAGATCAAGGCGGGCTGGGTCGTGCTGCCAGGCGGCAGCCAGGTGGGCTCGGTCGAGTACTTTGCCGACGCCGACGTGGCGCCGACGGCCCAGGCTCCGGTGCTTGACCTGACGACGGGCACCGCCCAGTACGACGGGGTCACCCTCGTTGCCAGCCTGATCAGCGGTTTTACCGGCAGCGGATTCTGATCAGCCGCAATCTTCTCAAGCGACTTGGAACGGACATGACCGCACAGCCTGATGCGTTGCCGCCGGCGCCCGTCGACGTTTCCCTGGGCATCGGCAAGCTCATCGTGCCCAGCCTGATCGGCGGGCTGGTGGCACTGACCCTCGGCGTCTACGGACGCCTCCACCACCCGACCGGTGTCGTGGTCAGTATCGCGGGGTTCACGAGCGCGGGCTATGTGAAATCGTGGTTGGCCACGGTCGCTACCGTCTTCGCGATCGTCCAGGTGGCCTCGGCCCTGGTGATGTACGGCAAGATCCCGCGTGTCACCGCCCCATCGTGGATCGGCAGATTGCACCAGTGGTCCGGCCGGATCGCATTCCTGCTGGCCGTACCGGTCGCCGTGAACTGCCTCTACGGGCTCGGATTCCAGACTTACAGCACCCGGGTCTTGCTCCACTCGTTGTTTGGCTGCGCGTTCTTCGGCGCCTTCACCGTCAAGATGCTGATCCTGCCCAAGCGCGGACTACCAGGCTGGACGCTCCCGGTTGCGGGCGCCGTGGTGTTCACCGCGCTGATCGGAATTTGGTTCACCTCTGCCTTCTGGTTCTTCTCGACCTTCGGGCTCCACCGCTGAGGAGGCAGTCATGACCGGGCACCGCGTCCGATCGTCAAGCCGTCGCGCCGTACTGGCTAGCGCCTGCGCCGCGTGTACCGCCGCACTGGCCGGATGCGCTCGTTACGGCACCAGCAGCGGGCTTGCGGGTGCGCCCGCCACCCCGGCCGGCGCGGCCTCGCCAGCGGCTGGCGCTACGTCATCTGGCGCTGCGTCATCGGCGGGCACCAGCGCGTCCGCCGTCTTGGCCAGCACGGCTGACATCCCGGTTGGCGGCGGCAAGGTCCTTACCGCCCAGAAGATCGTGATCACCCAGCCGAAGGCCGGTTCCTTCCACGCGTTCACCGCCATCTGCACCCATCAGGGCTGCATCGTCGACGCCGTGTCCGCCGGTACCATCGACTGCCCGTGCCACGGCAGTAAGTACAGCGCCGTCAATGGGTCAGTAGTGAACGGCCCGGCCACCCTTCCGCTGGCCGCGGTGAGCATCAAGGTTCAGGGCACCTCGATAGTTCAGCTGTGACCGTGCTCTGGAGGCAGCCTCAGTCGGGTTGGCTCATCCACACCGATACGTAGTACCGCGCCCTCTCGATATCGAAGAACACCCTGCAGAAAGGGCCCGCTCGCTGCGGAAACGCGGCCTGGCGGGCCGTTTCCTTCTTGTCACGGTCGGCTGACACAGATCTGGCTTCTGGCTAAGGAATCAGGAGGGTTCCATAGGCGTCGTTCCGCGCTACCGGCCGGGCCAGGAGCGAGGCGCAGGTAGTGGTCATCTCACACGGCCACCGGCACCGGACGCTGCACCAGAATCCGCCCGCCGGGCGCCCGCATCAGCCCGAGCGATCAGAACTGGAAGACGACACGGGCCAGGACCGCGCCCGCTAGAACGTCGGCGATGGATTGGTTGACCTCGTCGAGCTTGCGGTCGACGGCGATCACCTTGGTGCGGCCGGCGGCGTGCAGGGCGAAGACGTCGGCGAGGTCGTTACGGGTGCCGACGATAGAGCCCATGACAGTCTTGGCGTTGATGACGGTGTCGAAGATCGGCACACTCAGCGTCGCATTGTCAGCGGGCAGCGCGACGCACACCAGGCGCCCGCCGCGGCGCAGCGACCGGTAGGCCTGATCGAACGCCCCGGGTGACACCGTGAGCGCGACGGCCACATCGGCGCCGCCCAGTGCCTGGATCGCCTCGACCGGATCGGTAGTCCGCGCGTTGACGATATGGTCGGCGCCGAGGTCGGTGGCCATCGTGAGCTTATGGTCTTCGATGTCCACCGCGATGACGAACGCACCGGCGACGCGGGCATACTGCAGTGCGAGGTGCCCGAGTCCGCCGATGCCGAAAATCGCGACCGTCTCGGCGGGAGCGACCCGGGCGACCTTGATCGCCTTGTAGGTCGTCACACCCGCGCATGCCAGGGGCGCGGCGTCCCGGGAGGAGATGCCGTCTGGTACCGGCGCGGCGAACGATGCGGGGACGACGGCGTACTCGGCGAATGTGCCGTTGACGGAGTAGCCCGAGTTCTGCTGCTTCTCACACAGCGTCTCCCACCCGCTGTTGCAATAGCGGCACTCAGTGCACGCGTAACCGAGCCACGCGATCGCGACCCGGTCGCCGATCGCACGGCTGCTCACGCCGGCGCCGAGCTTCTCGACATAACCGACGCCCTCGTGTCCGGGAATGAACGGCGGTGTCGGCTTGACCGGCCAGTCGCCGTGCGCGGCGTGGATATCGGTGTGGCACAGCCCGCTCGTCTCGATCCGGACTAGTACCTCACCCGCGCCGGGCTCGGGGATGGGAAGATCCTGCACCTGCAAGGGGGAGTGGAAATCGGTGACAACTGCTGCTTTCATGATGCGCTCTATTCAGGGGGTGAAAGGACGTTTTCGGCGGGGGCATCCGGCGAGACGCAGGTGGGGGAGCGGGTGACGAAGTGAAGGTTTTCCCCAGCTGGTAGTGAGAAGTCCTCGGGTTCGCCGCGGGCGACATCGAGCAGGAACTGTTCCTGGTGCCAGGCTTGATCCAGGCGCTTGTCGATGTAGAACGGGCATCCGTCGATGTCGCCGAGCAGGACGTCGATGTCGCCGATGAGGAATTCTCCGACGGGAAAGCACATAGGTGTGCTGCCGGCGCAGCAGCCGCCGGATTGAACGAACATCACCGGGCCGCCCCCGGCGGCGTGCAGGAGGCGGATCGCCTCGCGCGCGGCCGGGGTCGCGATGATGCGTGCCAGCACAATCGACTCGGGCATCACGAGTCCTAGAACAGCCCGAGCGGTTTGGTGCTGTAGCTGACGAGCAGGTTCTTCGTCTGGCTGTAGTGATCCAGCATCATGCGGTGGTTCTCGCGGCCGATGCCCGAGATCTTGTAGCCACCGAACGCGGCACCTGCCGGGTACTGGTGGTAGCAGTTCGTCCAGACGCGGCCGGCCTTGATGCCGCGGCCCATCTGGTAGGCCCGGGTGCCGTCCCGGGTCCAGACACCGGCGCCCAGCCCGTACAGGGTGTCATTCGCGATCGCCAGGGCGTCTGCGTCGTCGGTGAACGTGGTGACCGCCAGCACGGGACCGAAGATCTCCTCCTGGAACACCCGCATCTTGTTGTCGCCCTTGAGCACCGTCGGCTGGAAGTAATAGCCGTCAGCGAATTCCGCCCCGTCCACGCGGGCGCGCTGGCCGCCGATGAGCACCTCGGCGCCCTCGTTGCGGCCGATGTCGACGTAGGAGGCGATCTTCTCAATCTGCTGGGTTGAGACTTGGGGACCGATCATGGTGGCCGGGTCGAGGGGGTTGCCTTGACGGATCTGGTCGATTCGGGCCAGACAGCGCTCCATGAACCGGTCGTAGATGGACTCGTGGACCAGTGCTCTCGACGGGCAGGTGCAGACCTCGCCCTTGTTGAAGGCGTAGAGGACGAGACCCTCAATGGCCTTGTCCAGGTATTCGTCGTCGGCGTCCATGACATCGGCGAAGAAGATGTTGGGGGACTTGCCGCCCAGCTCGACCGTCGAGGGGATGAGGTTCTGTGCCGCGTACTGCATAATCAGCCGGCCGGTCGTGGTCTCACCGGTGAAACCGATTTTGGCGATGCGGGGGCTTGACGCCAGGGCCTTGCCGATCTCTCCTCCGGGACCGGTGATGATGTTGATCACGCCCGGAGGCACGATGTCCTGAATGACTTCTGCCAGCTTGAGGATCGACCATGGCGTGGGCGAGGCCGGCTTGACAACCGTGCAGTTGCCGGCGGCGAGGGCGGGGGCGATCTTCCAAGCCGCCATGAGCAGCGGGAAATTGAACGGGATGATCTGACCGACCANNATGATCTGACCGACCACGCCGAGCGGCTCGTGGAAGTGATAGGCGACGGTGTCCTTGTCGATCTCGGTTGAGCGGCCCTCCAACGAGCGGGTGGCCCCTGCGAAGTAGCGGAAGTGGTCGGCAGCCAAAGGAATGTCGGCAGCCAGGGTCTCGCGCACCGGCTTGCCGTTCTCCCACGTCTCGGCCACGGCCAGCATCTCCAAGTTGGCCTCTATGGCGTCGGCGATAGCGTTGAGGACTGCCGCCCGTTCTGTTAGCGAAGCTTCACCCCAGGCATCCTTGGCGGCATGAGCGGCGTCAAGGGCCAGCTCCACATCTTCGGGAGTCGAACGTGCGACCTCGCAGAAGGGCTTGCCGTTGACCGGACTCACATTCGCCATGTACTGACCCTTGACCGGTGCCACCCACTTTCCCCCGATGAAGTTGTCGTAGCGGGGCTTGACCTCGACCACGCTGCTTGGTTGGCCAGGGGCCACGAACGCCTCGGTTGAGGTCGGGGTTGTCGGCACCGTCGGTTCTGCGGTTATGGTCACAGCTGCCTCCTTGGTATGGGTCAAATGCGGCAACGATACTTCGACCCAGGCCCATGTTTTGGCTGACCTGGAGCAAGTGCCTCATCGCTTGAGATCCAACATAAGGCTGTCGCGCTGGTGCAGGTAGGGCCGAAGGTCCCACGATTGTGACGGCGGATTCAAGCGGCCCGCACCGAAGGCAAGAACAGGCGATTGGTGCCGGTGGCCGGGACCTTCGGCCCTACCCCGTCCATCGGCCAACGGCGAGGATGGACATTGTTCCTGACCCGAACGGAAAGCCGCGTGATGACCGACTCGCCACCGCAACCATTGGACAGCTCTGGAATTGGGCCCGTTGCAGATCCACCGTCGACGCCACGATTGGTGGTCGGCGTGGTGAACGAACGCGCACCTGGCGAGCGCCGAGTCGCCCTGGTTCCTGAGTCCGTGACCGTATTGCAGAAGGCTGGGCTCGATGTGCTCATCGAATGTGGCGCGGGTGCAGACGCATGGTTCTCCGATGACGCCTATGCGGATGCTGGAGCGGACTTAGCCGGCACCAGCGAAGTGATCACCAGAGCCGATGTCGTGCTCATGGTCGGAAAGCCCTCGAGCGAGATCGTCACACTGCTCCGCCGCGGTCAGGTGGTCATGGGCATGCTCCAACCGCTGGTCGACCCACAGCTCGCTCAGGTACTGGCCAATGAGGGAGTCACCGCGGTGAGCCTGGACGGGTTGCCGCGAACGCTCAGCCGTGCGCAGTCCATGGATGCCCTCACCTCCCAGGCCAATATCGCCGGCTACAAGGCGGCCCTGCTTGCGGCCGACCACTACAGTCGCTACTTCCCGATGATGATCACGGCCTCGGGAACTGCCAGGCCGGCCGATGTGCTGGTACTGGGAGCCGGGGTAGCCGGACTGCAGGCAATGGGAACCGCTCGGCGCCTGGGGGCGGTGGTCACCGGCTACGACGTTCGTCCCGAGACCAAAGGAGAGGTTGAGTCCGTTGGGGCCCGCTTCCTCGTGCTCAAATCCAGCCCTTCCGGCTCGGGCGAGGGCGGGTATGCGCGCGCCCTGAACAGTGACGAGCAGCTCGCCCAACAGCACGAGCTGAACGAACACATCTCCCATCGTGACGTGGTTATCACTACCGCCCAGGTGCCCGGACGGAGGCCCCCGCTTCTGGTCACGGCTGAAGCCCTCAAGCAGATGCGGGCTGGGGCCATCGTCGTCGACATGGGAGCATCGGAACTGGGCGGCAACGTGGAAGGCTCAGCGCCTGACCAGACCGTGGTCACGGACAATGGGGTCAGCGTGATCGGGGCGCACGACCTTGCCGCCAGGGTTCCCTCCGCCGCTTCGGCCGCCTACTCCCACAACATCAGCGCTTTGCTCCTCCACCTGCTCCGCGACGGAAACCTTGTCATTGATCTGGATGACGAGATCCAAGCCGGAGTGGTCGTCACCCACGACGGCACGATCGTCCATGCTCCAACGTCCACACTCCTTGCCGAGTCTGGCCACAACACCGCCCACTCCGGGCAAGGAGGAACTCCATGAATTCCGGTCTCGTCGCTGACATCGGCCTCTTCGTCCTGGCCATCCTGGTCGGCTTTGAAGTGATCTCCAAGGTGCCGGCCACCTTGCACACCCCATTGATGTCGGCGGCCAACTCCATCCACGGCATCGTGTTCGTCGGCGTCATGATCACTGCGGCGGCCGCCCACTCCACGGCCGGCTATGTGCTGGCCTTCGTCGCCGCCATGTTCGCCGCCATGAACGTGGTCGGCGGCTATCGGGTCACCGACCGAATGCTCAAAATGTTCCGTAAACGTCCCGTACCGGCGAAGTCCGGCCATGACGCTGAGGTTGACCAACCATGAGCACAGTGCAGACCATCGTGGCGTACTGCTATCTGCTGGCTGCTGTCGGGTTCGTGCTCGGGCTGCACCTCATGAACTCGCCGGCCACAGCCCGCCGAGGCAACCAGCTCTCGGCCGCAGGCATGGCGGTCGCCGTCGCCGCCACGTTGGCCCTGGTGGTGAACGAGGGGACCATTACGGCCACTGGGTGGATCGTTCTCGGGACAGGCGGTCTCATCGGGACGCTGGTCGGCTTCCGCGCTGCAGTGAGCGTCAAGATGACGGCGGTTCCTCAGCTGGTGAGCATTTTCAACGCCGTCGGCGGCGGCGCGGCCGCCCTCATCGCCATCGCCGATTTCGTGCGACTGACGAGTGGCGTCCACGGTGCCATGACATCACGCACCGTTGTGGCCACATCGCTCGATGTGGTGATCGGGACGGTGACCTTTTCCGGATCGCTCATCGCCGCGGGCAAGCTGCAGGGTTGGATCGCCGGGAAACCGGTCGTCTTCCCGGGTGCTCGAGTGGTCAATGTGGTGCTGGCTGCCGTCGCCGTCGGGGGCAGCTGCTACCTGATCGCCGGATCGGAATCGGGCATCGTGCTGGGGGTCGTGATCCTGTGTGCTCTGGTCTTCGGGGCGACCATGGTCCTGCCCATCGGGGGCGCCGACATGCCAGTTGTGATCTCGCTGCTGAACGCCCTGACCGGGACAGCAGTGGCTATGGCCGGGTTCGTAATTGACAACACGGCACTGATCATCGCTGGCGCCCTGGTCGGCGCCTCCGGAGCCATCCTCACCAAGCTGATGGCCAACGCCATGAACCGCTCGATCCGAAACATCGTGATCGGCGGATTCGGGACCGGCGATTCGGGACCGGCCGACGCCCTCGGACCCGGAGGCGATGTCCGTCGCCTTTCCGCAGAGGACGCAGCCATACAGCTGGTCTACGCCACCAAGGTCATCATCGTCCCCGGCTACGGTCTCGCCGCCGCTCAAGCCCAGCACGAGGTGCGCGACCTGGTCGGCCTTCTCGAGGATCGTGGGGTGGAGGTGTCCTTTGCCATCCACCCGGTGGCCGGCCGCANNTGCCCGGCCACATGAACGTGCTCCTGGCTGAGGCCGACGTGCCCTACACTCAGCTCAAGGAGATGGAGGAGATCAACCCGGAGTTCGCCCAGGCCGACGTGGCCTTGGTCATCGGGGCCAATGACGTCATCAACCCGGCCGCCCGACGGCCCGGCAACGCCGTCTCGGGCATGCCCATCCTCGACGTCGATCAGGCGAAGAACATCATCGTCATCAAACGGTCGATGGGTCACGGCTATGCCGGCATCGACAACGAACTGTATGCCAACCCGAAAACCGGCATGTTCTTCGCCGACGCCAAGGTCGGGTTGGGCGAGATCATCGCCGCCGCCAAAGCGCTGGTGGCGACGGGATAGCAGGACGGCGTGGAGGAAGCGACTCAATATCGTCGGATCTGCCGACAATCCGGCCATGATGCTGCAGCCGCCATGACCCTGACGTGGCAATCCTCCGACTAAGTCGGGGGCCAAGGTCGTCATTCGCGAAAGGCTGCGCTTTTAGCCAACAGTGAACTTCAGGCGCTGGAGTGAGAGGAACCATCGTGGGTGAGCCAGTCATTGCTGGTGCTTCGCAACTATCCAACAGAATTACAAGTCTGAACGGATCTCGGTCGCCTCTCGAATTGATGACTGAGGTCTCCCTTGGGGCGATCGAGGATGCAGGATGTGACCTTCGAGGGTGCGTCGATGCCGTCGTCGTCTTGCCAGTTGCATGGTGGTCACCTGGCGATCCAGCCGAGCTCTTGAGCAAAGAGATCGGGATCAACGCAGATACACACCGCGTGACTTGCAATGGGGGGGAGGTCGGTGTTTCGGTGGCCAACTGGGCTGCTCAACGAATCATGGCCGGCGATCTTCGAAGCGTTCTCGTCGTCGGGGCCAATGCCATGCGGACGTTGGAATTATCCAATAGAACCGGAGATGTCCCCGAATGGGTCATTCACGGGAGCGGTTCATCCATTCCGGTGCTCGGGTCCGAGCGGGACGGGCATTCTCCCGAAGAGGCACTGGTGGGATTAGATCGACCAGTGCACGCGTACCCGATCCTTGAGAACGCGTTCCGCCACAAACAGGGGAGAAGTATCTCCGACCATCAGGAGTATCTGGGCCGATTCTTCGCCCCGTTCACGGAGGTCGCAGCGAAGAACCCTCATGCCTGGTTCCCGCAAGTGCGCTCTGCCGAGGAGCTTTCGACGCCAACTGCATCAAACCGGATGATCGGGTTCCCCTATCCCAAGCTCATGAATGCCGTCATCGCAACCGATCAGGCTGCCGCAGTCCTCCTCGCAGACAGATCGGTCCTCGAAGAGCGTTGTGCCGACAGTGAGCTCTCCGTCAATTGGTGGGGCGGGGCTTCCGACGTCGAGCGAGCGTGGTACGTAAGCACCCGGCCTGAAATCGCAACGAGCCCAGCCATGCGTTCAGCTCACCTGCGAGGCCTGGAGATGGCTGGCCTAACCGTGGATGAGATTGCCCATTTTGACTTCTACAGCTGTTTCCCAGTTGCGGTCGAAGTTGCTTGCGATGTGCTCGGGATTGACCCATTCGATCCACGTGGCCTAACGGTCACAGGAGGCCTTCCCTATGCAGGAGGGCCTGCATCGGCGTACACCCTTCATTCACTGACAACAATGACCCACCTTCTCCGGGAAGATCGGGGTCGGCTTGGAATGGTAACGGGGAACGGGATGTACCTCTCGAAGCACTCATCACTTCTCCTCTCCACAGAGAGGCGCCCGTCGGGCTTGCCAAACGAACCGGCTCCCAGCGACATCGACACGGCCGAAGTCCGCGAGTACGCGCCGAGAGAAGCGTCCGCGACGATCGCCTCATACACGGTCGTTCATGATCGCTCAGGAGAACCGGAGTTCTCCATTGGAATCCTTGAATATGGAAATGGCGATCGAACGGCCGCTCGATTTGATGGCTCGCTGGGTGAACTCTACGAACTTGAAGTCAACGATCCCATCGGAGATCAAGCAAGCGTGACCTTGGATCCCTCCGGAGTCCCCGTCTTCAGGCCCGGCTGACGCTCGCATCAGGAGCCAGGCCATTCTGCTGTCAAATAGGGTGATTGCCTCTGTCATTCAGTTGGGCAGATCCTCACGCCGGGGATGCCCGACACCCCACTCAGATTCGGAGAGCCGGATTATGAGTGGATCTTCGCGGACAGGGCCCGATCGACAACGCGGCTAAGCGGCGTGCCGAACCGAGTCAGTTCTTGAACGCTACAGAGCGCCAGGTGGCGCCCCCGTCACTCGATTCGAAGAGACTGCCGGCAATGAGCGCGTAGGCTCGGATCGGGTCGCCGAACCCCACCCACGAGGTCGTCGATTGACTCGATCCGGACAGGACGACAGCGAAGGTGCCGCCTCCGTCCGTCGTCCGCGCCACTGCCCCGCTGAGCGTCTCCGGTGCCGGCACGGCGAGGGCGACCGATGACGAGGCCGCGGCCAGTTCCAACGAGTTCGGAAACGGTCCGGTTGCCATTGCGACGTGCCAGGTGACACCACCGTCGGTCGACAGCATCGCCTCGGCCATCATGCCCGTCGGGCAAGCGGCCCAGAGCGTCGATGTCCCATCGACCGCAGCCGCCAGTGAGCCCCCAAGACCGGCTGTGCAAGGGTCGACCCGTTGGCTGAACTGGGCCCCCTGATCGGTCGAGTGCAGGAGAGACAGGTCCCCGTTACCCCCGAGGAGGTACAGGTTCGGACCACTCAGAGCGAATTGGGCTCCGTTGCCGAGCGGGGTGGGTGTCGACACTTGCCGCCACTGACGTGATCCGACCGGAGCGGTCAGGAGCTCGTTCGACGCGCCGTTCGCGGAGCCTGCGCCGGTGACCATCGCATACGCCTCGCCGTCGGCCGCCTCGAGCTCGGTGACCTGCCCCGGGAGGGGGACATTCGCCCAGGTCGCCCCTCCGTCGGCTGTCTGCCACAGCTCGGGGCCGAAGGCATAGCCGTCAAGCGGGCTGGCGAAGCGGAGCTGCGACACGTTGCTCGTACTCACCGGGGGGCTCGGGATGCCGGCGAATACGGAGCCGCCATCGGTGGTGCGCAGAATCGCGCCGCAGGTCCCGGATCCGCTGAGGCATCGAGCCGTCCCGAATATCCACCATGCATCCAGGCTCACGGCCGTGAACGAGGTGGCCTGGAAGCCCGTCGGGATTGGCCCCCCCGGTGGACCGACGACAGGCGCAGACGCTGTCGTCCTTGGGGCACTCGTGGTGCTGGAGGTGACGGTGGTCGCGGAAGCGGACCGAGGTGGGGAGGCCGTCGTGCCGCCGCACGCCGCGACCGTCACGGCGATGGCCGCCACGACCACTCCTGTCAGAGCGCGAGCGAATCTGTTCGGATCCGTCGCTTTGGGTGTGTTGGCCGGGTGCATGGCATTCCGTTTGGCTGGAAGACAATGATTCTGTTTACCTTTGCCCACGAGGCCATCCGAACGGCAGTAGAGGCGACATCTGGACCCCCTGAGGTCCATCTTTTGGGAGGCGTTCATGTGCCTCGGTCTCAGTGGCCAACGGGCTGAGGCGCAATCCCCGTGTGCGCCAGGGGAGTCACGCGGCCCGTTCCTCGTTGTCTGGTGCCGGCCCGGCATCTCTGCCATCTCGACCGGCGTTGGCGACCACATAGCCGAGCCCGAGCACCACCATGGCAACTACCCAGAGATCATCGACGGCGAAACCGATGAGGCCAACCAGGAGGGCGACCGAAAGGATCGACACCATGACAACGTCCGATGCCCTGCGCTGGCCGAGCATCGAGTGAATGCGTCGAGCCTCCGATGAACGGCCTGGCATCAGAAGTACTTCTTTTGCTTGAATCCCTTGGCCCTGGGGGATTGTTAGCCGACAGGGACAGCGAGAAGGCGGGTTATTTCGGGTGAAGCACACCTTTGGCCTTGTCGATCACCGCTTCGACTTTCTCCTCCGCATCGCCGACCTTCTCCTTGACCTCGCCGGCCTGCCTGTCGGCCTCACCCTCTGACTTGAGATCCTTGTTTCCCGTCAGGTCCCCGATGGCCTCTTTGCCCTTGCCCTTTATCTGATCAACGTTCCCAGCCATGAGCTTCCCTTTCTTCGTTGAACTCCGTCCCGAATCTGATCAGGACCACACTTTCAACTGTTGCTCCAGTGGCCACGGTCAGTTAGAGGCAAAGGTCCTCACTTACAGGAATCCCGAGCCGGAACTATCCCGACAGGAGACCATGTCGCCGAGGAGTCCGCTCGCTGGCATATTCCCCGTTCCCCCACCACCACCGCAACGACTTTTCTGGGGGGCGGGCCCGTGATGGACTTCACACATCGTCTGAGCTGCTCAGATGGACGGCCACGATCTGACCGTGGCGCACTCATCAAAGTTGGTGATTTACTTGGGCTCGTTAGTCGGAACCGAGGCCCAAACTGCCCATAACCAGGACTCATCGTGCCCTATCGCTCCATCGAGGATCCCGCCAAGCTGAGAAGAGTCCTGGAGGCAACGCTCCTGGTCGAGGCCGACCTCGACCTCCCGGTCCTGCTTCGCCATGTCATCGCTGAGGCGTTGTCCATGACCAACGCCCGCTATGGTGCGCTGGGGGTCCTCAATGAGGATCGCACAGCCCTCGTCGAGTTCATTACGGCGGGGCTCACCGCTGAGGAAGAGGCGCAGATCGGCTTCCGTCCGACCGGTCGTGGGGTGCTCGGACTGCTGATCTCGGACTCCACGCCGGTGCGCGTATCCCAAATCGGATCACACCCAGACAGCTTTGGGTTCCCACCCAATCATCCCCCGATGAGTTCGTTCCTGGGCGTGCCCATCAAAGTGCGGGACGAGGTGTACGGCAATCTGTACCTGACGGACAAGACTGGCTGGTCGGAGTTCACGAGCGATGACGAAGCGCTTGTTGGGGCTCTGGCCGTTGCCGCTGGCATCGCCATCGAGAATGCGCGGCTTCACCAACGGGTCCAAGAGATGGCGGTCTTGGACGAGCGGGACCGGCTGGCCCGTGACCTGCATGACACGGTGATCCAGCGTCTCTTTGCCGTGGGGCTTTCGCTCCAGGGCATTGCCGGACAAGCAACTGGCCTGGGAGATGCTGACCGCCTGCACCAGGCGATCGCTGACATTGACGACACCATCCGCCAGGTCCGCACCACGATCTTCGAACTCGGACTTGATAGCACCAGCCAAGGTCCGCGAGCGTCCGTGCTCGCTCTGGTGGAGGATCTCACCCCGGTCCTCGGCTTCGAAGTTGACACGTCAATCAGCGGACCGGTTGATGCGGCCCTCTCCAACGAGATCGTCGAACATCTCCTGGCCACCCTTCGGGAGGCGCTAACCAATGTGGGTCGGCACGCCCGTGCCTCCCGGGCCAGCGTCCTCCTCACCGTCGATTCGGGGGCATGTCAACTACGGGTGCTCGACAACGGTCAGGGCGTCGACGAAGGCCAGCCCAGTACAAGCGGCGGTGGACATGGGATTCTCAACATGAGAAGGCGGGCAGAGAAGCTGGATGGAAGCCTGGTGATTGAGGCACCCGAGACGGGGGGAACCCTGTTGATTTGGCAGGTGCCCATTCGGGACCGGTAGTTCAAGCCCGGACTCACACTCCGTCCCGTTCGATCCTTGCGCTGTTTGGCCACCGGTCAATTGTCGACCAGCTCTCGGCGGTATCCGTATTTGGGTCAAGCACCAACAAGCTCGCCATGCCGCGCGAACTGGAGTTGACTCGTCAGAGGGCGCACCTGATGGTGGGCCTCGGTCTAGAAGAAGGGGTACCCGATGGATCGCCGATCCACCTATCCAGAGGAACTCCGCACTAACGGCCCGCTGAGATTGCGACGAGGTCGGGAAAGGTTCGGTCAGTGGTCGTAGTGGTCATAGCGCTGGCTGGGGCCTTTGCCGTAGTCAATGGCGTCCATGATGCGGGTAACGCCATAGCTGCACCTGTGGTGACGCGTGCGATCCGTCCCGGTCCGGCGGTCGTTGGCGCCGCGGCGCTCCAAGTGATCGGCGCCCTGGCGGTGGGGACGGCCGTGGCTGCCACTATTAGTGGCATCGTCGTCGTGCCGTCCGACCAGATGCTCAGGGTCCTTGCTGCCGCCACGCTGGCGGCCCTTGTGTGGAGCCTGCTGACCCTGTGGTGGGGGCTTCCCTGCAGCTCGGGTCATTGTCTGGTGGGGGCCCTCGCCGGGGCCGGCCTCGCCGCAGGGGGAAGCAGTGCCGTGAACTGGGGAGGAATGGACGGGCTCCGCCCCGAAGGTGTCGTGGGCTCACTGCTCTGGCTCCTTTTCTCTTCTGTCCTCGTGGTTCCAATGGCCATCGCCGGCATCCATCTGGCCAGACGGGGGCTACGACGGGGCAAACGCTCACTCGAACGCCCAGTCCGCCATGGTGAGGTAGTGGCCTCAGGAGGATTGGCCTTTGCCCATGGTTCCAACGACGCGCAAAAGTCGATGGGGCTGATGACCGGGGCGCTCGTCGCAGGGGGACACCTGTCACACTTCGCTGTGCCCTTTTACGTGGCTCTCGCCTCCGGCCTGCTGTTAACTCTCGGCACACTGCTTGGCGGGTGGCGCGTCGTTCGCACGCTGGGTCGGAGGATCTACCCGATACAGGCACTCGACGGGCTGGTCAGCCAGAGTTCGTCCGCTGTCGTGGTGTTCGTCGCCTCATTGGCTGGCGCGCCGATTAGTACGACCGACGTGGTCGCCCCCGCCATTGTCGGGGTCGGGTCGGGCCAGCGGTGGCGCCACGTGCGGTGGTCGGTGGTCGGTGAGATCGGTCTGGCGTGGCTGGTCACACTGCCGGTCACCGCGATTCTGGGAGCAGTCTTCTTCGAGCTGTGGAGGTAGTTGGTATGAGACGCTGGTTCCTTCCCGAGTCACCGGACCTGCTCGGCCTGCTCGCGAGACAAGGTGAAATCACGGTTGCCGCCATGGACGCACTCTGCGCATGGTCGGATGGAGATCGGTCGGCTGCCGCCGCGGTCCACTCCCTCGAGCACGATGGGGATCGGGCCAGCCGAGAGGTGCTCGCCGCCGTGAAGTCATCATTCGTGACCCCGATCAGTCCCGAGGACATCTACGAACTGTCGGAGCGGCTCGACCACATCCTCAATTCGGCCAAGAACCTGGTCCGCGAATCCGAGCTCGTGGCAATTGACCCCGATGCAGCAATGGTCGAGATGGCCAGCCTGGCTGGCCTGGGCGTGCGGAGTTTGGTCCTCGCCTTCCCGGAGCTGTCAGACCATCCCGACCGCGCCACTGGCTACGCCGACGCCGCGGTACGCCAGCAGCGGGCAATCGAGCACGTCTACCGAAGGGCCATGTCGGCACTTCTCAGGGTTGACGACGTCCGTGAAGTGACCGGCCGCCGGGAGCTCTACCGCCGGTGCGCGCGGATGGGTGACGCCATCGAGGGCGTGGCCCATCGGATCTGGTACGCCGTGGTGAAGGAGGGCTGAAGCCGGGGGAGTCGACCATGGGTCATTCAGCTGGTGATGTTGTAGGTCCAAGAATCTCATCCGGCCAAGAGGGTGCCGCTGAAGCGTTGTGTCGGGGCACCCCCCCCACCCTGGGCTCCATCGCCAATAGTCAGGGCCCACCGGACGGCCAAATGCGGAGCGGATCCTCTCGTGCACGACTCGAAGGGATACCAACACCGGTTCACTCGCCGGAAAGTCGGGCCCTCGCGGCCTTGAACGGGGGCGCGATTGGCTTGGAATCTGCCGTGCCGGAACATGGTTCTGGACGCCACCTGCGGAATCTGTCAGGGCGTAGGCCTTGCGCCCAAGGGGTGGCTTTCGCTGGCAGACATCCCGTCGATGGACAGCGTCTTGTCGGGGCGGCGGGGGACTTCCGGTGTGAGGTCCCGCGTCATCATGGTTTGGGGAGCTGGTTGGTCCATGGCGGACGTGCGGCGGATGCCCAGATCTCTTGCGTTGGGTGGAATATGATCCCCCGGGTTCGACTTGAACCACATTTGATCGATGACTAGATGTAATATAAGCTTTTATAGATACAAAGAGGCATAAGAGATGGAAAAGACACCTAGTAGTTACGAACCGTCAGGAGCCCAGGCCACTACGACCGACTGGGAACGACGTCTTGGGACAGATATGCGACGCCTGCGACTTCGGAATCGACTCACTCAGACCGAGTTGGCTGAGCGAGCAAACGTCTCGGGATCTGCGATCAAGAACCTCGAGGGCGGAAAGGGCAGCTCATTGACAACGGTGGTCCGAGTTGTCCGCGCCCTTGGTCGCACCGACTGGCTGGAATCACTCCTCCCACCTGAGCCTGGTATCAGCCCACTGGAGATCTTGCGCCAACATCGTCGTGCGGAGACGAATGCTCCTCAGCGCGTGCGCCACCCCAGTGCGAAGCGTGGCAGTTCATGACCTACAACCCTGCTGAAGCCATCGAGGTTTCGGCCTGGGATCGGGTCGTGGGTGCCGTGGCTCCTGACCCGACTACTGGCTACTACGCATTCGAGTACGACGAGAACTGGGTAAGGAGCGGCGCCGACTTGGCACCGATCTACATGCCTCGCCGTCCAGGAGTCTTCGAATTCCCAGATCTCGCCCGAACCACGTACTACGGATTGCCGGCCATGCTGGCCGACGCGCTGCCCGACCGCTTTGGCAACGCCCTTGTCAACGCGTGGATGGCCGAACAGGGTATTGACCCGAGCCAGATCACCGCCCTGGACCGCCTGGCCTACGCAAGTTCTAGGGCGATGGGAGCACTGACCTTCGCTCCGCCGACTGGTCCGGGGGACTCAACGGTCAGCCTTGTCCAGGTAGCCGACCTGGTAACCGCCGCCCGATCCGAGATTGCCGGTGCACTCCACGGGCCTGACGGGCTCTCGGGGGACCCGGACACCCATGAAGCCCTCACTCAGCTGATCACCGTGGGCTCGACCGCCGGTGGCGCCCGGGCCAAGGCGGTCATCGCCTACAACCCGGTCACCGGCCAGATGCGCTCAGGCCAGCTGACGGCCCCCGAAGGTTTCGAGCAATGGCTGCTCAAGCTGGACGGAGTAGGTGACCCTGCCGATCGCCCGATCGACCCGCTGGTAACCAGCCAGCAGTACTGCCGGGTGGAGTACGCCTACTACCTAATGGCCACCCAGGCCGGCATCGCCATGAACGAGTCCCGCCTGCTGCCCGAGGGGCCGCGCTCCCACTTCATGACCAAGCGATTCGACCGCGGGCCGGGAGATGTCCGTATCCACTCCCAGACCCTGTGCGCGGTCGGCCACCTCGGCTACAACCTGGCCCGCAGCCATGCGTACTCAAGCTACTTCCTCACCGCCGACAGGCTCGGCCTCGGCCCCAAAGACCGTGCCCAAATGTTCCGTCGGGTGGCCTTCAACGTGATGGCCGTCAACCGCGATGACCACACCAAGAACTTTTCCTTCATACTTCCCGAGGACGGTCCCTGGCAGTTGGCCCCGGCGTACGACGTCACCCACTCCTACTGGGACGGTGAGTGGACCCAAACCCACCAGATGAGCGTCAACGGTCGGTTCGTCGACATTACCCTCGATGACCTCCGGGTCCTCGGGGATCTTCATGAGGTGCCTGGCATCGAGACCGCGCTGCGCGAGGTGGTCGAAGCCGTCGATGCCTGGCCCGAATTTGCGGTGGCTGCCAGTGTCGACGTAGACACAATCGCCAGGGTCGGAGAGGACATCGCTCGATTCCGGCCCACCTAGATTCCCTCCGCTGAAATCCGTGGGTCACGGGTCACGGGTCACGGGCCAGAGGTCGGAAGTCATCCAGCCGAAAGTGCGTGAAGTCGTCGTGTCAGCCCTGGACTCTAATTCTGGTCTATGCAGACGCTTTCCCTGACCGAGGTGAAGGCCAGGCTGTCAGAACTGGCCGACGAGGTGGATCGAACTCACGAGCGGGTCCAAGTCACTCGCAACGGACGCGAATTTGTCGTGCTCATCTCCTCCGAAGATTTGGCATCTCTCGAAGCGACCATAGAACTCCTGAGTGATCCCGACGCCATGGCGTGCATTTCGGAAGCGGATACAGCGGTAGCGGCCGGCGATCTCACTTCGGGTGAAGAGATGAGGGCTTTGATGGAGACGCGCCGGCGCTCTGAGCTCAAGGATGGCCAAAGGAGAACGATCTGATGCCAGTCCACCGCCCAAGTACGAGCTAGTCGTCTCACCAAGTGTGCGGCGGCCGCTGAGTGAGAACCTTCCGCCTGCGGTCGCTTTTGCAGCCTGGGAGTTCGTTTCCGGCCCACTCCTTGAGAGGCCAAGGATTGTCGGCGTACGACTTCGTCCTCCGTTCGAAGGCCTTTGGCGCGCCATGCGAGGCGAATACCGGATCCGCTACCGCATCGATGAAGAGCGTCATCGGGTGATTGTGGTCGACATCGACCATCGACGCGATGCCTACCACTTGTGACCTGGTGAACTAAATGAAGCCGGTAGGTGTGGTGGGCAACTGGTGGGCTGTGCGAGTCTCGATCGCGCCATCTTGGGATTAGAAGTTAGAGCTCGTCGATGTCAGAGCACATCGGCGTTCACCAAAATTGGCCGTCCACTGCACTGATATGCCCGACGTCGATCACACTTCGCGTGCTTTTGCCCGGAGTTGTAGTCACGGTGTAGTCACGAGGCCGGTCACCCCGTGCAATATCAAGAAGTTGCGACCTCGGCTCGGTCAGCGCGGACGGCCCGCCGTCTGGAGGTCGACAGCGAGCGAGCGGTGGATCGGGCGTCGTCGCCGAGGCCCATCGACATCCTTGTGAGGATCTCGCTGTACGAACGCACTGGATCGCGGCCGACCGCACCGAAAAACCCGGTGTGCTCGAGCGTGGTGTGGCCGTGCACACCGGACCAGACAGCTTCGCCGGCGGTGGTGACGTCGTCGACCTCCCATCGGCCCGCGTTGACGCAGGCGTGGATGCGACGGAGGAGCGACACGAAGGTGAATCTAGCTGCCTCGAGGTCGGCGGGATCACCGGTCCTGAACTCGGCCAGTCCAGGACCGAACATCACTGCGTACAGGTGGGGTTCGCGCAGCGCGAAGCGGCGGTAGTTCCAGAGGTAGGTCATCCAGTCGGCGACGGCATCGTCAGTAACCGCGCCGCTGTCCAGCTCGGTTCCGAAACCGACGAAACCGCGGCGCATCACCTGTCGGGACAGCTCGTCCATCCCGCCGAAGTGGGTATAGACGACCATGGTCGAAGTACCCAGCTCGCGGGCCAAGCGCCGGGCTGACACGGCACCCTCGGTGGCGAGCAGCCGTGCCGCGGTGGCGATGATCCGTTCGCGCAGATGAGGGTCGGTAGACCGAGGCGGCATGTCCGAGAGCCTATCCATAACGGCGTCATTGACATACGTACATCACGATGTTATGGATAACGCTGTGATGTAAACGGGCGGTATGGCCGCCCGCCGAGAGAAAGAGGACACATGATGCTTACTAACAAGGAGATCGTCGAAAGCGCCTACGCGAGCTTCGCGACCGGCGACGTTCCCGCCGCCCTCGGCGCCATGGCCGACGACATCCAGTGGACCGAGGCCGACGGATTTCCACTCGCTGGCACGTATGTCGGTCCTCAGGCGGTGCTCGAAGGGGTGTTCATGCGGCTCGAAGAAATCGGCGACGACTTCGCGGTGATGCCCGAGCAGTTCGTCGCCGACGGTGACACCGTCGTGGCGCTCGGGAGCTACGGGTGGAAGCACAAGAGTTCCGGAGAGCCGGCCGCCGTGAAGATGGTCCACGTGTGGACCATGGACGGTGGCAAGGCTGTTGCCTTCCAGCAGCACGTCGACACCATCAGGGTTCGCGAGCTCAGCTGACCCCACCGCCGTCGCCCCGGACGCCACCTCATCGGAGACCCTAGGCCCCTGTCGCGTGGATGGCCATAGGTCGCAACCTCCCCAGGCCGCGGCCGGGTGGGTGGGATGCTTCTGCTCGGGAGGTACCTCCTCAGTATCCACTGGGCAGTCGGGGGGCCGGCGGCGAACCCCTTGATTTACGATCCGAGGGGTGACATCAGTTGTGATGTCAGTTTGGTCCATCGAACTGGAGTCAGAGGTTGAACAGTGGTTGGAGTCGCTTCCGGCTGGCCAGTTCGCCACGGTTGCTACTCGGATCGAATACCTGGGTGAGCATGGTGCAGCTATCCGGATGCCGCGATCCAGGTCGCTCGGTGACGGCCTCTTCGAGCTCCGGTTCGATCTGGCCCAGTAGGCCCAGCGCATCACGTTCTTCCTTTCCGAAGGGAGACGGATCGTGCTGCTGACCACGTTTCGTAAGCAACGTCAGAACGAACGGGCTGAGGTGGCCCGGACCAGACAGGCGATGGCCCGCTGCATCGCCGAGGGCCACACGGTTGAAGGAGAGACACAATGACCGCTCCAGTTGGGTGCAGCTGAAAGAGAATAGGCTCGGTGCGATGTCGGCCTCCGAACGGGCCGAATACGACCGGGCGTTCGCCGAGGCCAAACTGGCCGCCGATGTCGGCGAGCGCATCCACGACGCCCGGGAGGCTGCCGGCCTCAGTCAACGAGAGCTGGCACGTCATATGGGTACCAGCCAAGCGGCCATCGACCGCCTCGAGTCTGGTGGCGTAGGCGCCACGCTGACGACTCTCCAGCGTGTGGCCACAGCTCTCGGACTTGAGGTCAACGTGGAGCTACGGCCGTCTGCCTGAGGATCGAGAGTCCAATCGCCTGGTGGGCCGTGCGAGTCTCGATCTCGCCACCTTGGGATTAATGGTTAGAGCTGGTCGATCTCAGGGCTCTTCTCTATTGACCGAAAGTGGCCGTGAACTGTTGTTATGTTCCCAGCACCGATCATGCTTCGCGTGCTCTGGTCGGGAGTTGTGGTCACGCTGTAGTCACGAGACTGGCCATCCGAATGTGTTCTCGAGTTCCGGCAGCACCACTTTGGATTCGTGCTCGGAACTTGGCACAAGGCATGGGCCATTCCTCTTGTCCGAGGAAGAGCAGATCGGACGTGACGCACGTGGACTAGTAGTCGGAGAGGCTGTCTATTTCATTGCGCCTGTCTCAGGCGGCAGAGCGCTCGCTGAGTGGACGGCGGCGCAGTTCCGTCTTCTGGATCGCCGGCGGAACATATGCTTGGTCGAGGGCGCCGATGTCGGTTCCGGGCGGGACGATCTCATCGATCCGGTCGAGGACATCGTCGGAAAGGACGACGTCCACTGCCGAGAGGAGGTCGTCGAGGTGCTCCATGGTGCGGGTCCCGAGCAGCGCGCTCGTGACGCCCGGGTGCGAGATCGCGAACGCCATCGCCAAATGGGGCATCGACAGTCCCGCTTCCTCGGCGAGCGGCATCAGTCGCTCCACCGCGTCCAGGCGCCGCTCATCACTGAACGCAGTGAACAATTTCGCGCGAATGACGTCAGTGTCCTGCCCCCGACGAACCCGACCGGTGAGCATGCCCTGCCCGAGCGGGCCCCACGTCAGGATGCCCATGCCATATCGCTGCGCGAGCGGCAGCACCTCACGCTCGATGCCGCGAGTCAGGATCGAGTACGGCGGCTGGTCGGTGTGGAACTGCTCCAGACCTCGCCGTTCTGCCACCCAGTGTGCCTCCACAAGGTTTGATGCCGGCATCCCCGACGTCCCGAACGCGCGGATCTTGCCGCTGTGGACGAGGTCTGTCAGCGCGGAAAGTGTTTCCTCGATGTCCGTATCGGGATCGGGTCGGTGGATCTGATACACGTCGATGTGTTCGGTTTGGAGGCGGCGCAACGAGGTCTCGACTGCCGCGATGATCCACCGCCGGGACGCACCCTGGCAGTTCGGATCGCTACCGATGGGTCGGCCGACCTTGGTGGCAAGAACCACGTTGTCACGACGGCCCTTGAGGGCACGACCGACAACCTCCTCCGAGTCTCCGTATGCGTCGGCGGTGTCGATGAGGTTGATGCCTGCGTCGAGCGCCTTGTGGATGATCCGGATCGAGTCCTCGGGGTCGGGGTTACCGACCTCTGTGGCCAACATGAGCGCGCCCAGCGCGTACGGGCTGACTTTGATGCCCGTTCGGCCAAGGCTTCGGTACTGCACGAGGGTCTCCAGACGTGAACGTGAATGTGTAGACGCGGCGTACGACGTACACTTCCACCAAAGCGGAACTACTTTCCGGTATTATACGGAAGATATTTCCGTTTAGCAAGAGGAGGATCATGGGACTCGAGTCGGTCAGGACGACGGCTCCATCGACGGCGGCCAGTATCGACCCGCCTCGGCGTCATCGCGCCGACGCCAGGCGGACTGTCATCGCCTTGGTGGAGGCAGCCAAGACCGTGTTCGCGGGCAGCGGCGTGGATGCGCCAGCGAAGGAGATCACGGATCTTGCGGGAGTGGGCGTTGGAACGCTCTACCGGCATTTTCCTCGCCGATTCGACCTCATCGTCGCGATGTTGCAACACGAGGTCGATGAATGCGTCCAAGCTGCGGAAGAACTCGGGACCACCCTCGGTCCTTGGGAAGCGCTCATGGGTTGGATCGAGCGCTTCACGGAATTCGTCGGCACCAAACGCGGGCTCGCCTCGGCGCTCCATTCCGGTGACCCGGCCTACGATGACCTCCCCAACACCTCTTGGACCAGCTTGAACCCGAGGTTGCTCCGATGGCCCGACCTTCAGGTGGACCCTGTCAGTGACACCACTTCAGGGGACGTGATCACCTTGGGAGAAAAAGCGCCTTCCCGAATGTCGCGATCGGTTCTCTCCTGTCGCAGCCAGTCCCGTTTTCTCACGTCAACGATGGTGGATTGGGGGATCGCCGAGACGCCGGCCAACGCCTTGCCACGCAGTAGGACGGAATTGTTGGGTCAAGAGTTGGGCAGAATCCGCAGAATGGTAAGTGTCATCCAAGGCTCCTTGGCGCTCGCGCATCAAGTCGAGGGGAAGTTCGACTGTCTGGTCAAAGCGGGCCCCAGTCGGTGACGATGTCGATGAGCTCGGACGCCACCCAGTAGAGACGGGGGCGTCCCGGCCCGGCTGGCGCCTTGTCGTAGGGCTCAACGATGTCTCGCTCAGCCAGCGTGGCGAGAGCTGCTCGAGCGGCGCGCTCGGACACCGCAAAGCGCTCCGCGACCAGATCCGAGGAAATAACGGGGTGTCCGACCAGGACGGGGAGTACCTGCCTGGCCGTGGCGTCGGCCCGCAGGTCATCGGTCCGCAGATGCCACTGCTCCAGCAGCTGTTCGGAGCGCACCATCAGCCCTTCGGCCGCCTCGCTCGAATACTGAAGCTCGGCCGCAAGCCACTCCACCCAGGGATCGAGTTCGCCGAAGCGGAACCTGGTCAGGCCCGCCAGGTATCCGCCGGGGTCCCGGGCGATGAAGACGCTGACGGGGGGCGGGACGGTGATGCTGGTGCGATGGGCGAGAATCCAACCGATCAGGATCCGCCCGATCCGCCCGTTCCCGTCCCCGTAGGGGTGGATGGTCTCGAACTGGGCATGTGCGACCGCAGCCTGCGTGACCGGGTCGACCGACTCGGCGTTTACGAAGCCAACGAGATCGATCATGAGGTCCTCGACCCGGTCGGGCGGGGGAGGGACAAAGGAGGCGGTGCGCGGTGAGGTGCCACCAATCCACGACTGGGAGGTGCGAAAGGCGCCCACCATCTCCTCGGGCAGGCGACCCGTCGGCCCCATCAGGAGTCGGTGCCATTTATGGATGCCTTCAACGGTGAGGTTGTGCCCGGCCCCGTCCAGGGCGTAGCGCACGGCGGTCAAGTTATCGGCCACCCAGACGGCGGTGGCGTTTGAAGTTTCGCCCACCTCGGCCGCAGCGACGTCGGCTAGAGGGGTGCGCAGTCCCTCGATGTAAGAGGATGCCAAGCCCTCTGCCCGGAGCAGCAACAAGGCGAGCGGCTCGAAGCGAGTGGAAGCGCCGCCACTCGTCCGCACGGCTGCGATGGCTTGTTCGGTCCGGCGGGCCGTGCGGACACTGACGTCGAATTCTTGGCCGGTGAGAAAGTGTGGGACCCAGGCGCGGACCGGGGCGCCGTTCCACGTAACGGTTACCTCATGGCCCCGCTCGCTACCTTCCGAAATGGCGGCCATTACGGAAGATTATCAGCTATACCTTCCGTAATGGGTCGAATGAAGGAAGGCTGCCTGGAGCATGGTTCCGGGTAGACCTCTCTGCGGGCCGACGACGCGTACCCCGTGGAGGGTGTCGTCACCTCCGAGCTGGGGGTGAGGCGCGCAGGGACAAGGAAGCCAGGGTGACGTTGTTGCTTACTGGCCGAGACGCATACCTGATGCACCGGTGGGCTGTGCGGGTCTCGATCCCGCCACCTTGGGATTAAGAGGGCGTTCTTGGATGTCGCCCTGGGTGCCGTCCGGTAGCGGGTTGTCTCATTTGCCCAGGTCAACGCCGGTGCGCTGATGAGTGGCTGGGACGTCGTCCATCGGGTTGCGACGCAGAAGGACGGAATTGTTGGGTGAATTGTTGGGCAGAATTCACCTCGCCGTCATCGCCACCCCGATATCGCGACGACGCCAGTGAAAGCATCCCCTACCGGCACTTACATCGGGGATGCAAATCGTCGGGATTTCCGTGGTCAGCCGACAGGGTTGCGCATGCTTGGAAGCAGCCGCTTCGCCTCGCGCTGCGCATCCAGTACCGACTTCATCTGGCTCAAAGCATCGGTCTCGTCGCCCACCCGATTGTGCCGCTCTTCGGGATCGGCAGTGAGGTTGTGCAGCTCGAATAGCGGTTCGGCTGGGGCACCGAGGAACGGGTTCTTCGGGATGCCGTGGTCGGCATCCCAGTCGTCAAGTCGCTCGTAGTAGTGGTTCAGCTTCCACAACTCGTCAGCGCCGTCCGTGCCGGTGGGCAATGTGGCGATGGTCGCCTCGACGTGGGAAGGGAAGTCGACGGGGTCGAAGGGCTTGCCACTCAGTACGTTGGTCTGGTTGAGGCCACGGGACATGTCGTCCTCGGTCATGAAGTAGAGCGGCGTCGCAACGGACTCCGGTGTCGCCTTCCCGGTGATGAGGCCACTCAGGTCCCGACCGGGCAGTGGGTGGGCCTCGTCATGGTGGGCAGAGACGCCAGCCATGGCCCGCTCTACATCGATGCCAGCCAGGCCCATCAGGGTGGGGATGAGGTCGACGTGGCTGGTCGGGGTCGAGATACCCCCGGTCACCGGGGAGATGCCGGGACCCTTGACCAGCAGCGGGACCCGGATTGCCTCGTCGTAAGCGCTGTACCACTTCTGCTGCATTCCGCCGTGAGCCCCGACCAGGTCACCGTGATCGGACGTGAAGACGACAATGGTCTCCTCCGCCATTCCCGACTGTTCCAATGCGGTGAGGATCCGCCCGATAGCGGCGTCCACCAGCTTGTGGAGGTAGTAGTAGAAGCGGCGGTAGCTGTTGTCGGTCGGCTGCTCGTAGGCCATCTTCCACCACACATCCTTCCACTGCTCCTGGCAGGGGGGCCGTCCGGCGAAGGAGTCGGACTGGGACGGGGCTTCGGGGATGTCCGGCACGGTGTCGTCGGTCGGTGCAAACTTCCACAACTGCTCCCACATGAACCCGACGGCGGCGATGTCATGGGGATTGACGAACGACGCCACGGTCAGCCACGGGCCGTCCTTGCGGGCCTTGGCCAACTCACCGAAGAGGTCGACCACCTGCTCGGCGAAGATGCCGTCACGCAACTTGCCGGACTCTGCCGGGTTGGGGCCGTGGGGTTCCCGACCGATCCACCCCGAGAACCCGAAGGGATCGAGGCGGTCGGCCCGCCGGTACGCCTCGATGGCATCGGGAATCAGGTTGCCCGCATTGTCAGAGGTCATGAGGTCTTCGTGCGTGCCAGGAAGCGGGAGACCGGCCGACGAGACGTGCCACTTGCCCCGGTAGTGGGTCTGGTAGCCCCCGGCCCGGAACCAGTCGCCAAGAGTCGGCACCGAGTCGGGGTCCAGGAACATCATCGACGGATCATCCAGGTGCTTGGCCGTGCCGTCCGTCTGCGACGCACCGTGGAGCGACGGGTACTGGCCGGTGAACAAGGTGACCCGGCTGGGGAGGCAAGCCGTCGATCCGGCGTAGTGACGGTGGAACTCCAACCCTCCGTTGCGAATGGACTCACGAGCACCCAACTGGTCCCTGCGGAATGCCTTGACGGCATCGACCTCGTAGGGCGGGGGGTAGCGCTCCTCGTCGGTCATGATGAGCAGGATGTTGGGTTTGGCCATGCGGGGAACCGTAGGTGGCCCCCGACCATCCCGCACGTCACCTGGCTGCACAATGGGGATGGCGCCGATCACCGGTTGAGGGACCCTGAGAGCCTGGACGACGCCGGCCAGGGGCTCTGCCGCCAAGTACCATTCACCGGAATGACTGTCGCCGCCACGACGAGTACTCCTGAGGATCACGGATTCCGGATGCCACCCGAGACGGCCCCACAGGACCGGATGCTGATGGCTTGGCCCTGTCGGAGCGAGATGTGGGGGAACCAGCTATCCGCGGCACGACGCGACTATGCCGAGGTCGCCAACGCCGTGGCCGCTTTTGAGCCGGTGACCATGGTGGTGCCCGATGAGGCAGCGGCCGATGAAGCCCGCTCCCTCTTGTCCGTCGGCGTCAACCTGGTTGAACTGCCGATCGACGACTCGTGGATGCGCGACAACGGCCCGATCTTCGTCCTCGACGAGGAGGGTCGGCGGGCCGGAGTCCACTTCCGGTTCAACGCGTGGGGCGAGAAGTTCGCCGGCTGGGACCGTGACGAGGCAGCCGGCGGCGTCCTCGCCGAGCAACACGGCGACCTCGTCTTCGAGGCACCAATAGTGCTCGAGGGCGGGTCGATCCTCGTTGACGGACAGGGGAGACTCGTTACCACCGAACAGTGCCTGCTCGCCCCGAACCGGAACCCGGAGCTGGACCAGACCGCCATCGAGGACGCCCTCCGCTCATACCTAGGGGTGACGGGCGTGGTCTGGCTCGGGAGCGGACTGGCCGACGACCGAGACACTGACGGGCACATCGACGGCATCGCTACCCTCAACGATGCCGGTCAATTGCTCCTCCAGTCACGACCACCCGGTGACCCCGACCACGAGACGATGGCCGAGAACCGCGAGCGTGCCATCGCCGCCGGCCTCGACGTCGTCGCGTTCCCGCCGATGGCCTACGGCGAGGTGGCCGGTACCCCGGTGTCCAATGCCTACCTCAACCTGACTCTGTGCAACGGAGGGGTGATTGTGCCGCTGGCCGGTGGGCCCTCTGCGGACGACGATGAGGAAGCACTGCAGCACCTGAAGGCCGCCTTTCCCGGACGCGACGTGGTCGGTGTCCCCGGACTGGTAATCGCCTACGGCGGCGGCGGCCCGCACTGCATCACCCAGCAAGTGCCGACGCGGAGGACGCCGACGTAGGGCTGTTCGCACGGCCGCCGGGCATCCCCTACCACCGGGTGCGGGTCGCAAGATCCACTGCGCCGACAACGTGGGGGCAGATCAGGGGCGTCGACTCGCAGGCCCGACGGTAGGCTCGTGGGCATGCAGCGTCGCTGGTTCACGTGGCACATGAACGCATATCGCCTCATCGTCGGGGTCATCGTTCTTGCCATCGTGCTTCCTGCATGGGCAGCCGGGGTCCAAGCAATGTGGATCGTCGCGATCGCGTGCATTCTTGTCGTGCTCTCGGCTGTTCTGGTCGGAACGCGCGTGCCGCCGATCCGGGATTGGTTGCGTCGCTGAGTAGTTGGTCGTCGTCGATCTGACCTGGGCCATTGAGCAACCTCGCCGGAGAGGTCGGATCGAGGCTGTGGGTGTCCCCGAACGCTTAATACACGTATGAACCA
>PLSY01000294.1 GCA_003164275.1 Acidimicrobiaceae bacterium | reverse complement strand
GGACATGGGTATCCCCGACCGCCGGGAGAGTGACCCCCAGGGACACATCAGGGACGACGCCTCGACTCTGCAAGGTTGGGGCCGCCAGCTTCGATGGTCTTGCCCATGCAGAAGCTGACCTCGGACTCAACATAGGGGCCGAACTTCGGGATCTCCTCGTACCCGGCCGCAAGGTAGAGGGCAATCGCAGCTGGCGGATCGGCGACCGTCTCCAGAACGACTCGAATCGCTCCCAACTCACGAGCACGATCCTCGAGGAATCGAACTACTCCTCCCGCCAACCCTTGCCGGCGGTACTCAGGAACGATGTAGATACGCTTGAGTTCTGCAGTCTCATCATCAACGAGACGAACGGCGCCGCATCCAACTGCCAACTCGTCCACCCATGCCACCACGAACGCACCGCGCCTGGGTGCCACCTCCCCCGGATCGAGTTTCAGAACGAAGTCTTCGACCGGCTCGTCGTAACGGGCTTGGATCTCCTCATCCAGTGCGTGCAGGAGCTGCACGACGCCCAACTGATCGGGGTCACCGAGTCGAAGGTCTACTTCCATGAAGCCCATTTCAGCATCCCGACCACGCTCGATCAGTACCGCACCATTGGCAGCTGGTACAGCCCGAGAACGCCGCAGCTCCCCGAGCACTGTCACGCTGCCGGCTGTGGGCCAGGGGTAGCCTGGAACCGTGGCGACATCCGATCCGAATGCGGTGACGTGCCGAAAGTCGCACGCCATCCGCAAAGGTCATCTGGCGGGGCATACCCACGTCTGCCATGAACCGCCGGGGCACGAGGCCATGCACCGATGCGGAACATGCGGTGGCCGATGGGTGACGGCGCTTATGCACCCTGTGCCCTGAGTGTCCCCGAACCGGGTAGGCGGAATGGCCCGGGTGAACGTCCTTAGACTTGTCACCATGGGCGAAATCGGCAGACGGAAGAGAAATCAACCCGCTCCGCCCCATGCGGTGTTTGAGGCACTTACCCAGCCGCATCGAGATCCCTCTCGACCATGGTTGATCCTTGAGCACGATGAAGAAGCTCCCACCGTCCTTGAGGCTTCACCACCTGATTACGTCCTGTGGTCGTCGCTGTGGCCCAGTCGACCTGACGCCCGGCTTCGATTTGACCTCCCGCCCGACGCAAATGGTCAGGGCACCGATCTGTGCTGGACGCTGGAAGTGGATGATCCCGAGCCCGATGCCTCCAAGATTGGGCACATGCGTAAGCGGACCAACCAATTGGTCAATGCAAACCTGAGGTACTCGTTCGGCCAGTAACAGGTTCGTCAACCTGCCTCCAAAAACCGGGTCCGTGGTACGCCGAGCTGAGTCCAACTGCTTCATGGCCGTTACGTTTGCGTGCCGCTCGACGTCGCCAAGTTGCAGCTCCCGTTCTGAGTACTCATTCCGCAATCGGCCAGGCCCTACCATCTTGAATCGATGGAACCAGACCCATTCGAGGCTCAGGCCAAAGCCAACGAGTCCTACAGGGCGCTAGGGCGGTACGTCTCCGAATTCTCACGGCTGGTGTGGTGGATGAGATTGCTCGCCGCCTCGACGGTGGCAAAGCCGGGCGCTTTTAGCCTGGCCGAAATGACCCTTGGCGAAGCGACTGCGCAGCCGATCTCCAACGCCTTTTTCGGCATTTGTAAGACCTTCCTCGAACCGGACGAGGACAGAATCGCAGACCGGCTCCGGAAGCGTGTCAACGAAGCCATCACGTTGAGAAACGACTTTGCGCACGGAGACTGGTTCATAGGGTGGAAGCGGTTGCATGCCGATGGAAGCGTTCCAGCCAACAGCGAAGATCCGTTCCTAACCCGAATCCGGCCGACACGAAAGGCGGGCCCGAGGGATGAGCGGGACTACCTTCCCGCCGATCTGGACGAACTATCGGACGAATTGGTTGTCCTCAGGAATCTCGTCGCCGAGTTCGGCATGGTCGCCACCAGCTCCACTAATGACCCAGTGCTCCAAGCACTACGGGTTCGGGACCTCTTCACTTTCGCGGACGGGGAAGTGTGTCGAGATGGGCCCCGAGCGGATGATGTCCCAACCCTCGACCGCAGATGATGTCCGATGTTGGCAGGAATCGGTCTACCCCATTCCGAGAGACCACCCTCACCAGCTCTGAGCGTGGGCCTAGCCTTGACGGATGAGCGATCCCGAGACGGCTGACCCGCCGTTCCTTGAGTTGAGCGGCGGATGGTTTGCCCAATTGCTGACAATTGACCAGTGGCAGGAAGAGGTGAGCAGCGGGTGGCTTCGGCGCTTCGCCGCTCACGACATGCCAACCCCGCTCGTCTACGTCGTCGGCAAGGTCACGCCAAGCACTCGACCTGGGGAGGACAACAGCGGATACGAAGGAGCTTTCGTGGCTCCATGTGGAGTTCCGGAGGACACGCCCGAGGCGTTGTACGTCGCCCTCATCAACGCCGCAGCCCACGAGGCCCTGGAGTTGGTGCAGGTCGACGGGAAGCCGTACTTCGATCCACATACCGAAGTGGGTGACTACGTCTTGGAAAGGACTCTCAAGATGTGGCTGGAATGGCGCACCGGCAAGACCGTCACGCTGGAGTAGGCGCTGACTACCGTCAGCCAACGAGCCGTGCCCCTACCGGCACGACTGTGACACCAAACTCGGGGTTGCTACTTTGTGCTCCAATGGCTCTCGCCGAAAGACCAGGAGGGTCAGACATGGCGCGTCGTGCGAAGCAGGGAGGCTGGAAAGCCGAAGCGGCCGAGATCTTCGAGCAGCTGCTGGCAGCAAATTCGGCTGTGAACGACGCTGTGATCCTCCTCGCTGAGGGGGAGCGTGACAAGGCCATCATCGCACCCGTCTACGACCCCGCCCGCGCTATGAGGCTGTCCGCCGAGGAGACGGTCAATAGGTTCATGGACTGCTACCCCCCACATAAGGCCAAGCACAGGGACAGCACTAGCTCGATTGCAACAGCCTGGGCGTTTCGGAATATGTATCGAGCGCTATCGGACAACTTTGCGATTGCTCGCGTTCTTGTGCGGCTCCGACACAACGAGGACGAGTTCCCGATCGACCCGGAAGATTTTGAGGGGCTGAAGGGTATGCACGGGACCGTCAACATGAACTTCGCCCTCTGCGGCTCGACCTTCAGCCGATTTCGCGACGCCCCTATGGGGGATATGAGTGAGTTCCTCGATGTAATGAAGACGGTCGACAAATCCATCGACCTAGAACTGGGCGAGATCGAACAGGTACTGGGAGCGGCGCTTGGGGAATAGGCGCAACACGCTGAGGTGTATCCCCGATCGCCGGCTTGGGGATCGATATCTGGCACGACGCTAGGCCGCATGCTAACTCCAGCAAGCGGTCAAGATCGCTCCACCTGAGCGGTCGAGCCGCAAATCGAGATCGGGGCCCGAGCACGCCAGATCGACGGTTGTCGCGTCCGTGCGAAGTCGGCCGACGCGGGTCAGCCGGCCGAGTGTCCCGTTTGGGAATATTCACCGGGCAACACCAGGTGGACCGGCCACAGGGGAATTAGGTAGGAAAGTAGCCGGGGGTGTCCGCAGTGCCCACCCGGTGCCCATTCCGGGACCGGGGCGTTATGTGGGACGGGCGGCATCGCGTACGCCTGATCCGGCCGACAAATTCTGCGTTGCCTGTTCAGTTCCGGTTCTGTGGACGAAACGTGACAGCCGAATTCCGGTGAGAAGGAATTTCGCGGGCCCGCCTACGGACTTTTTCTTTTTTTTCCTTCTTGGTGCGGCTGCAAACGGATTCCACAATCCGCAGGTTGCGAAAGCCACAATTCTGCAGGTTCCGAACACGGGCGGCAGGTTGATTCCCACGGAAGTAGACGGCGGAACTAGACATGCCCAGCTTCGACGTCGCATCATCGGTCGACTTCAACCGGCCGACTGAGCGGTGTCCCCATCGCCTTGCCTTCTGATCCGATGGAATCGGTCCGACGGAACGGATGACTGGTCTAGCTTCCAGCGCCTGGGGTCTTTGGTGCTCTGGCCCTCACCCAACTGATGAGGCGCTGCATCTGAGTGGATCGGATCGGGAGGGCCTCGATCCTCGCGATGAGTAGTTCCGAGTCAACCAGTTGTTCTCGAAGCAATGCTGCGGCGAACTCGAAGTCCTTCTCGCGCCCGGCAGCGAGCTTCGCTGCAACGCAATCATGGGGTTCGAGGCACAGACCTCTCCCCGGCTTCGTACTTTCATTCTCGAAGACCACAAGACGATCTTCCCAGCCGGGACCGAGAACTGCTGTCGAAGTACTCACGCCCTCGGCGTAGTACTGAAACATCTCGTGGAATGGCGAAAACTCTCCGATCGCCCCTTCAACCTTGTCCGACTTCTCGTTGGCGGGGTCGTTGAGGAACGCGACATCCACCTCGATCGAGCCGATCACCTCGTCGGGCAACTCGGCATCGCCGAATGTTCCGAGTACTGACTGGCTCCCGATGACTACGACGTCGGATACTTCGGCGATTTGTGATGCAGCTCGAAGGATGTGAGCGAGCTGTTCGCGGGTCACGCCACTTGGCTTTGGAAGTTCTCAAGGATGCGTCCCCGCTCGCGCTGGGTCAGCACCCCGGCAAACGGCGAGTTCTGCCGTAGCTCGCACCCTCGTTCCGACCGCGAGGTCAGAGCCTCAAGCAGCTCATCGACGGGACAATCGAGAAGTCGCTCCCACTCGTCCAGCCAGCGCGCCGCCACGCCGCGGGGGTGCGCCGCCTGGAGGCGACGGAGGTTCACCCGAGCGCGGTGCAAGGTTCGCTCGGGGTCGATCACCATCCGCCTCGCCACCGCCTGGTGGAGCCAGAGATTCCGGATCTGCTCCCGGGTGAGCTTGCCGGTCGGCTTCTGCCCCTCCTGAAGCCTCAGGACGTCATCGAGGCGAACTCGGCGGTGCGTCCCAACTGACGAGTAGGTCAGCTGACCACTGTCGCAGAGGTCCACGACGTGCTGTCGGGACGTACCCAGGATCGAAGCTGCACGGCCAGTGGTGACCAATTCACGTTTGGGGGTCTGTGGCTCTCTATCGGTCCTGGTCACACCCTCTATCCTACTTGTAAACACAAGAAACGCAACACCGAATTGAGCGGCGCTCACGATGCCCGCCCAACAGCTCCGAAGGCCGGGCGGCAGATGCTCCTTTATTGAGCATATACTTTGAGCAGTTGCTCAACTGAGGTAGAGAGATGGCCAAATCCGGAACTCCAAGCAAAGTGGCAGGGCGAGGCGGTGCCCGTTCGGTTGGGACTCGCCGCCTCCTTGTCGACGCGGCAATCGAGACGCTCAAGTCGGAGGGTTACGCAGGTGCAAGTGCCCGGGCCATCGCTGAACGGGCTAGGTCCACTCAGGGACTGATCTTCTATCACTTCGGTTCGGTCGCCAATCTCTTGTTGGCCGCCCTCGATTCGGTCAGCGCCGCTCGCTTGGAGCAGTACGGCGAATCCGTCACGAATGTAGGCACGCCCAGCGAGCTCGTCGATGCGGCCACCGACATCTTCCGCAACGACCTCGACGCCGGTTACATCACCGTCTTGGTCGAGATGATCGCCGGAGCCTCCTCGACCCCTGGCCTGGGTGCTGAGGTTGCCGCTCGCATCGGACCTTGGAAGGAGTTCGCTCAGGCCGCCATCGAGAACTCCGTAGGCGACTCGCCACTGGGCACCGTGCTCCCATCGAAGGACGTGGCGCACGCAATCGTCGCCCTCTACCTCGGTCTTGAGATGCTCAGCCACCTCGACGGCGACCGCGAACCGGCACTGGCCCTTTTCGCCCATGCCAAACAGCTCGCGGGGCTGTTCCAAGCCATGACCGGTTCGACTGCTACCAAGGAGACGATATGACCAGTGCCCGGGTCGCTGGACATCGCCACCACGTGGGCAGGACGTGGTTTGCCATGGAGATTGCCTACGTGGTCCTGATTACAGCATTGGCGGCGGCCGGAATGACCGCCGAGTCTCATCGAATGCTGCTGGTCGTCGCAGGGTTGCTGGCACTCCCTTGTGGCGTCGGCGCGATCGTGGGCCTCTACGTCCTCACCGGCTTGTTCAACTGGGTGGCAGCAGGGTTCTCGACGTACAGCTTTAGCCAGAGCACGGGAGGGTGTAATCCCTCCGGGCACTGCTGGTCCAGGACCACTGGAACGCCGGTAGGAGCACAGGGGTTCTTGTTCAGCGCATGCGTAGTCCTGCTGTTCGTGGGCGCCGCAGTAACCAATGTCCTGATTCTGCGCTCAGTGGTCCGCGGGCGGCGCGGTTACGATCCGGCAGGTACGCACGTCGCCGAACCTCATCGATAACGACCCTTGCCCTGAACTATGGATGGGCGAACGCCTTCCACGAGGTGCGTTCGCTGGAGGCTGACTGACCTCGACGGGTGCAGCAGCAAACGGATTCCACAATCCGCAGGTTGAAAAAACCCATAATGAAACCCATAATTCTGCAGGTTCCGAACAGGGATGCCAATTCAGAGAATTCGATAAGACCTGTTCAGGGCCCATTTAGTGGTCTCCAGAATGCCCCTGACAGCGATCGATTCACTCTCTTAATCCGCAGGTTCTGGGTTCGAATCCCAGGGGGCGCACCACGTCAGACAGGGTTTTTGCGAGTGGACCCGAAAGGGAAACCCATAAAAAACCCATAATGCGGTAGACTGACCACATGCAGGGCT
>PLSY01000287.1:184-14743 GCA_003164275.1 Acidimicrobiaceae bacterium | reverse complement strand
GTCTCCATGGTCCAAGAGGGGCTGATGCGCCAGGTGCCGACGTGAGCCCTCGGGTGCCCTGGCTTTGTCGCTCCGGGGTTGCCGGTCAGCGGTCGGACATCGGGACGTAGTCCCGGGTGTCCTCGCCGATGTAGAGCTGGCGGGGACGGGCGATCTTCGAGTCCTGGTCGAGCATCTCCTGCCAGTGGGCCAACCAGCCCACCGTCCGGGGGATGGCGAACAGCACGGGGAACATCTCGAGCGGGAATCCCATGGCCTGGTAGATCAGGCCGGAGTAGAAGTCCACGTTCGGATAGAGCTTCCTGGAGATGAAGTAGTCGTCCGAGAGGGCGATCTCCTCGAGCTTCAAGGCGATGTCCAACAGCGGATTCTTCCCGGTGACCTCGAATACGTCGTCGGCCGTCTTCTTTATGATCTTGGCCCTCGGGTCGTAGCTCTTGTAGACCCGGTGCCCGAAGCCCTGGAGCCTTCCACCCGACCCCTCCTTCACCGACTTGATGAAGGGCTCGACGTTCTCGATCGAGCCGATCTCGGTCAGCATCCGGATCACCGCTTCGTTGGCACCTCCGTGGCGGGGGCCGTAGAGGGCGGCGGCGGCGGCGGCACACGCCGAGTACGGGTCGGCGTGGGAAGAACCGACGACCCTCATGGCCGTGGTCGAACAGTTCTGCTCGTGATCGGCATGGAGGATGAACAAGACGTCAAGGGCCTTGGCGAGAACGGGGTCGGCCTCGAAGCGGGGCTCGGCGATCTTCCACATCATGGAGAGGAAGTTCGAGGTGAACGGAAGGGAGTTGTCCGGATAGACGAAGGGCATCCCGACGCTGAACCGGTGGGCGGCGGCGGCCAGGGTGGGCATCTTGGCGATGAGCCGGATGATCTGCTTGTGCCGCGAGTCGATGTCGAAGATGTCCTTGGCGTCGCCGTAGAAGGTGGAGAGGGCAGCGACCGCCGACACCAGCATGCCCATCGGGTGGGCGTCGTAGTGGAAGCCCTCGAGGAAGCGCTTGCGCACGTTCTCGTGGATGAAGGTGTGCTGGGTGATGTCCGCTGACCAGTTCTCGAACTGGTCAGCGGTCGGCAGCTCCCCGTTCAACAACAGGTAGGCGACCTCGAGATAGGTGGAGTTCTCAGCGAGCTGCTCGATGGGATAGCCGCGGTACTTGAGGATGCCATTGTCACCGTCGAGGTAGGTGATGGCGCTCTCGCACGCCGCCGTCGAGGTGAATCCTGGATCGTAGAACCAGGTACCAGGTAGGAGTTTCGACCATTGTGCTGCGGAGATCCCCCCGTTCTCAAAGGGGATTTCAAGGGACTCACCGCTGCGGTTGTCGGTGATCGTGATGCTCTCAGCCACTGATCCTCAGACCCTTCTGTTGTTCTGTTCGACTCTCTCTCGAGCCAATCCTAGATCGACACCCCCCACCGCTGACCAACCGGGTCCTCCGCCCTGGCTCGACGAGCCCTAACCGGCGATCTGGACGAGGAACTGTTGACTGCCTCCCGGCGAGTCGGCCAAGCCGGCGATGGTGACGGTGAGGAGGTAGGTGTGGCCCTCGGCCACGGCCAGTGGCCCGAGCGAGAGGGCGCTGGATGATCCCGAGGCCAGAGTGGCCGTGGTGTGAGCTTGGCCCCCCCTGGCGGCCTGCGATGCAGGCAGCGCGGCGCCGGGGGCATCGGACAACGCCAGGGTCTCGTTGACGACCACTCCGGACTCGCCGACCGTCCCACAGTTGGTCACCGTCACCAGGGCCGTCACCGTCGCCGTCGGGGGGAGGACGGTGGGGGCAGCGCCAGGTGTGGCCGAGGTCGGCTTGCGACAGCCCTGCCCCGCCGTGCCCAAGCCGCCCGTCGGCGTCGCCGGGGGCACGGCCGGGGGCTCCAGTCCGACAGCCGAGAGGATCAACTGGTGGAACGGATGCAACGTGGCCGACGAGCTGAGGTCATTCGCCGTGGTCGAGAGCAGGTTGGCGCCGAGGGCGGCGGTGGCGACAGGCTGTGGCACCCACACCGAATTCGGAAGGTGCAACGGAACACGTTGGTTGTGGATGTCGGCCAGGAGAGCGCGGTAGGCCGTGTCGGCCCGTTGGAGCTCCGAGCCGGCGGCAGCCATCTGTGCGGAGCTCTCGGCTACCGACGAGTTGGCGCCAGGGGTCGTCGCCGTAGTCGTCGAGGGAGCCCCGGCGACCGGCAGCGGCGCCATGCCGAGGAGCCGGTCGATCGTGCTGCGGAGGGCGGACACGGCAGCGGCCCGATCCTGGAGGACGTCGACCAGGCGCTGGCCGAGGGACCCAGGGGGTCCAGGCGGGGCCATCCGGACCGCCTGGCCGGCCTGGACCGACGTGGAGGTGGTGGCCTCGTCGAGCCCCTGCTGCAGGACTGTCCTCGCGCTGCGGGGAATGGACGAGTCGGCGGCGACGAACCCGTTGGGCAGCGTCGGCGCCTGCTTCATCAGGGTGGACAGAAGAGTGCCCGTCTGGTTGGAGGCGTCCACCACCCTGGAGGCCAGGGCTCCGTAGCCAGCGGTCGTATAGGAGCGGATGCCGCTGGACTGGGCGTTGATCTCGACCAGGGAGCCGATGATCAGGACCAGGGCCACTACCCCGACGAGCAGCAGGACCAAGGTTCGGCCCCACGTGCGCTGGGCCGCGGAGCGACTGCGTCTCCGTCTGGCTCTGGGCATCCCGATGACGATAGTGCCAGCGTCAAACCGGCGGCTGGGGTCAACCGGCCACGTGGGGGCGCGGGCGCCTCACGTGACCGGTGCGTGCCGCCGGAGCCGGGTCAGACGCCGAGACCCTCCGAGGACTGCGACACGGAGTGCCCGGAGCTTCCCGAGGTCTCCGTCGCCAGCGGCGTCCCGGAGGTGGCCAGACCGCTCGCCGTGCTCCGCCATTCGACCGTCGGCCGAATGGCGGCGACGTCGACGTTGGCCTTGTACTTGTCCGACACGGCGAGGATCGACTGGATCACCGACGAGGTCAGCAGGTGGGGCACCAGCCCGAGATCGAGCAGCTTGGTGTGCGCCGCCCGGTAGTAGTGCTCCTCTTTTTCGACCCGCGGCGTCGGGGTGTGGTCGATGGTCGCATCACCGGAGTACTCGGCCACGACCATCTCGGCCATCTGCTGGACGGAGAACGACTCGGTGAACTGGTTGAACACCCGGAACTCGCCCCGGTCGGCGGGATTCTCCAGCGCCAGCTCCACACAGGCCAGCGTGTCGAGGATGTTCAGCATGCCCCTGGTCTGGCCGCCGGCGCCGTAGACGGTCAAGGGATGGCCGGTGACCGCCTGGACGCAGAAGCGGTTCAATACCGTGCCGAACACGCCGTCGTAGTCGAAGCGGGTTGCGAGGTCGGGGTGGAGTACCGTCTCTTCGGTCTCGTGGCCGTAGACGATGCCCTGGTTGAGGTCGGTGGCCCTGATGCCCCAGATCCGGCAGGCGAACATGATGTTGGCGCTGTCATGGACCTTGGACAGGTGGTAGAAGGATCCGGGCTGCTTCGGATAGGGCAGGACGTCGGTGCGCCCCCGGTGGGTGATCTCGATGTAGCCCTCTTCGATGTCAATGTTCGGCGTGCCGTACTCGCCCATGGTGCCCAGCTTCACTAGATGGATGTCGCGATTCTGCTCGGCGATGGCGTAGAGCAGATTGAGCGTCCCAGCAACGTTGTTCACCTGGGTGTACACCGCGTGCTTGCGGTCGATCATCGAGTAGGGGGCCGAGCGCTGCTCGGCGAAGTGGACCACGGCATCGGGCTCGAAGGTGGCGAGCGTCTCGCTTACGAAGTTCGGGTCCGTCAGATCCCCGACGAAGATGTCCATGGTCAGATCCGAGATCTCCTGCCAGCGTCGAACCCGCTGATGGAGGCTGGCGATGGGGACGAGGGTGTCGACGCCCATCTCGAGGTCGTAGCCCCGCCTGGCGAAATTGTCGACGACCCCGACGCGATGACCTCGGCGTGACAGATAGAGCGCAGTAGGCCACCCCAGGTAACCGTCGCCACCGAGCACCAGAATATTCACGTCTTGTCTCCCTCTCGTTGTGACAACAGTTGCTGTTCATTGAAGGACCGTGCGGCCCTGATGTGAGCAGCCTCACAATTACCCACTCACCTTGGAATACCCTGAGAATTGCAATCGAATCGTCATATCCCGGAATTTGACCAGGTCAGGGGAGCAGTGAGCTTCCGGTGCGAGGTGGGCCAGGCTGAACCCCCGGGGGGAGGACCCCTCAGTCGTCGGAGGCCGAGGCTCCTAGCCCATCAGCGCCGACATGGTCGAGGGACATCGCCATGCCAGGGAGGTCGAGCATGGGAGAGGTCAACTCCGGTGCCTGGAGTGACCGGGTGAGGACATCGACGGAGGCCGGATGGGGCAGCTCTTTTTCCCCCGCCCCGACCACGCCCATGTCCTGGAACTTGCGAGCCGTGACCAGCACTCTCGTCTCGAGGGACCCAACGGCCTTGTTGTAGGCCGAAACCGCACTGTTTAGCCCCTTCCCGACACCCGAGAAGTGTTCCCCGAGGACGGACAGACGCTGGTAGAGCTCTTTGGCCTGATCCTGCACCTCTCGGGCGTTGGCCGCCAAGGATTCCTGCTGCCACCCGTAGGCCACGGCCCGCAGCAGTGCGATGAGCGAAGTCGGCGTGGCCAACAGCACATGGTTGGCCACGGCGTACTCCATCAGTCCCGGCTCGTGCTCGAGGGCGGCGGTGAGCAACGGGTCCCCGGGGATGAAGGCCACCACGAACTCGGGGGACGGGTCGACCCGCTTCCAGTACTCCTTCTTGGCCAGGGCATCGACATGGGCCTTCATCTGGCGCCCGTGGCTGGCCAGATGGGTCCGGCGTACCGACTCGTCGTCGGCCTCGTTGGCATCGAGGAAGGCCTGCATCGGCACCTTGGCATCCACGGCCACGTTCTTGTTCCCCGGCAGGTGGACCACCATGTCCGGCCGCAGGCGACCGCTGTCGGCGTCAGAGGTGACCTGTTCGTCGAAGTCACAGTGCTCGAGCATGCCGGCCATCTCGACCACCCGGCGGAGCTGCAGCTCGCCCCAGCGACCCCTGGTCTGGGGGGAGCGAAGGGCCGTCACCAGGTTCCGAGTCTCCTTTTGCAGCTGGTCGTGGGAGGTCGAAAGGTGCTTCATCTGCTCGGTCAGGCCGGTGTAGGCGCGCTGACGCTCCACCTCGAGGCGTTGGATTCCTGCCTCGTACTTGCCGAGTTGGTCGCCGATGGGCTTCAAGAGGTGCTCGATCGCCGCTTGTCGCTTCGCCAAGTCGCCCTCGGCCGCCTGACGGGTCTCATTCAGCTTGGTGTCGGCCAACTGGAGGAACTGCTCGTTGTTCTGCTGGAGGGCAGCCGTCGACAGACGCGAGAACTCATTGGTCAGCTGCGCACGGGTCTCCTCGAAGGCGGCGGCGCGTTGGTCGGAGATCTGGCGCTCATGACCGAGTTCGGCCTCCAGGCGGACAGCACCAGCCTGTGTGTCGGCCAGGTGCTGGTGCTCGGCGGACAGCTGGGCCCGGAGGGCCCCGACCTCGTCGGTCAGCCGTCGATTCTGTTGCGCGGCGTCGACGAGCCGGGCCTCGGCGGTTTGGGCCGCCGTGACGTGATTGGCCCGGATCAACAGTCCGATCACGACGCCGAGGGCGGTTCCAGCGATGAGTCCGACGATCAGTCCGACGATCATGAAGAGTCCTCCTTGGGGCCAACGGAGCCCGATCTGGTCAGCGTACCGAGGGGGTGCGACGGCCAAGGGGATCCGCCCTATGTGTGGGACGATGGCCGGATGCATCGCGTCGTCATCGTCGGAGCAGGATTCGCCGGCCTGTCGGCGGCCAGGGCGCTCATTGGGAAGCCTGTCGATGTGACGATCGTCGACCAGCGGAACTTCCACACCTTCCAGCCCCTGCTCTACGAGGTGGCGACAGCCGGGCTGGACTCAGGGGACGTGGCGTATCCGATCCGGGTCATCTTCGGTAAGGCCAAGAACGTGACCTTCCGCTTCGCCACCGTCACGGGCGTCGACTGGGACAAACGGGAGGTGAATCTCGGAGGATCCGAGTACCTGGCCTTCGACTCGCTCATCGTGGCCAGCGGAGCGACGGCCAAGTACTTCGGGATCCCCGGTGCGTCCGAGTTCAGCTTCCCGCTCTACACACTTTCGGACGCCAGGCAGCTGCGGGACCACGTGCTCCGACGCCTGGAGGATGCCGACGCCCATCCCGACATCGCCGATGCTGGACCGCTCACCTTCGTCGTGGTGGGCGGCGGTCCGACCGGCGTCGAGGTGGCAGGCGCCTTGGCCGAGCTGCTCGACGTCGCCGTGCGTCATGACGGTTTCAAATTCGATCGGTCAACCGGCAGGATCATCCTCATCGATGGGCTCGACCGCCTGCTCACACCATTCAAGCCATCGGCGGCGTCCTACGCGGCAAGGACGCTCGAGGGACGTGGTGTCGAGCTACAGCTCAGCCGGATGGTTCAGGCGGTGACCCCGAGTTGCGTCGAGCTCGACGACGGAAGCCAGATACCCACCCAGACCGTGGTGTGGGCCGGCGGCGTGACAGTGGAGGACACCGTGGCCGCCGGGCTGGGCACGGCCACCGGCCCCAACGGACGTTTGGAAGTGTCAGCTGACCTCTCGATCGACGAGCACCAAGGTGCCTACGCCGTCGGAGACGCGGCCGCCGTCCCGTGGGGCCCGGGGGACGCCGGGCGGGTCTGCCCCCAGCTGGCCCAGGTGGCCATGCAGTCCGGCACTCATGCCGCCAGACAGATCCTCAACCGTCAGGCGGGCCGACCGACCGAGGCCTTCCGCTACCACGACAAGGGCATCATGGCGACGATCGGCCGCCGCGCGGCCATCGCCGAGCTGCCGGACGGCCTGCTCATCCGGGGGACACTCGGTTGGTTGGCCTGGCTCGGGCTCCACATCCTGTATCTGATCGGCTTCCGTAACCGGATCGTGGTGCTGGTCAACTGGTCGTGGCGCTACCTCTCGTGGGGGTCTGGGCCCCGAGTGATCGTGGGCGACAACCTCGAACAGGGCGACGAGCCTCCCGAGAAACGGTCAGGCCGGGCCCCGACTGGTCCCTAGTGGCTGCCCTGCTCGAGCGCTAGGTCGTCGGGCGCTACGGCCGCTACGGTGGAGCCGGTGGAAAGCGCCCTGGAGCAGATCGACAGGAAGGTTCTCCAGCTGTTCGCGCTGGTCGGCGAGTCCGTGTCGGGTGCCACCGTCGCCCTCCTCTCGGGTGACCGCGAGGCGGCAAAGATCCTGGCTGACCGGGACGCCGTGGTCGATGAGCTCTACCACGACATCGAAGAGCTGACCCTCGAACAGCTGACCGTGGCCGGCATCACGTCGCCCAACGACCTTCGGTACCTGGTCACGGTCATTCGCATGCTTCCCGACATCGAGCGCAACGGTGACCTGGCCGAACATGTGGCCCGACGGGCAGCACGCGGGCTCGGCACCGAACTCTCGGCCCGAAGCCGTGGGCTCATCGAGCGCATGGGAGAAGTGGCCATCCACATGTGGCGGACCACGACCAACGCCTACATCGGGCACCAGCCTCTCACCGCATCCCACGTCGACACGCTCGACGACGAGATGGACGATCTCCATGTGAGCCTGACCATGGAGGTCGTGGCCGGGACCATGCCGCTGCCGGTGGCCGTCGAACTGGCCATGGTCGCCCGGTTCTACGAGCGCTTCGGCGACCATGCCGTCAACCTCGCCAAGCGGGTGACCCTGCTCGCCCCGTCCACCACCCCGCTGCACTGACCTCGGGCCGTCTCGGCCCCTGGCCAGAAGGTCCCGGGATCAGGCCACGATGCCCATGGACACCAGGGTCTCGGCGATCTGCACGGCGTTGAGGGCCGCTCCCTTACGCAGGTTGTCCCCGCTGATGAACAGAGCGAGCCTGTCGGGAGCTTCGCCCGCCCTACGGATCCGGCCGACGAACGTGGGGTCGGTGCCCGTCACCTGCAGCGGCGTCGGCACGTCGGTCAAGGTGACGCCCGGCGCTCCGGTCAGCCGCTCGGTTGCCTGCTCGGGGCTGAGGGACTGGCGGAACTCGGCAACGATGGCCAAGCAGTGGCCGGTGAACACCGGGACCCTAACGCAGGTGCAGGTGACCGAGAGCTCCGGAATATCGAGGATCTTCCTCGCCTCGTCCCGGAACTTCCGCTCCTCGCTCGTGTCCCGGGTTCCGTCCTCCACCAAGGAGCCGGCGAAGGGGATGACGTTGTGGGCGATGGTGTCGGGAAAGATCATGGCCGGAGGGAACTCGACGGCCCCGCCGTCAAACGTCAGGCCGGCGGCGCCGTCGACCGTCTTCAAGAGCTGGTCCTCCAGCTCCGACACGCCGGCAAGACCGGCGCCGGACACGGCCTGGTAGGTCGAGACGATCAGACGGTAGAGTCCGGCGGCCTCGTGGAGAGGCTTGAGGACAGGCATGGCCAGCATGGTCGTGCAGTTCGGATTGGCGATGATGCCCGTCGGGATGAAGCGGAGTGCCGAGGCATTCACCTCTGGGACGACCAAAGGGACCTGGGGGTCCATCCGCCACGCCGATGAGTTGTCGATCACGATCGCCCCGCTGGCGGCGAACTTCGGCGCCAGTTCACGAGAGGCTTCGGCCCCGCTCGAGAACAATGCGATGTCGAGCCCCGACACGTCGGCGGTCGCTGCGTCCTCGACCTCGATCTCCCGGCCAGCATGGACGAGTCGTCGCCCGGCCGAGCGGGACGAGGCGAACAGTCTCAGCTCGTCGAGGGGAAAACTCCGCTCTTGGAGGATCGTCCTCATGACCGCTCCCACCTGCCCGGTTGCACCTACTACTCCCACTCGCATGGCTCTGAGTCTAGAACCGGGGAGGCCGGGGAACTCCGGGCACGCCTGACGCGGCGGGAGGAACCGGTCGCCTATCCCAGGTCGAAGGCGGCATGGAGGGCGCGCACCGCCTCCTCCGCGGCTTCGGCGCGAATCAGGCACGAGATGCGGATGGACGAGGTGGAGATCATCTCGATGTTGATCCCGGCGGCGGCCAGGGTCTCGAAGGTTAGGGCTGTGACTCCGGGATGGGTCTTCATCCCTGCCCCCACGAGGGAGACGCGGGCCACGTCGGCGTCGCTGTTCACTCCCGAGGCCTCGAGCTCGGACATCAGGGAGTTGCACACCTCTGTGCTCACGGCCAGGTCGTAGCCCGGCACGGTGAAGGAGATGTCGGTCGTACCGTGCAAGGACGTGTTCTGCACGATCATGTCGACGTTCACGTTGCGGTCGGCAAGGGCGCGGAACAGGCGGCCGGCCAGGCCCGGGCGGTCAGGAACGCCGGTCACGGTGACCTTCGCCTCCGAGACGTCGTGGGTCACGGCTGTGACCACTGCTTGCTCCATGCCAGCCTCCTCATCATCGACCCAGGTACCGGGCTCCCAGGTGAAACTCGAACGAACGTGCAGGGGCACGTGGTGATTGCGTGCGAACTCGACCGACCGCAGGGCAAGGACCCGGCCGCCGGTGGCCGAGATCTCGAGCATCTCTTCGAAGCTGACCCGGGACAGCTTGTGGGCCTCGGGAACGATCCTCGGATCGGCGCTGAACACACCGGAGACGTCGGTGTAGATCTCACAGGCATCCGCCTCGAGCACGGCGGCCAGAGCCACCGCCGTCGTGTCCGAGCCCCCACGCCCGAGGGTGGTGATGTCGCGCCCGAGCGAGACGCCCTGGAAGCCGGCTACGACAGGCACCCCGCCCGCATCGAGGGTGGCTCGGAGCCGATCGGCCCGAACCTCCACGATCTTGGCCCGGGTGTGGACGGCATCGGTGATGATGCCGGCCTGGCTGCCGGTGAATGAGGTGGCCTCGACGCCCAGGCCGGCGAGGGCCATGCACATGAGGGACATCGAGATCCGCTCGCCGGCGCTCAAGAGCATGTCGATTTCGCGTGTCGGCTGCACCTCGCTCACGTCGGCTGCCAGCCTGACCAACTGGTCGGTGGTCTTGCCCATGGCGCTCACGACGACCACGACGTCGTGGCCGGCGCGACGGGTCCGGGCCACGTGATCGGCCACCGCGCGGATCCTGTCCGCGTCGGCGACCGAGGAACCACCGAACTTCTGTACCACCAGAGACATGGTGGTCAAGGCTACAGGGGCGGCTTCTGCCCTCCCGCCAACCGAAGCCGGCTGACGCCAATGCCCGAGGCGAGAGCGACTACCCTGAACCCCCGTGCCCACCGAGAAGCGTCAACGCCAAAAAGCCGGCCGCCAGGCGCGCCTCGAGGCCCTCCAGAAGGAACAAAAGCGCAAACAGAACATCCGACGCACCGTCACCCTCGTCATCATCGCCGTCATCGTGGTCGGTATCTCCTACCTGATCTTCAAGCCCTCGAAGTCCAAGACGGCGGCGTCCACCTCGACCACCACGGCCTCGTCGACCACCACCAAGCCGGCCCCGGCCGGAGGCTCCGGCGACACCAGCCCGAGTGCCATCACCACCTCGGCCGATTGCCCGGCCGACTTCTCCGCCACCCTCAACAAGCCGTCGTACTCGTCGGCGCCGGCCATGACCATCAACACGTCGAAGACCTACACGGCGACCGTCACCACCGATGTCGGGCCCTTTACCATCCAGCTCGACGCCAAGGCGGCCCCGAAGGCCGTCAACAGCTTCGTGTTCCTGGCCAAGCAGCACTTCTTTGACTGCATCACCTTCCACCGGGTCATCCAGACCTTCATGGACCAGTCCGGTGACCCGAAGGGGACCGGCACGGGTGGACCGGGCTACACCTTCGCCGATGAGCTGCCGAAGACAGCGTCCCCCCAGTACCCACTGGGGTCGGTGGCCATGGCCAACTCAGGGGCCAACTCCAACGGGAGCCAGTTCTTCATCGTCGCCGGCAAGGAGGGGGAGGACCTCGCCCCGAGCTATAGCCTGTTCGGCAAGGTCACTTCAGGGATGGCCGTGGTCGACAAGATCAACGCCGGCGGATCGGCGGCCGACTCCAGCACCGGCACCCCGGTCACCCTCCACCGCATGATCTCGGTGACCATCTCCGAGTCGTAGCGTGACACTCCCCGGGCGCCGTTGCCCCTCTTCCGTCTGAACCAAATCTTTCCAGAGCAACAAGACAATCCCCACCACGAACAAGGATGTGCCATGGCTCCCGAAGTCCCAGCAGTTGACGGCTCCAGCCCCAAGACGCAGCGCTTCGACAGCGCCCCGCCGATGGTCATCGACCCAGCCAAGCGGTACACGGCCGAGGTGACCACCTCGAAAGGGGTGATGACCATCGCCCTCGATGCCATCGCCGCCCCAAAGACGGTGAACAATTTCGTGTTCCTGGCCCGGTGGCACTACTACGACGGCATCGTCTTCCACCGGATCATCCCGGGGTTCATGTTGCAGGGCGGAGACCCCGAGGGGTCTGGCCGCGGTGGTCCCGGCTACCGGTTCGAAGACGAGCTCCCGGCTCCCGGACGCTATGAGATCGGCTCGCTGGCCATGGCCAACGCTGGACCCAACACCAACGGCAGCCAGTTCTTCATCGTCAGCGGCCCCGACGGCACCTCCCTGCCCCCGAGCTACTCCCTGTTCGGCAAGGTCGTGGGCGAGATAGACGTCATCAAGGCCATCGAATCGGTGGGAAGCCGTTCGGGCGCTCCTTCAGAGCAGGTCGTGATCGAGTCCGTGGTCATCATCGAGGCCGACTAGAGGACGCAGCGACAGTCGTGGGCCGCTAAGGGCGAGCGAGGGTCGCTCCGCCCCTAGCTCGGCAAGGCGCCGAGCCCGGCCTCGGCACGGGCGCCATTCAGGTAGACGGCCACCTGGCCGACACCCGATGAACGCCACTTCCCGTCCGGCTCACGGATCAGTGCCGTCCGCTCCGGTATTCCCGCCACCGGCGTGTCGGCCGGGGCCAAGAGGACCGAGCGATGGAGCTTCTCGCCGTGCTCGTCCTCGTGGGTGTCGCCGAAATGGGGCACGACAGCCAGCCCGGGCAGGAGTCCGAGCCCGATGGTGAGCCCTCCTCCTCGAGCATCGACCATTGGATCGCTGAGGGCCATGGCCGAGCCCGAGGTGCCGACGACCACCGCTCCCCCCTCCCATGCGGCGACCAGTGCGGCCCAGACCTTCGAGTTCTTCAACACTGACCGCAGGTGCATCGGCGAGCTGCCACAGATGTAGATGAACTTCGCCTTGGCCATGACGGCGGCGACACCTGGGTCCTCGGCGTCGGGGCGGGACAGGACCATCAGTCCCTCCACCTGTCCGCCCATGGGGGCGAACCACTCGCCGGCCTTGAGCACCAAGCGCTCGGGGTGCTCGTAGGCGGCTGCTGTCGGCAGGACCAGTACGTCAGAGGTGCCCGAGGCCTTCAGCAACTCGGCGTCGAACGAACAGCCATCCTGCCATTCGCCTCCGCCCACCAGCGCCAGAATTCCGGGTCGTTGATCCATGGCGCAACTGTAGAGGCACGGACCGGGTCCCCGACCCGGTACTCACTCGGTCGCCTGGCGCTGTGAACGCCGCATCAAGCGACCCATGGCGTCGCACACTTCGGTGGCCAGGGCCCACGACTCGGGGAGGATCCCCATCCCCATGAAGCCGTGCACCTGATCGTCGTAGCAGCGGTACTCCACCTCCACCCCGGCTCGGCCCAGAGCCTCGGCATAGTTGGCGCCGTCGTCGCGCAATGGGTCGAAGCCGGCCGTCACGATGAGGGCCGGGGCCAGGCCAGCCAGGTCGGCGGCGAGTAGTGGTGAGGCCGCCGCCAGGTCCCAATCGGCCTCGTCAGGGAGATACTGGCGTCGGTAGTACTCGATTGTGGCCCGGGTGAATCGGAGCCCTTCGCCGAGGGACCTCATCGAGTCGGTGTCGAGGTGGGCGTCGACGGCCGGATAGACCAGGCACTGAGCTACCGGTGGCGCCATGGGGATCCCGCCGCCCGGCGACCGCAGGGCCGACTGGGCCACCACGGCCGCCAGGTTCCCGCCCGCGCTGTCGCCCATCACCCCTACTCTGCCGGGATCGACGCCCAGCTCGTCGGCGTGACGTTGCACCCACTCGTAGGCAGCCACGGCATCGTCGACTGCGGCCGGGAAGGGGTGCTCTGGGGCAACCCGGTAGTCGACGGCCACCACCAGGCACCGGCTGACCGCGGCCAGGAGCCTGCACGTGCCGTCGTGTGAGTCGAGGTCCCCTGAGACCCAACCCCCTCCGTGAAAGAAGACGATGGCGGGAAGCTCGCTGCGACGGTCGCTCCCCCTCCCGAGGCCCGAGCCGAACTGGCGGTAGATCCTGACGCGCAGCGCGGATGGCCCCGGCGGCCCCGTGATGACCCGTTCTGTGACGTGGACGTCGGTCCTCTGCGGCATCACGGCACGGGTCGCGCTTCGCAGCTGGGAGCGCATCACTTGAGGATCGAGATCCCGGCCATTCTGGCGACGTCCGTCCCTCAGAGCTGCCAAGCGCCCGGTCGCCTCCATCAGAGCCTGAACACCCCGGTTGAGGACCCGTCCGTCCCGCTCAATCGGGTCAGGGCACCTCAAGATGCGGAGCACCATGTCGGGGTGGGCGAAGATCCCGGCCAGGATCCTGGAGGTGAGCGACCAGCGCTCGTGGGACCGTTGGGCTCTCCTGTTGTAGAGGTGCCGGCTCCGCTCGCTCCTGGCCGTGGGCGGTGGCGGTGGCGGACGACCCTCGCTCCCCCTGGTTGCCACCTCCGGGCCACCACCACCCCCGCCAGGTCGGCCCGGTGATCGCCCCACCGCCTTGGCCGTCGACTTCTTCGAGGTGGTCGCCTTGGGCGCCGCCGCCTTCTTCGCTGTCCGGCTGGCCGTTCGCCCCGAGGAGGACCCGGCGGGCTTCTTGGCTTCGGTTCGGGTCCGAGACCCCGCCGGCCTGACCCCGGCGGCCGCCGTCGAGGGGTCGGCGCCAGGATCTCCCAATGGCGATGGATCACGGCCTGACGACGTCGCGGAACTGTCAGGGGCGTTGTCCATGGTGTCCATGGTGACGGCCGAGCAACCCAACCGCAAGCCTTCGGGACGGCCCGGACCCTGCTCACCAGGCCGTACGCAATCGGCGCCACCGGCGAAGAGTCCCGGCCCTCGATCTACCGGTGAGTGGCGTCGGACGGTACGGCCATGGGGAACACGCCATGGCCCGGTTGCTCCGGGACGACGGCGAGGTACCTCCACAGACAAGGCGGCGCCACCCCTCGGCCCGATGCGCTCCCCAGCAGTAGCATTGGTCCCCATGCCAATCGCAAAAGTCGGAATTGTCGGGTCAGGGATCATGGGGGCAGGGATCGCCGAGGCCGCGGCGGTGAGCGGGTTCGAAGTGATCTTGAGCTCGCGCAGCCAAACGACAGCCGACGCCACCTTGTCCACCATCGAGAAGTCGCTGAACCGCCAGATCGACAAAGGGAAGAGGACCGAAGCCGAGCGTGACGCAGCCATCGGGCTCATCACAGCCACCTCAGGGCTCGCCTCGCTCAAGTCCGTCGACCTGGTCATCGAGTCGGTGGTCGAGGACCTGGCCGT
>PLSY01000287.1:0-141 GCA_003164275.1 Acidimicrobiaceae bacterium | reverse complement strand
TCCACTTCTTCAACCCGGCCCCGGTCATGGACTTGGTCGAGGTGGTGAGACCTCTCACGGCATCCGACGAGACGATCGCTGCCGCCCTGGCCTTCGCCGAGGCGTGCGGGAAGACTCCGGTCGAGGTGAAGGACCAGGCCG
>PLSY01000359.1 GCA_003164275.1 Acidimicrobiaceae bacterium | reverse complement strand
CGATGATCTCCATGGCCCGGACCTTTGGCGCCCCGGAGAGGGTCCCGGCCGGCAAGGTGGCCCGGAGGACGTCGATCGGCCCACGGCCCGGGGCCAGTCGCCCCGAGACCTGCGAGGTCAAGTGCATGATGTGGCTATAGCGCTCGACCACCATCATCTCGTCGACCACCTCGGTGCCGAACGACACCACCCGGCCTACGTCGTTGCGGGCCAGGTCGATCAGCATGACGTGCTCTGACACTTCTTTCGGGTCCTCCACCAGCTCGGCCTCGAGTCGCAGGTCGTCCTCGGGCGTCGTCCCCCGGGGCCGGGAGCCGGCAATGGGCCGGGAGATGACCGTGCCCTCACGGAGGCGGACCATGGGCTCGGGCGAGGCGCCGACCACGGTCACCTCGGGGAAGCGTAGGAAGTACAGGTAGGGGCTGGGGTTGACCAGGCGGAGCACCCGGTAGACGTTGAACGGCTCGACCCCGAGCGAATCGAGGTCGAAGCGCTGGGACAGGACCACTTGGAAGACATCCCCGGCGGTCACGTGCTCTTTGGCGGCGCGCACGGCGTCCTCGTAGAGACCGTCGGACATCGTCCGGGTCACGTCCTCGGGGAGCGGGATCCTCTCGGGGAGGGGTCTTGGCTCCTCTGTGTGGGGACGGAAGCAGTCACGGGCCAGCTCATCGAGCCGGCCGAGGGCGGCCTCGTAAGCGGCACCAAGGGCGGCGCTGTCCCATCCCGGGTCCACCACCACGTTGTCGATCAGTACCACCCGCTGACGCCAGTGATCGAAGGCGGCCAGTTGGCCGATGACGGCCAGCAGGGCATCGGGCTGGCCGAGGTCGTCGAACGGCACATCGGGCAGGTGCTCGACCTCGCGCACCACGTCGTAGCCGAGGTACCCGACCAATCCGGCATGGAGCGGCGGGAGGTCGGGGAGGTCGGGCGAGTCGAAGGCTTCCAGGATGGACTCGAGGGCCTTCAGCACCCCGGCCCCCCCGCTGACGCCCTCGTTCGTGGCGGCATCGAGATCGAGGACGCCCGACGTCGAGACCTGCGAACCCCTGGCGGTGATGGTGGCGAGCGGGTTGCGGCCGACGAACGAGTACCGGCCCCAACGCTCCCCTCCCTCCACTGACTCGAGGAGGAAGCCGGAGCCGTCGCCCACGATCTGCAAGAAGGTGGACACCGGCGTGATGGTGTCGGCCACCAGCTCCCGCCACACGGGCACGATGCGGTGTTTCTCGGCCATCGAGGCGAACCGGGCGACGCCCGCGTCGGAGGGGACGGCGCCGGCCGGGGTCATGGGTCGGTCGGCGGATCGCCGAAGGCCCGATAGAAACAGGACCGGTTCCCGGTATGGCAGGCGCCGGCGCCCTCTTGGTCGACGACGACCAAGAGGGCGTCGCAGTCACAGTCGAAGTGGACGCTGCGGACGTACTGTCGATCGCCGGAGGTCTCGCCCTTGCACCAGTACTCCTGGCGACTGCGGCTCCAGAACCAGGTCCGCCCGGTCTCCAAGGTCCTCCGCAGGGACTCGGCGTTCATGTAGGCGAACATCAACACGCTGTGGTCAGTGGCGTCTTGGACGATGGCGCCGACCAGGCCGTCGCGGTTGTAGACCACCTGGTCCAACTGGTCCTCGGTGAACGCGATCGGGGTGGCTACGAAGTGGGTGCCGGTACTGGTCACAGGTGGTGCTCCTGGTGTGAAGGTTTCAATGTCGAGAGATCGGTGGGGTCTCGGATGGTCGGCTCCGGTCGGCGTTCCGACGTCAGAGGTAGAGGCCCGTGCCGCCGTCGATGCGGGTGGCCGCCACTGCGTGGATGTCGCGCTCGCGCAAGATGACGTAGTCGTCCCCTTGGACCTCGACCTCGAAGCGGTCCTCGGGGTTGAACAACACATTGTCGCCGACTTTGACCGACCGGACGTGTGGCCCGATGGCCACGACCTCGGCCCACGCCAGCCGCCGCGACACCTGGGCTGTCGCCGGGATCAGGATACCGGCCCTCGATCGACGCTCTCCTTCGGCCTGGCCGACTTGCACGAGCACCCGATCGGCCAGAACGGTGATGGCCAGTTTGGCTCGCGCCTCGTCATCGTTCGCGCCGGCTGCTGGGGCTTCTGACGTCGTAGTGGCCACAGGGCAAGGCTACCGCAGGGGGGCGCACCACCGGTCGGGGCGCCCGGGCGGCAACGTCGCCCCTATGCAGGACGAACGTCCACACCGGCCTCTTGGAGGTAGGCCTTCGCCTGGCCCACGGTGAACTCGCCGAGGTGGAAGATCGACGCGGCCAGGACGGCGTCTGCCCCCCCGGCCAAGGCTCCCTCGGCCAAGTGTTGTAACGAGCCGACCCCGCCTGAGGCGATGACCGGGACCGGGCAGCGATCGGCCACGGCCCTCGTCAGCTCCACATCGAAGCCGTCACGGGTGCCGTCACGGTCCATGGAGGTGAGGAGAATCTCGCCTGCCCCGATGGCCGCGCACCGCTCGGCCCACTCGAGGGCGTCGACACCAGTGGGCGTGCGCCCGCCGTGAGTGAACACCTCCCAACCCACATCCTTCGACCAGTGGCCGGCCGGGTCAACTCCCGCCCGGCGCCGGCGCCGGGCGTCGATGGCCACCACCACACACTGGCTCCCGAACTCGTCGGCCAGCTCGGCTATGAGATCCGGTCGGTCGACCGCCGCGGTGTTCACCGCCACTTTGTCGGCTCCGGCCCGCAGGAGCCGGCGGGCATCGTCCACCGATCGGACACCGCCTCCGACGGTGAAGGGGATGAACACCACCTCAGCAGTGCGGGAGACAACGTCGACCATGGTCGAGCGATGGTCCGACGACGCCGTGATATCCAAGAAGACCAGCTCATCGGCGCCCTGGGCGTCGTAGCGGGTAGCGAGCTCCACCGGGTCACCGGCATCGAACAGGTCGATGAACTGCACCCCTTTCACCACCCGCCCGGCGTCGACGTCGAGACAGGGGATCACCCGGACAGTGCGCACGCTGCCACCCCATCTTCGACGGTCATCCGCCCGTCCACCAGAGCCTTGCCGGTGACCGCCCCGGCCAGTCGCCTGGTCCCGTTCCCGGTGGTCCTGATGGCGGCCAGGGCCTCGATGTCCGACACGCTCGACACGCCCCCCGAGGCGATCACGGCAATCCCGGTGGCCTCCAAGATCGCCGTAAGCCCGACCAGGTCCGGGCCGGTGAGCATGCCGTCGCGCTCGATGGACGTGCAGATGACAGCGGCAACGCCGGCGTCGGCCAGCTCGGCCAGGACGTCGCCGACCGTTCGACCGCTCCCCTGCTCCCAACCCCGAATGGCGACCTCGGTCCGTCCGTTGGCGTCGACCCGGTAGTCCAGCCCGACCGCCACCCGGCCGGGATGGGCTGCACACATGTCAGTGACCAACCCCGGGTCCTCCAATGCCGCCGTCCCAAGAATCACCCGGGCCACTCCCCCCTCGAGCAGCTCGGCGACATCCTCGGCCGAGCGCACACCGCCCCCCGACTCGACCGGGATGGGGACGGCGGCGGCGATGGCCAGCACCGTCCGACGGTTGACGGGTCTGCCCGCCCGGGCGGCGTCGAGGTCGACGACATGCAGCCAGGGAGCCCCGCCCGAGGCGAACCGGCGGGCCAGGGCGACGGGATCGCCGTAGTCCGACTGGCGGTCGAAGTCACCCTGGGTGAGCCGCACCGCCCCTCCGTCCCGGATGTCGATGGCCGGATAGAGGTCCATCAGGCCCGATCGTCCCCGACGCCCACAGCTCGGACGAAGTTGGCCAGGATGTCGAGCCCGACGACCCCGGACTTCTCCGGATGGAACTGGGTCCCCCAGAGGGAGCCCCGCTCAGCCGAGGCGGTCACCGGTCCCCCATAGTCACACGTCGACGAGGTGTCGACAGTCCGCTCCGGGGCGAACGAATGGACGAAATAGACCCAGGAGGGCTGGGGGATCCCGGCGAGCAGCGACGAGGGCCGGCCGTCCACCTGGTCGAGCAGGTTCCACTGCATCTGGGGGTGTTTGACCCCCGGAGGCAGCCGCCGCACCGTGCCGGCCAAGGCGCCCAGGCCGGCCTCGGACGGATCCTCCTCGGATCCCTCGTAGAGGAGCTGGAACCCTACACAGATACCGAGGAAGGGGATGCCCTGGTCGATGGCGAAGGTGGCCGCCTTGTCCAGGCCACTCGAGCGCAGGGCCTGCGCGCACCGACCGAAGGCGCCGACACCGGGGAGGACCATTCCCTTGGCCTCGGCAGCCCGCTCGGGGTCTGCTACCAGCTGGGCGTCGGCTCCTAGGTGCTGGAGTGCCTTCTCCGCCGAGCGAAGGTTGCCGATCCCGTAGTCGAGGACGGCGATCACTGACGTGGCGAAGACGGACCGGGAGCGGATCGGCGCTCGGTCACAGCACGCCCTTGGTCGAGGGGATCCCGCTCCCCTCCACGCGTACTGCGTCGCGGAGGGCTCGGGCCACACCTTTGAAGGACGCTTCCACGATGTGGTGAGTGTTCTTTCCCGAACGCAGGCGTACGTGGAGGGTCATCGCCGCCGCTGTGGCGAATGCCCGCCAGAACTCCTCGGCCAGCTGCGGGTCGAAGGGTGGGTTGCCGAGCGAGTTGACCTCGGGCGGGAACTCGATGTCGTAGACGAGGAACGGGCGACCGGAGAGGTCGAGGGCCACGTCGACCAGGGCCTCGTCGAGGGGCAAGGAGATGGAAGCGAATCGACGGATGCCCGCTTTGTCCCCCAGGGCATCCGCCAACACCTCGCCGATGGCGATGCCGACATCCTCCACGGTGTGGTGGGCATCGACGTCGAGGTCACCTTTGGCCAGCACCCGGAGGTCGAAGCCACCGTGGCGGCCGAGCTGGCTGACCATGTGATCGAAGAACGGCAGGCCGGTCGACACATCGGTCACTCCGGTGCCGTCGACGTCCAGATCGACCTCGATCGACGTCTCCTTGGTCGAACGTCTGGCCGTGGCCGTCCGGTGGGCCGGTGACGATGGTGACGATGGTGACGATGTCGAGATGGTCATAGCAAACTTTCCTTCAGTGCGGCGAGGAAGCGGTCGTTCTCGCCCGGCAGCCCTACGGTGACGCGGAGGCATCCCGCCAGGCCGGGCCACTCCGAACAGTCTCGCACGAGCACCGATGCCCCGAGAAGGTCATCCCATACCTGTCGGGCATCGGTCTTGGTCGGGCGGAAGAGGATGAAGTTCGCGTCAGACGGCCAGGTCTCCACGGGAAGCTCGGCGAGAGTCGACGCGATCCGACCGCGCTCCTCTTTCAGCATGGCCACTCGTTCCTCCATCTCAGACTCGAATCCCAGGGCCAGTCGCCCGGCCAGCTGCTTGGTCGAGTCCAGGTGGTACGGGAGGGTGACCATCTCGCACGCCTCGACCACCGAGGGGTGGCCGATCAGGTAGCCGAGCCTGATACCTGCCATCGACCAGGTCTTGGAGAAGGTGCGGACGACAGCCATGCGCTCCCAGCCCACCTCACCCGAGCGCAGGATGTCGAGGGCCGACGACGGGGCGAACTGGCCGTAGGCCTCGTCGACCACAACCAGGCCCGGGGCCAAACGCAGCACCGAGCGGATCTCGTCGATGGACTCCGCCCTCCCGGTCGGATTGTTGGGCGAGCACAGAAAGGTGATGGTCGGGTCGTGCTCTCCGACCAGCCGGGCCACCTCATCGACATCCAACAAGAAGTCATCGGTGCGGGTGCCGGCGGCCACCTTCGTCCCGGTGATGCGGGCGATGTGGCGGTGCAGGGTGTAGGTCGGCTCGAACAGGGCGATGGAGCGCTCTGGGCCGCCGTAGGCCAGCATGAGGGCCTGGAGCACCTCATTTGAGCCGTTGGCGCAGAACACCTGGGCCAGCTCGACCTGGTGGGCGTCGGCCAGGGCCTGGCGCAGCTCGACCGCCTGGCGGTCGGGATACCGGTTGAAGTCGACGTCCCCGAGGGCGGCACGGAAGGCCTCGAACCACTCGGCCGGTGGTGGGAGTGGGGACTCATTGGTGTTCAGGCGAACGTCGACGTCGACCTGGGCCGAGTGGTAGCCGGACAGGGCGGCGAGGTCCGTGCGGACGGCTGGGAGTCCGGCGACCTCCCTGCGGGTTAGCGGGGCCATCGCAGACGCACCGAGGCGGCATGGGCGGGCAGGCCTTCTGTCTCGGCCAAGGTCACCACGTAGGGTCCGAGGGTCTCGAGCGCCTTCTCGGTCATGGTGACGGCGTGGATGTGTCGTCGGAAGTCATCGACCCGCAGGGCACTGGAGAATCGTGCCGTGCGATTGGTCGGCAACACGTGGTTCGGTCCCGCCAGGTAGTCCCCGACGCTGGCCGGCGAGTTGGAGCCGAGGAAGATGGCGCCGGCCGAAGTGATGTGGGAGAGGAGATCCGAGGCGTTCTCGGTCAGGATCTCCAGGTGCTCAGGCGCCACGATGTTGGAAATGGCACACGCCTGCTTCGGCCCGTCCACCACGACGGCATAGCCGCCAGCGTCGAGCGTCTGCTCCAAGTCAGCTCGCCTCGGCGAAGCCTTCACGATCCGGTCGACGTGGGCCGAGACCGCCTCGGCCACCGCCTCGGACCACGTGATCAGCCACGCCAGCCCATCGGGTCCGTGCTCGGCTTGCACGACGAGATCGATGGCCGCGAGCTCGGTCGGTGTGTCGGGCCCGGCGATGACCACGACCTCGGACGGCCCGGCGAACGCCGATGCCACGCCGACCACGCCTGATACCTGCCGCTTGGCCTCGGCCACGTACCGATTCCCTGGACCGACGATCACATCCACCGGGTCGATCGTCTCGGTGCCAAAGGCCATGGCCGCGATGGCCTGGGCCCCTCCCACCCGGTAGACCTCGTGGATGCCGGCCACGGCCGCTGCGGCCAACGAGGCATCGTCGATCCTCCCGTCGGGTCCTGGTGGTACGCACAGCACGATCTCGTCGACACCCGCCACTTGGGCCGGCACCGCGCACATGAGTACCGTTGACGGATAGCGGGCGCGACCTCCTGGCGCATAGCAACCTGCTCTGGCCATGGGCCGAACAAGGTGACTCACGGTGATTCCACCGGACTCGAAGTCATCCGCCTTGCCGTCGCCTGCCTCGTGGGCGTGATAGGCGAGGATGCGGTCGTGTGCGACATCCAACGCGTCTTGGAGATCACCAGGGATGCGACCAAGGGCCGCCTGGATCTCCGATTCTTCCACTCTCAGGTCTTCGAGGTGTACGCCGTCGAACTGCTCGGTGTACCGGCGAAGTGCGGCGTCTCCGTGCTCCCGCACCTCGGCGATGATGGCCGCCACCGTGGATGAGGAACGATCCTGCTCGTCGGTCGGGCGCGGCAGCGCGTCCCGCAGTGCCCTGCGGTTGCCGGTGAAGCCACGGAAGTCGAGGCGACGTAGAGCCATAGCCAGATGATGCTACCGGACCCCGCCGGGCGCACCGCTCCACGATGCGTGTCGGATGCTGTCGTTACGGCCTACCGATGCCATGATCGAGCCATGCCCGTACGCGCTGCAGAACTGTCCTCACTGGCCACGGCTCTCGACGAGCTGACCGCTCGGGTTACGGCCCACGCCGACGCCGCCGACGCGGCGAAGGATGAGGAGTCGGCGCGGGAGCTCTTTGCCATCGAACGCTCCTTGACCAGTGCCAACCGCCGTCTCGCCCGCTTGGCCACGACCCTCAGTCGACGGTGAGCCCTGTGACCGGTGGCCGCCGAGGCGACCGATTGGGCCACTGCTGGACGACTGCATCCCACCGGCGATCTGCATCTCGGTGTGGCGAAATCCGGGCGGTTCCGGCAACTGTCAGTCGCATAGTTTTCATTGACCTGACTGGCAATTGCCGTTGAAACGTGCTGTTCTTTGTACTTCGGAACCGACTCCCGCCAGTTGGTTCCGCATGAGCGGTGTTCGGGATCCGCCGCCCGGCCCGCTCGCGCGAAGGCACCCTTCGGGGTGCCTTTGCCGCGTCCGGAGTGAGGTTCCTACACGGGCGTCGAACGTGGTCGGCGATACGTGTCTCCACCATCAGTCGGCCCAGCTCGGAAGCATGCGCTCGGTGGCCGATGGGCAGAAATCCGACAGGACGCACTGTCCACAGCGAGGCGTGCGGGCGACGCACGTCGCCCTCCCGTGCAGGATCAGCCGAAGGCTGAATCCGCCGCGGTCGGCGGCCGGAATCATGGCGTTCAGGACCATCTCCACTTTGACCGGGTCGGTCAAAGTGGTGAGACCGAGACGCACCGAGAGCCGCTGCACGTGCGTGTCGACCGGTAGGCCGGGCAGGTTGAAGGCCACGCTGCGAAGCACGTTGGCCGTCTTGCGGCCGACGCCTGGAAGGGTGACCAGATCCTTCATGGCCGTGGGGACTTGACCGTCGAACCGGTCGACGACGGCCTCAGCCATCCCGACCAGGCTCCGGGCCTTGGACCGGAAGAATCCGGTCGACCGGATGATCACCTCGACGTCCTCCAGCTGCGCGTCGGCCATGGCACGAGCATCCGGATAGAGGGCGAACAGCGCCGGCGTCGTCAGATTTACCCGTCTGTCGGTGCACTGGGCAGAAAGGATCGTGGCCGCCAACAGTTGGAACGGGGTCGTGTGGTCGAGTGCGCACAGGTCTTCGGCCGTCCCCGGGAAGACCTTGGTCAATCGCTCGTTCGTGGTCCTGGCCCGTCCGGCCGGCGTTCGAGGTCGAGCCACATTCGCAGACTACTGCCAGCCTGTAGCGTCCCCCAGATGCACGATCTCCGTCTTTCGATGGACGAGGCTCCGAGCGAGCGAGCCGTCGAAGAGATCCTTCAGCTGGTGACCCGGGCATCCGATGCGGCCGGGCACGAGTCCCTCAGCGAGCACAAGCGCATTGAGCTAGCCACCGCCAAGAGCCGGAACGACCCGGTCGGGGGCGACGGATTTATCGTCGGCGTCCTGGCCCGACGACCCGACGATGCCGGGCTGGTCGGCTACGGCCATCTGAACAAGCACGCTGGCGCCTACGCCATGGAGATCGCCGTCGACCCCGGGAGCCGAGGTGGCAAAGCGGTCACCGATGCCCTCTTTGACGCACTGGCCGGCCGCGTAGCTGATCTCGGCGGGGGCATGACCCGGCTGTGGGTCACCAAGGCCACCGAGGCCGACGACATCCGGGTGTTCGCTCGGGGTTTCCACCGCGAGCGGAACCTGCTCCAGATGCGATGCCCGCTCCCACTCCCTGTGCGAGCCGAAGGATTGAAGCCGGCGGTCGGCATCGTCACCCGACCCTTCGTTGTCGGCACCGACGAGGACGCGTGGCTCACTACCAACAACCGCGCCTTTGCCAGCCACCCCGAGCAGGGCCACTGGGAACGCCAGACCCTGGTCGATCTGGAGTCCGAGCCGTGGTTCGACCCCGACGGTTTCCTCCTGCTCGAAGAGGGGGGCCGAATTGCCGGATCGTGCTGGACCAAGGTTCATTCGGCCAGCTCGCCGCCCATGGGGGAGATCTACGTCATCGGCGTGGACCCCGACTACCACGGTCGGGGTTGGGGTCGAGCCCTGACCGAGGCCGGGCTGGCGTGGTTGGCGGCCAAAGGGCTCCGAGTCGGCATGCTCTACGTCGACGAGGGAAACCAAGCGGCCACCACCATGTACCGCTCGATGGGGTTCGTGACCGATCACGTCGACCGGGCCTATCTCGGCGTCATCGGCCCCCACTGACCGGCCTTGGACCTAGCCGCCTGCCCGGAGCGAGTGAGCGTCAGGCGGTTCGCCGCTCCGCCACGAGCCGACGGCACCAGCGTCAGCCGGTGCCCACCAGGTGTCCGATGCCGTAGGTGACGCCGGCGGCGACACCGGAGATCAAGAGCTGTCGGCAGGCCGACCACATCCAGGACCGACCGGTGAACATGGCCAAGATGGCTCCGACGCCAAAGGCGGCGGCGGCACCGAGGGCGATGGACCACACAAGGGCTGTGGTGCCCGAGGTGATGAGCCATGGCAGGAGCGGCACCAGGGCGCCGATGGCAAACGTGATGAACGAAGAGGCAGCCGCCTGATACGGGTTGCCGGTCTGTTTGGGGTCGATACCCAGTTCCTCTCGGGCATGGGTTTCGAGGGCGATCTGGGGGTCACGCATCATCTTCACCGAGAGCTCCTTGGCCAATCCCGGCTCCAGGCCACGATCCTCGTAGATGCTGGCCAGCTCCCGTCGTTCGTTCTCGGGGTCGTGCCGGATGGCTTGGCGTTCGACGTCGAGTTCGTGGAGCATCAGCTCGGATTGGGCCCGCATGGAGACGTACTCCCCGGCGGCCATGGAGAACGATCCACCGACCAGACCGGCGAGCCCCGCAAGCCGCACCGCCCCCCCGGAGGCGTTGGCTCCGGCCATACCCAAGATGAGGGCGATGTTGGACACCAGTCCGTCGCTCATCCCAAAGACGGCGGCGCGGGCCCCACCGCCTTTGAGGTTGCGGTGGTGGTGGTGGTCGAGTGGCACGCAGCCACGATACCCACCCGCAGCGTTTAGGAGTCTCTGATCTTTGGCCGAAGGAGGCCCTTAACCTGGTCTTTCTGTCGGCCACAGACGGTGCGGAGACCGAATCGACCTAGGATCTGGCCATGGCCGTTACCGTGCAAGGTGTCGAGGGATTCCATGACCTGGTGGGAAAGCACCTGGGTTACAGCCAATGGCATCGAGTCGACCAGAACCAGATCAATCTCTTCGCCGAGGCCACTGGGGATCACCAGTGGATCCATGTCGACCCCGAACGGGCGAAGAGCGGGCCGTTCGGCACGGCGATCGCCCACGGCTACCTCACCTTGGCCCTCGGGCCCGTCTTCCTCGGTGAGGTGATGGTCGTGGAGGGGACCTCCATGGGGATTAACTACGGCTGCAACAAGGTCCGCTTTCCCGCCCCGGTGACCGTCGACTCCAACCTTCGCCTGGGCGTCGCTGTGGCCGAGGTCGAAAATGTTGCCGGAGGGGTCCAGGTCGTCTTGGACTTCACCTTGGAGGCCGAGGGGGCCACCAAGCCGGCGTGCGTGGCCCAGGTCGTCTATCGCTACTACCCCTGAGTCGCGCATCCCTGCGGGCCCGACGTACGACTGACCGCTCTGACAGTGTGAGTGACTGCTCCTAGAGTGGGCGCATGGAGATGCGAGTCGAGCAGTTGGCCAGGCGGTGCGGGGTCTCGGTCGACACCGTCCGCTACTACCAGAACAAGGCACTCTTCGACCCCCCGCGCCGGGAGGGCCGCGTGGCCTGGTACGACGACAGCCACGTCGAGCGGATTGAACGCATCCGAGCGCTACAGCAGCGGGGATTCTCCCTCGCCACCATCGCCAGGCTGCTGAGCGGCGACCTCGACCGGGCTGACGAGGCCCTGCTGGGCGCCCTCACGACGTGGCCCGAAGGCTCGGGCGGCCAACGGAGTGATGCCGCCGGATCGAGCTGCGACCCGCACCCGGCCACGTACTCGCTCGCCGAACTGGCCGTCGAGACCGGTGTGCCGCTCGCCCTCTTGAAGGCGGTCGAGTCAGAGGGCCTGCTCATCGCCAGGAACATCAACGGGGTCGATCAGTACACCGACGAGGACGTGGCCGCCTCACAGGCCGGCCTCCTGCTCCTCGAATGGGGCATTCCCCTGTCGGCGCTGCTCGATCTGGCCCGGCGCCACCACGAGGCCACCGAAGAGGTGGCCCGAGAGGCGGTGTCGATGTTCTCCACCCACGTCCGTGGGCCCTTGCGGTCGAACCAGTCGCCGACGGATGCAGACACCGGAGCGACCGGTCCCGACGTCGATCGGCTCCTCCAGGCCTACGCTGAGCTGCTCCCTGCGGTCAACACGCTGGTCGGCCATCACTTCACCCGGACACTCATCAAAGTTGCCCTCGACCACGTGGACGAGGTCGGCTCGCTGGAGGAGCGCCGAGCCGTCTCCGAGCGACTGGCGAGCGAGGGCCCCGGACTCCGGGCGAACGACAGCGCCTCGCCCATGGTCGATCGGTCATGAGCCCCGAACGGGAAGGTGACGGCACCGTTGGTCAGCCCATCCCATTCGACGTCGTGGCCCGAGCCGCCGAGGCCGATCTGCCGACCGGCAAGGACAAGACCGTGCTCGTGCGGTCGATGTTCGACGCCATCGCCCCCCGCTACAACCTGGTCAATCGCATGATGACCTTCGGGCTCGACGTCCGCTGGCGAAAGCAGTCGGCCGAGGCGCTCGGGCTGGCCAAGGGCTCGGTGGTGCTCGACTTGGCTTGTGGGACCGGCGACTTCCTCTCCATCCTCAGGTCAAAGGGACTTCGTCCCTTCGGTATGGACCTGTCCTGGGGGATGCTGGCCGCCAACCGTACCGGCCTGCCCCTCAGTCAGGCCGACGGCTCGGCCCTGCCCCTTTCGGACTCCTCGGTCGACGGGATCACCTGTGGCTACGCCCTGCGCAACTTCACCGAGCTCGCCGCCGTCTTCGACGAGTTCGGCCGGGTCGTCCGCCCCGGTGGCCGAATCAGTCTTTTGGAGGTGGCCGAGCCCGACCACGGCCTGCTCCTAACTGGTCATCGGATCTGGTTCCGTCACGTCGTCCCCATCATCGGGGGACTGGTGTCGGACCGGGCCGCCTACCGGTACCTGCCGAAGTCGACGGCCTACCTCCCTCCGACCGACGGGCTTCGGTCGATGCTGATGGCCTCAGGCTTCTCGTCGGTCAACCACCACCCCCTCTCCGGCGGGTTGAGCCAGCTCATCACCGCCACCCGCCAAGGTCGACCATGACCGGCTCGTCCGGAGCGCTGAGCGCCGTCCGCCTGGCCCTCGACCCGGGCCCGCCCCTCGACCCGTTCGCGCTGGCTGGCGACGAAGGCATCATCTTCCGCAGCGGCGACCTGGTCCTCGTGGGCCTGGGCATTGCGGCCACCATCCCCCTCGTCGAAGGGCTCGAGTCGACCCCGGGCCTGGAGGCGGCGGCCCGGAGTGTGGCCGCGGTCACTCTGGACGACCGCTATCCCCAGTCGGTGGCCGGGGTGGTGGCCTTCGGGGCCCTGCCCTTCGGTCGGTCCGAGGCCGCATCGCTCGTGATCCCCGAACTGATCTACGGCGCTGACGGAGTTGGCAATGAGTGGATGACCGCCATCGCCGCCACTCGAGCGGACCTGCCCTCCGACTCCTCGGGTCTCCGGCAACGGCTGGCCCTACAGGCGACAGCCAAGCCGGTCGGGACGGGCGATCCGGCCGGACCGGACACGGTCACCCCACTGGTCTCGGACCGGTCGTTTGAGGCCATGGTGGACAGGGCACTGCAGGTGATCGCGGGCGGGTCCATCAAAAAGGTCGTGCTGGCCCGCCAGCTCGACGTCGAGCTGGGCGCGCCCATCGATCGCGCCGGCCTCCTGCGTCGCTGGCACGGACTCGAGCCCAACTGCACGGTGTTTGCCATGCCCACCGAGGACGGGCAGTTCTTCGGGGCCAGTCCCGAGCTGCTGATCGAACGGACAGGTCCGGCCATCCACAGTCGTCCCCTGGCCGGTACCACCGATCGGATGAAGGACCGGTCCCCCGGCCACGGCGACCGAGTCCTGCCCGGTGAGCTGCTCAGCTCAGTGAAGGACGGCTCCGAACATCGCCTGGTGGTCGAGGCCATCGACGCGTCACTTCGGCCGCTCTGCTCAGAGCTCACCGTGCCCGACCACCCCGATCTCGTCCATCTCCACAACATCACCCACCTCGGGACATCGGTCACCGGGACACTGGCCCAACGCCCCGATGGATCCCTGCCGACCGCTCTCGACCTGGTCGGCGCCCTCCACCCGACACCTGCCGTCGGCGGGGTGCCCCGCGACCGGGCCGTGGCCCTCATCGACGAGCTCGAGCCCGAGCCTCGAGGCCACTATGCCGGCCCGGTCGGCTATCTCGACGGCCGGGGTGACGGACGATGGATGCTCGGCATCAGGTCGGTCTCCCTCCACGGCAACAGGGCCCGGCTAGCCGCCGGGGTGGGGATCGTCGGCGGCTCGGTCCCGTCCACCGAGCTGGTCGAGACCAATCTGAAGTTCACCGCCGTCCTCGACGCCCTTTCCCCGGGCATGGCCACCGATGCCTTCGCCGGCACCCCCGTCGCCGGTTCGGCACCGAGCTAGCTGTAGTGACCACGGACGTT
>PLSY01000307.1 GCA_003164275.1 Acidimicrobiaceae bacterium | reverse complement strand
CCAGGCCGGTTCAGAATGCCCGATCGGTGGCAGCTCGCGGGCTGCAAGCAACCGGTGCCAGGCAACACGCCCATAGCCGGCAGTGGGGGGCAGGCGAAATGGCAAGGCCAACTGGGCCCTTGGGAACCACGAAACCAGAGGGTCGCCCAGACGCACACCCCTCGTAGGATTCGGACATGGACCGCTCGACCTTCGCTGGTCACTGGCCAGCCTCCACCACCCAATCCGCCATCTACGCGCTCGTCGCCACTCCTAGGTGAGCAGCGCCGGGAGGTCTGCGAGGTTCTCGCACGGAATCTTGGACCTTGATGCGTCATCGCTGACCCTCGGCGGGGTGGCCGGTGTCTGATCCCAACGCATGAGCGAGCAGAGCTTTGGCACGGGCTCTGTCCCGCCGTGGTCCCTGGCAATCGGAGCGATGTTCTCGGTCCAGCTGGGCTCGGCGCTGTCGGTGCACCTGATTTCGACGGTTGGCCCCGGTGGCATCGCGTGGCTGAGGCTGACGGCGGGAGCGGTCATCTTCCTGGTGATCGCACGTCCTCCGTTGCGCTCTCTCCGCTGGCATGACGCGCCGGTGCTCCTTGGCCTGGGCGTCACGACGGGCCTGCAGACGGCGGCATTCCTGGCAGCGATCGGGCGCATCCCGCTGGGAACCTCGGTCGCCATCGAGTTCCTCGGTCCGATGACCGTCGCTGCTGTGCACAGTCACAGCCGCAGAGCGCTCATCTGGGTCGGCGCTGCAGGGTTCGGGGTCGTGCTCGTCACCCAACCCTGGCGCGGCGACATCAACGTGGTCGGCGTCGGGTACGCCGGCACGGCTGCAGTCGGCTGGGCCGTGTACATCGTCCTCACCCAGCGAGTCGGTAAACGCTTCTCCGGCCTCAGTGGTCTCGCCCTGACGATTCCCGTCGCTGCATGCACTGCAGCGATCATCGGCATTCCTCAGGCAGCAGGTCATCTCACCCTTGCCGTCGTAGGGGCGGCCGTCGGATTAGCCATTCTGCTCCCCGTGGTGCCGTACTCGTTCGAGCTGCTAGCCCTTCGCCGGATGACGCCAACGGCGTTCGGCACCCTCATGGCTCTCGAACCGGCCTTCGGCGTGGTCTTGGGCATTCTCGTGCTCCACCAGACGGTGTCAGGCTCTCAGGTGATCGGTATCCTGCTCGTCGTCTTCGCCGGGGCGGCCGCACAGCGCGGCGGAGGGCGCCGACCACCTGAGATCGACGGTGCCGATGCTCGACCCAGCACTGGCCCAGTGCCCTTCTGAACTCTCGGGTCCTTCGCATCCGATGTGCCGGCGCAACGCTCCGTCACAGACGTACCGGAGCGATGCAGTTCGCGGCCGGTAAGCATCCGTCGACGCATAACGCGCCCCGAGCCGGCGGTCGGGGTCACTTTCAGTCGCAATCGTCGCTACACGTTCTGGGACAGCTTCCGAGATTCCCGAAATGTTGGAAGTCCGATTGTCCCAAGCGGCGTGCAACCGGAGCAACCTTGCGTCAGTCCGCACCGACTTTGACGTGGTGCTGTATTTCAAGCTGTCGTGCCGAACTCTGCCCCACCGAGGGCCGAAGATGCCTCGGATCGAGCGACGCTGACGGTCGTGGGCTCACGACTCCTCTAGGGAGTTACCAGGTGGAAAGATCCTCCGGCTTCCTTCTGGTCATTGCCATTCCCCACCAGCACCATGTGGCCGCTGCTGAGGTTGGGTGTTTCATCTCCGTCCAGGTAGAGCGCCTGCCTGTTATAGGTCACTTGGCTCAAACCACCGGCGATCTTCCGAGTGCCCAGCCCGCTCACTTTGACCTGCCCTGACGTCCCGGGTATTCCCGCAGTCAGTAGCGGTGGCCATGCAAGAGCGCACGCACCGGTGCACTCGCTCTTGGTATAGCGGTACAGGGGAAAGGCGTTCCAACCGGCGAGGGTCTCCGTTTGGGCGGCGAGAACCGGCTTTCCGTCAATGGTGCTGGTGGTAAGCATTCCTGCCCAGGGCACCGGTGTTCCCTTCGGCGACACCAGATACCAGAGTCCGTGCCACGGGGGCAGACCGGCTCGCCAGTGATCTGTCCTGCACTCATGTCAAAGAGGTACAGGGGGTGCCCCCCGTAGGTGACCTGATTGGTCCCGAGGTCGGACCGGAAGAGCATGCCCAGCAGATTCTGTTTCACCCCACTCCCCGCGACCGGCGTGCCTGTAGTCGTGACGGCCGGCCATTCGGATTGCCCACCTTCCGGCCCGGTGCACGCGATAGGACCAGGAGGGAGCTGCTGAATGGTAGTTGTGCATCCGAACGAAGGTGGATTGTCCGAAGTTAGAAAGTAGACGGAGTACCCCTGGTACTGCCCCGAGCCGACGACGAGGATCTTGCCGAACGCGCTGTTCGTCATGGATATTTCGGTCGGTCCCGACGTCGTGGCGGCACCGGCCGCGGAGGCGGCAAACGGCACGGTGAGCGCGCTGACCACTACCGCCAATGTAGTGAATAGCGTACGAAATGCTCCCACAATGCTCCTTCATTCCGGATGTGGCTCTTCCAACATCGCTGCCACCATCGTGATCGTGGCCGGCAGGCCGGGCAAGGGAGCAGACATGTGTCTTGAGGGTGGTAGTACCACGCCCCAAGAGCGACGCAGAGGTTGGCTACCGGCCCATCAGAATGGCGAAGGGGCAGTTGCCGAGGATCGAGTGCCCAGGATGGCTGAACTCACGGAGGCCGCCGGATCCGACTGCAAAACATACAGAGCCGCGCTCGGCAGTCGATACTGTGGGCGCCGCCGACTGCACCCGCTCGGGCACAGAACAACGCGCCGGAACGATGGTCGTCGCCTTCGTGGCGCGGCGCAGATCGGTACGTTGGGAGTGTTCGGCTTCTGTAAGCACGTTCGGCATTGGGCAACTGTTCCCCCGCCGACGAACGGCGATCGGGATACCCCAGGGCAGTTTCAACACTTCCTCCGCTGGTTGATCAAAGGGGCCAGCCTGATCACGTCGGGGGTCATCAACGACCGGGCTGCCGAGCGGTGCCAGCGATCCAACGGACAATCCCTAGCAGCAACGCTCGGCCCGCTACTCTGAAGGCCAGAGAGTCGAGGGCAAGGAGGGGTGGCAGTGTCGATGACCGACAAGTCCAGTGCTGGTCCGTCTCCGTGGGCACGGCAGCTCCACGCGCATCTGAAGGGGCACGTTGAGACTGAGCGAGCCATGTTGGAAAAGTATGCCGAGGTGGCCGAGCGGACCGACTCCAAGGCGTTTCGGTATCTGGTCAAGCTGTTAATCGACGAAGAAATTCGACACCACCGTCTCTTCAGCGAGCTGGCCGACTCGCTGGAGGCCCAAGCGCTGATGAAGCGTGAGGAGCCCGACATCCCGTACATGGATTTTCAGAGGGCCGACCGTTCGGCGGTGCTCGAAGGTGCAAAGGAGCTCCTTGAAAACGAGGAGCGTGACATCGGCGAGCTCAAACGGTTGCAGCGCGAGTTGCGCGACGTGAAAGACACATCGCTGTGGGGACTCTTGGTAGAGCTGATGCAGCGCGACACCGAGAAACACATTGCGATCCTCAAGTTCGTACACGATCACGCCTGATCGTCCAGAAGGAACCGTCCCTAAAAGCGCGGCGGTCGATCAACCGGCATGACCCCGACGTGACGTTTAGTGTCGCGCCGCCATCGACTCGAAATATTGCGGTTCTGGGCCCAAATGACCTGCCGAGGGCGTGAAGCCCACTCTCCTTGAGTCGTGAAGCATCGAAGTCTTGGCGACGCGACATCCAGGTCGCGGGCTTTCGTGATCACCTCACATGAAGGTGTTCATGAAAGGACACCCCTAGCGATCACCAAACCCCGTCGAGAGCGATCTCGGCGGGGTTTTTTGGTGGGATTTTCGAAGGCGGGTGCGCTTCGAGGTCGCCTGGCACGACTTTTGCCCGAAGAGCATGGTGGAGTTCCACGCTCCGGGCGCGACAAATGCACCTGACGGCCGCTCGACTGGTTTTCCGCCCACCCGGATGTGCCGACCATCCACACGAATAACGCCGCCGAGCCGGCGTACGGCATGGTCCAGTGATAAGTGTCACGCACCAGAAATCGCACTCAGCCGCGGTTAGCGTGATGAGTCACCAAACGAGTAGGGGGGATAAACCATGCACGCCAGAGTCATCCACGCCAACATTGCGGACCTCGCCGAGGCCAAGCGGGGCCTCGACGAGGACATTGCAGGGATAAAGGGGGCTCCCGGTTTCCTAGCCGCCTACTTCGTAGCCGTCGACGACTCGCACGGGGTCTCGATCGAGGTGTTTGAAACCGAAGAGCAGGCCCGCGCTACTGCTCCTCCCGAAGGTGCCGAGGCACCCGGCGTGA
>PLSY01000089.1 GCA_003164275.1 Acidimicrobiaceae bacterium | reverse complement strand
CAGCAGACCCGTCGGACTCTTCGTCAATACTGACACTCGGCTGGTGCAAGCCTGGTTGAACCGTAACGACGAAGCGGGTCACTTCTGGGAGAGCCTCCCTCCGTCCATGGGTGCAACCTCTAATCGGAGTGTGGGTACGTCCCCCTCCGACACGACTTTGGTGGGTAAACGCCTCATCCGGCGAACCATGTCCTCGGCTTGGTAGGCGCTGAACAACTGGTCGGCCAGAAATCGAGCCACCCGCTGGCGGGCGGTTAGCCCTGGCTCGACGAGCCACCAGGAACGGGCAGCGGTCTCGACCGCCGGCCGGGCGATAGCTTCGACGGCGAGGCAGCCAGTGAGATCCGGATCGGTGATGAGCCGACCGAGCGATGCGGCGTGGTCGGTCACGGCGATGAGCCCGAGTCGGGCAGCGGCATAGGTGGTGTCGGCCGCCCGCATGGTCTTGTCCGCTGCTACACCTCGCTCGATGTACTGGCGGTCCCGGTCGGCCTTCGAGCCAGGAGAGCCGGCGCACGTCGGATCAGGGTCGGTATAGCCAGCCTCGACCCGTGCAGCGTTGCGCAGGAAGTGGGCGAGACCTGCGAGCCGGATGCGGGTCGACGGCAACGAAGTCTGCGGGGATGGGCATCGTCCCATTGTGCGTTACCCGGGCTCTCGATCTTGCCGCGGTTGGACATGCAGGAAACTCAGGGTTGAGTTTCGCTCCTTCGACCTTCGGGTGGTCTTGCTCCTCTCAGGCCTGGTAAAGGAATTGCATCAAGTAGGACACGCGTCGCGAGTTGCGAACAATGTTGACGGTATTCGAAAAACGCAGCTGGCAAGGAACTGCAGGCCTGAGCGGTGTCGTCATCGCTGGGGTCGGCGGGATGGACTCCACGGGGTCCAGGCTTCAAAGAGGAGCAGCTCAATGGTCAGTGCAGGAACGACAAGATCCTGTTGAAGGCCTGTACGGCCAGGTCAGCCTTACCCCTGGAGGCTGGCATGCGCCTGTGAGACCTTCTCCCGGTAATCGGTGCCGGCGATGCCATGATGCACCCCTCCCGTAGGGTTGCACCGTGCGTGAGATAGTCGCTGTTGATGCACCATCATTGTCGAGGTTTTGCCAGGAGACCAGGGCCGGCCATGGAGACTGCCACTCGTGAAGCTCCTCCTGTTCTCTGACCTCCATCTTGACACCCACTTCCGCTGGGCAGGCCCTGATGCAGCCCGGGTGCGCCGCCGGAACCTCCGATCTACCTTGAGCAAGATCGTCTCCTTGGCAAGGGGTCTCGAGGTGGACGCGCTGTGCTGTGGCGGGGACCTCTACGAGAACGAGCGCTTCGCACCCGACACTGGTGAGTTCCTCCGGGCCACCTTTGAGGCCTTGGCGCCGTTGCCCCTGTTCATCGCACCTGGAAATCACGACTGGTTCGGGCCGGCCAGCCTGTACCACCAGGTGAACTGGTCGGAGAACGTCCGCGTCTTTACTGACGGAGCATTCGTCCCCGTCGAAATCGCCGACGGCTTCACGCTCTGGGGAGCGGGGCACCGCGCCCCAGCCAACACGCCTGATCTCCTGAGAGGCTTCCGGGTCGATCGCGGCGGCGTGAACGTGGCGCTTTTTCACGGGTCAGAGGGCACAGGGTTCTCCTGGCAGGGGGAGGGCAAGGTCGCCCACGCTCCCTTTGGCGCCGAAGAGATCCTTCGTGCCGGGTTCGTCCATGCCCTCCTCGGCCACTACCACCGGCCGACCGACGGCCCTACCCACACCTACCCGGGGAACCCCGACCCNNTTCGGTGAGGACGGCGACCGCGGCGCCGTGCTCCTGACCTTCCACCACGACGGGACGGTCGACCGAGCCCGCCACCAGGTTGCGACCTCAGTCGTCGAGGGCGTCACCGTCGATGTGGACGGGGTCTCACACACCGATCAGGCCCGAGACGTCGTGCGTCAGGTGCTGGCGACTCGGCGTGGCTTCGTGCGGCTGGACCTGGTGGGCGAGATCTCCCCCGACGTCGACCTCGAGCCATCCGAGTTCACCACGGCCGCTGTCGCACCGCACCTCGACGCCCTCGTCTTGCGTTTCGACAAGGTGCGCCCCGCGTACGACTTCGAGACCCTCTCGTGCGAGCCGACGGTGCGGGGTCAGTTCGTCCGTGACGTCATGGCGTCGTCCGATCTGGGCGATGACGAGCGTAGGCGTGTGCTCGTCACCGGGCTGCGCGCATTGGCTGGCCATGACGACTTGGCGGTGCGCTGATGCGCATCGATTCGGTTACCGCCCACTGCTTCGGCCCCCTTACCGGGGACAGCCTGGAGCTTGCGCCCGGGATGACCGTGGTCGTAGGCGACAACGAGTCCGCCAAGTCGAGTTGGCATGCCGCCATCTACTCGGCGCTGTGCGGCCGGGCGCGGCGCAAGGGGCGCCTCGGGCAAGAAGAGCAGTGGTTCATGGACCGCCACAAGCCTTGGGACACTTCGGGATGGGCCGTCTCGGCGCGTCTGACCCTCGACGACGGACGTCAGATCGAGATGCGCCAGGACCTCGCCGACAATGTCCACTGCTCGGCTACGGACCTCCAACTGGCCCGGGATGTCTCCAACGAAATCATGGAGGACGGCTCGC
>PLSY01000352.1 GCA_003164275.1 Acidimicrobiaceae bacterium | reverse complement strand
ACCGACATTCCACGAGATTTCACACCTAATGTGAAGTTTCATCAGTGACACTCGACATCTCTCACCAAGTGACACGCGATCTTGCAGCGGTGACACGCGATCTCTCAGTGATGACGTCGGAGTCGCTGGAATCAGCCCAGTGCCACACGGAGGCCCCCCGCCGGGATGCGGGGGCCCTCGTGGTCCTGATTCGATGACCGCCGATCCGTGGGACCCGCTTCTCGCAGCCGTAGCCGGGCGCGAACCCGTGGAGCTACGGCGTACCTACTTGGCCGCTCCTACGCCCGGGCAGGCCTACGGAATGGGTACGACGACACCGGTGCTCGGGCTCAGGATGGGGGACCGGGGGGACGGACTCATCCTTCCGATTCGAGCACCTGGCGCCCAGCTGGCGGACATGACCCGGTGCTACATGACACACCAGACTCTGTTCGGCCACCGCTTGGGGAAGCCTCTCGTGGCCGAGATGGTGCGCGGCCACAGTGCTGAGTCACTTCTCACCGCCGGAGCGCTCTTGCTCGGACAGCTCTACGAGCGGCACCCCACCGATGAGGAAGCCCATCGGTCGCTCCTGCAACCACTTCGAGAGGATGTTCGCCGTCGAGCGGAGGGGTTGCTGGGGCAGGGATGGATGTTCCTCGCACCTCAGGCGATTCTCGGAATCATGAAACTCGCGCTCCTGATGGATCACGAGCCTCGACTGGACCCCGAGATGGCATTCAGCCACGTCGTGCTGCTCTCACTCGATCTTGCAGACGACCTCGGTGGCGGACCACACACAGGTGAGTCCTACTGGCCCGGAACATCCTTCCCTCAGTCACTGGCGATGGACACGGTCCAGAACCAGCTGTTCAACCATGCCAGTGACCTTGGAATCGAGCTGGCACGGTGGCGGCGCACACGTGAACTCGCCGTCGAGTACGACCCGGTCGCGGCGGCGCGATTTGATGCTGTGTTCGAGGAGGCAACCGGTTGCAGCCCCGAGGCCCTGTTCGAGGTTGGCTTTCACGCCCTCGTGAAGCTGCGGGAAGAGCGCTCGGTGCGCCTCTCGCGCGAAGCGTTTGCACAGCACACCCGATCCGAAAGTGAAGTCGACGCCGCCCTTGCACTGCTGGCAACAGACCTACCCACCCTTGCTGCCGACGTGCGCCAGGAGGTTGATGCGTTCGGATTCCAGTGGGCGGCCAACTCGCTGCGTCGGCACCCACTGCTTCGTTGCGATGACGGAACCTTCCTGGTGCTGAACCCAGAGTTCCTCATCGAGCGTACGTGCGGATCGGGCTTCCTCTGGGAAGTGCGCCATGCGATCAACACTGGCAAGGCGTACGGGGTGTCATCTCGGACCGCGCGCTCCCGTTCGCTCGGCGCGTTCGGCGACTTCACCGGGCACGTGGCCGAAGAGTACGTGGCAGACCGCCTACGCAATGTCGCACCCAACCACGGCGTGTTCGGGCGGCACCTCTGGCGTGAGGCCGACCTTCGGGCCTATTGGCCCGAAGAGGATGGAAAGTGCTGCGACTTCCTGATCGATGGTGGGAACACTTGGGTGGCGCTCGACGCAGTCGACCATCCGATCACCGCCGGTGCGGCCTCGTCGGGTTCGATGCAAGCTCTCGAGAAGGACCTCGAGCGGATCGTCGTCGAGAAGGCCGCCCAGCTGAACGAGACGATCCACCGGATGATCGCTGGCGGAGGCTCGCTCCCCGACCAGCTCGACCGGGTCCCGGCCCCCAAGTACCACCCCGTGGTGGTTGCCGCCGCTGGCTTTCCATGGAGTCCGTTGATGGGCCCAGCGGTCAAGCAGCGCCTGCGCGAGCGGGGATCGCTCCAGCATCCGATGATTCATCCACTGACGGTGATTACGACCTCGGAACTCGAGTTCATCGAGAGTGCTGTCGATCGAGGACGCGGAACCTTGCCAGGGATGCTGGACCACCGCGTGGCATCGAANNAACCAGACAGATGTGCCCTTCGACGTGTACCTGCACCGCATTGCGCTCCTGGGGCGCCCTGCGTCGATGGACGCACCCATGGAAGCCGCCTTCAGGCAGCTTGCGCTTTCGTTGGGCCTGGACCCAACGTCCATGGGGCAGCCGAATGATGGCAGTGACGCGGATGGCGAGTGAATCCGTGTTCACGAACCTGACCTCGGATGCGGCAACCGGATCCCGAATGGCGGAGCCAGACAGCCTGGTCAGTTCATGACGGTCCCGAGCGCCTTCGTGCCGAACAGCTTCCTTGATGTGCCCGGCTACTTCGGCCAGCAGGAAGACGTCCAGTGGCATCTCGCCACGGACCTGATGGGTGCCATGCGCCTGGCGAGGTCGAGGGAGCAGCACGAGCTGGCCCTCGCACTCCACCTCCTGCGGCTGCGCTTCAACAACTCGATCAACGACTTGGCCGATCACCTCGGGGCCGACCGGGCCAACCTGGGGCGCAAGCTCAACGGCACGCTTCCGGCGACGGAGTGGGACCTCATCCTCTGGGCGTGGGTCACCGACGAGCCGCGCCGGAGTATTCGTCCGAACGACCTCACCGAGGAGCCGATCGCCGTCCCCCGGTTCCCGATGAACCGGCGCCGGGAGCGGTAGGGCTGGGCGCCAGTCGGCCCGACCACCATGCTCGTGCCCTGGTGGTCGGGGACCTCCGGCAGACGAGGTGCACGCGATCACGTCATCTCCAGCGCCGCCAGGGCATCTTCGAGTTCGTCGGTCAGGATGGAGTAGTTGGAGAGTGCGTCGATGCCCACATCGGTCGAGGTCAGGAGGCCCTCCTCGCACTTGCGCCTCGCTTCAGCAGCGACGGCGACGGCCTCC